>JBBRZC010000115.1:0-11365 GCA_038237075.1 Actinomycetales bacterium
CGTCGACGGCGGCGAGCATGTGCGTCAGCCAGCGGTCGCGCTGGGCCGGCGTCACGGCATACGGGACATGTCGCATCCGCAGCCTCGGGTGGCCGCGCTCCTGCGAGTAGGTGGCGGGCCCGCCCCAGTACTGCTCGAGGAAGCCGAGCAGCCGCGCCTGCGCGGGCCCGAGGTCCTCCTCGGGGTAGAGCGCGCGCAGCGCCGCGTCGGCGGCGACGCCGACGTAGAACTCGTGGACCAGCCGGGCGAAGGTCGGGTGCCCGCCGACCTCGTCGTAGAACGTCACCCGGTCATCCTCGCACCCGCCCTGTCACGGCAAGCTCGTGCCGGATTTGCAGACTCTTTCAGGAGTTTGGCACCCTGGTGGGGTGAGCCAGATGTCCCTTCCCGCTGCCCGCGTGGCGTTCCCGCCCGACGACCTCTCGACCCGCGACGCCTCCGCCTGGTGGCGGGACGCGGTCATCTACCAGATCTACCCGCGGTCCTGGGCCGACAGCGACGGCGACGGGATCGGTGACCTGCCCGGCATGACCGCTCGGCTCGGCTACCTGAGCGACCTCGGCGTCGACGCGGTCTGGCTGTCGCCCTTCTACACCTCCCCGCAGGCCGACGCGGGCTACGACGTCGCCGACTACCGCGACGTCGACCCCCTCTTCGGCACCCTCGCCGACGCCGACGCCCTGCTCGCCCGCGCCCGGGAGCTCGGCCTGAAGGTCATCGTCGACCTCGTGCCCAACCACTCCTCCGACGAGCACGCCTGGTTCCGCGCGGCCCTCGCCTCGGCGCCCGGCTCGGAGGAGCGCGAGCGCTACCTGTTCCGCGACGGCAAAGGCGACGGCGGCGAGCTGCCCCCGAACAACTGGCGGTCCGTCTTCGGCGGCCGGGCCTGGACCCGGGTCACCGAGCCCGACGGCATCCCGGGCCAGTGGTACCTGCACCTCTTCGACCCGAAGCAGCCCGACTTCAACTGGGCGAACGAGCAGGTCCGCGCCGAGTTCGAGTC
The DNA here is from genome assembly GCA_038237075.1 of Actinomycetales bacterium. Lineage (GTDB taxonomy): Bacteria > Actinomycetota > Actinomycetes > Actinomycetales > Dermatophilaceae > Lapillicoccus. Next base: position 1,004 of record JBBRZC010000115.1, read on the forward strand.
GACCCTGCGCTTCTGGCTCGACCGCGGCGTCGACGGGTTCCGGGTCGACGTGGCGCACGGCCTCGTCAAGGAGGACGGCCTCCCCGACTGGGAGGACAAGCAGGAGATGCTCGGCTCCAGGCCCGACGGCGACTTCGTCGAGCACCTCGGCGTCGAGGGCCCCGCAGACGAGGTGCCCGACTCGGGCGCCACCCCCCGGCGGGCTCCGATGTGGGACCAGGACGGCGTCCACGAGATCTACGAGCAGTGGCGCCGGATCCTCGACTCCTACGGCCAGCCCGACCGGATCCTCTGCGCCGAGGCGTGGGTCGACCCGCCGGAGCGCGCGGTGCGCTACGTGCGCTCGACCGAGATGAACCAGGCCTTCAACTTCGACTTCCTCGAGTGCCCCTGGGACGCGAGCAGGATCAGCGAGGTCATCGACCACTCCCTCGCCGCAGGGGCCTCCGTCGGCGCCCCGAGCACGTGGGTGCTCTCGAACCACGACGTCGTGCGCCACGCCACGCGCCTGGGTCTGCGCCAGGACCGGCGCCGCCCCAACGGGATCGGCAAGGACGACGAGCAGCCCGACCGCGACCTCGGGCTGCGCCGCGCCCGCGCCGCGACGACGCTGATGCTCGCCCTCCCCGGTGCCGCCTACCTTTACCAGGGTGAGGAGCTGGGCCTGCCCGACTCGACGGACATGCCCGACGAGCTCCGTCAGGACCCGACGTTCGCGCGCAGCGGCGGCGAGGAGCTCGGCCGCGACGGCTGCCGCGTCCCGATGCCGTGGGCGCGGGACGAGCCGTCGCTGGGCTTCGGCCCGTCGCAGCGCACCTGGCTGCCGCAGCCCGAGAGCTACGCGGCATACGCGGTCGACCAGCAGGTCGGTCGCGACGGCTCAACCCTCGAGCTCTACCGGTCGCTGCTGCGGCTGCGGCGCGGCCGTGCGCTCGGTCAGGGTTCGCTGCGCTGGCTCGAGACGTATGCCGACCGGCCGGACGTCGTGGCGTTCCTCACCCAGGCGCCCGGGCGCGACGCGGTCGCCGTCGTCGCCAACCTCGGCACGTCGCCGCTGGCGCTCCCGAGCGGGTCACGGGTCCTGCTCGCGTCGGGTGACCTCGCGGCAGACCGCGCCGTGCCCGCCGACACGACGGTGTGGCTGGAGTTCTGACCCGTTCCAGGCGTTGACCCGGCCGAGACTCGAGGGCTACCCGCCAGACGCGGTCCCGGTATGCCGTTCTCGTTCCGCGAGAACGGCTTCCGGGACCGCACCTGCCCAGTCGATCGGCGTCCACCGCTGCGAGCGGACCCACTCGCTCCCGCACGAGTCGCAGGCGAAGAGCGACTCCCCGGCCAGGGCGTCGCCGGTCGCGGACCACGCGCACTCCCGCTGGCAGGCGGCGACGTTCAGGGCTCGGGCGGGCAGGTCCACCCGGACATCATCGCAAGACCGGTCGGTCGGCCCATGGCAGGGTGGGTCGATGACGACGGCGGCCGGGCACCCCTACTTCGACGCCCCGCCCCTGGCGCTCGCCCACCGCGGGGGCGCCGGGTACGCGCCGAACGTCGGTATCGAGAACACCGTGCGCGCGTTCGCCGCCGCGGTCGACCTCGGCTACCGCTACCTCGAGACCGACGTCCGCGCAACCCGCGACGGCCACCTCGTCGCCTTCCATGACGGCCGGCTCGACCGGGTCACCGACGGCCACGGGCTCATCAGCGAGCTGCCCTGGTCGACGGTGCGGGCGGCCCGGGTCGGTGGCACCGAGCCGATCCCCGAGCTGGGCGAGGTGCTCGACGCCTTCCCCGCGACGCGCCTCAACATCGACATCAAGGCGGCGGGCGCGGTGCGCCCGCTGTGGGAGGCGATCGAGGCGCACGGAGCCCAGGACCGGGTCTGCGTCGGCTCGTTCTCGGAGTGTCGGCTCGCCGCGTTCCGTCGCCTCGCCGGCCCGCGCGTCGCCACGGCGGCCGGGCCGGCCGGGACCGCGGCGCTGAGCTTCGCGCCGGGCTGGCTCAGCCCGCTGCTCCACTCACCCGCCCAGGTCCTGCAGATGCCACCGAAGCTCAAGGTGCGCGGCCGCACCCTCGTCCTCGTCACGCCACGCCTCGTCAGCACCGTCCACCGACTCGGCAAGCAGGTGCACGCGTGGACCGTGGACGACCCCGACGAGATGACCAGGCTCCTCGACCTCGGGGTGGACGGGATCGTCAGCGACCGGGTCGACACCCTGCGCGACGTCCTCGTCGCCCGAGGCGAGTGGGACAGGGCAGAACCGCACGGCAGGTAGCCACCGCAGGGAGAAGCGCGCGGCGGGTAGACTCAAGCCAGTGAGCACCGGGGACCCCATCGCCGTTCCGGTCAGCACCGGTGACCTGCCCCGGGGGCCGTTCGCCCCGGCATACCGGCTCATCACCGTCGCCCTCGTCGCCCTGGTGAGCATCATCGCCTTCGAGGCGATGGCCATCGCCACGGCCATGCCGCGGGCGGCGGAGGAGCTGGGCGCGGTCCGCAGCTACGGGCTCGCCTTCTCGGTGATGCTCACCGCACAGCTGCTCGGGATCGTCCTCGCCGGCGTGTGGTCCGACCATTCGGGCCCGATGCCGGCCCTCTACGCCGGGCAGCTCCTCTTCGCCGCGGGGGCCGCGGTGTGCGGTCTCGCGCCGTCGTTCGCCCTGCTCCTCCTCGGTCGCGCCGTCACCGGGCTCGGGGCGGGGCTCGTCATCGTCGTGATCTACGTCGTCGTCGGGCGGGTCTACCCCGGCGACGTGCGCCCGCGCGTCTTCAGCTTCGTGTCGGCGGCGTGGATCCTCCCCTCGCTCGTCGGGGCGCCGCTGGCCGGCTGGATCGCGTCGAGCCTCACCTGGCGCCTCGTCTTCTGGGTGGTCGTGCCGCCGGCGCTGGTGACCCTCGCCGTCGTGGCACGTCAGGCGTCCGCGATCCGTCGGGACGACGACGGGGCGGCCCTCGACGCAGCCGAGCGGGCGGCGCACCGCCGCACGGCGGGGATCGGGGTCGTCGTCGCCCTTGCCGCCGGGCTGGTCCAGCTCGGCACCCACGAGCGCTTCCCGCTGCTCTCGTGGCAGAGCGCCGCGGCGGTCGGCGGCGTCGTGGGCCTCGCTGTCGTCACCCCGGCGCTGCTGCCGGCCGGGACCCTGCGGATGGCTCGCGGCCTGCCGTCGGTGATCCTCAGCCGGTTCTTCCTCAACGCCGCCTTCGGCGGCTCGATCACCTACGTGCCGCTGATGTTCACCCAGGAGCGCGGCGCCAGCCTCACCACGGCGGGCGTCGTCCTCGCCCTGGGGTCGCTCGGCTGGTCGGCCGGGTCGTGGGTCCAGGGCCACCCCTCGATGCGAGGTCGCCGGGCCTCCCTCGTATCGGTCGGCGGGCTCTTCCTCAGCCTCGGCTGCCTCGCCATGGTCGTCATTGCGGCCGCGGACTGGTCGGTGTGGCTCTTCGCGCCGGCGATGGTCTCCGCGGGCCTCGGCATGGGCCTCGCGTCGACCTCGCTGTCGGTGCTCCTCCTCGACCTCGCGCCGGTCGCGGAGCACGGTCCCGCCTCGGCCGCCCTCCAGCTCGCCGACGTGCTCGGCAGCGTCCTCGGCATCGCCGCCGCGAGCGCCATCTTCGCGTCGCTGCACGCCTCCGGTGGCGACATCCAGACCTACCTCGTGATCTGGGGACTGCTCGCGGCGGTCGCCGCCCTCGTCATCCCGGCCGGGCGGCGCTGCGTGCCGCGCCGCTGAGCCGCGCCGTCACCGCAGGAGGACGTGGCCCCGGGTGGTCGAGAGCCGGGTCCACCGGCCCTGGGCGAAGACGGTGCAGTCGGCGTCCGGGTCGAGGAACCCCAGCACGTATGCCGCGAACGCCCCTCCCGCGACGACGGTCGGGGTCGTCGGCGTGAGACGCGCCCAGACCCGCTGCCGCAGGTCCGCGACGGCGGCGGCTCCGGCGTGCTCCGTCGTGCCGGTCGCGATCTCGGCGATGCCGTCCTGCGCAGCCGCGACGAGCGCCAGGCCCGGCACCGACCCCACGGGTTCCCACCCGCTGCGCGGCGGGGCCATCGCCGCCCACCCGGCCTGCACGGTCGTCGGCGGCACCGACAGGGTCGCCGACGCTGTCCCCGAAGCCTGGGGTCGGGCGAGCCGGTCGGTGAGGCTCGCCAGGGTCACCGTCGTGTCGAGGTCCGCGGGCTCGGCGAGGGACGTCACGCGCAGGCCGACGACGGTGCCCTGACCCATGAGGCCGCGACCCGGCAGGACGCCCACGTAGGCCGCCAGCGCCGAGCCGGAAGCCTGGAGCCGCATCGCGCCGCCGGGGACCGCGGAGCGGGCCCGGGCGACGAACGTGGCGAAGTCGGCATAGCCCTGCTCGTCGTCGAAGACGAGGCCGCTCACCGGCTGCGCCACCGGAACGGCACCGCGTCACCGGCGTGGGCGCGCAGGATGTCACGCTCCTCGGGGCTGATCCGGCGGGGACTCGTCGCCGCGAAGTCGTAGAGGACGAGCCCGGTCTCGGCGCGGGCGTAGTGGCCGTCGCCGACCCCCTCGGGGTCGCGCACGTCGTAGGCGAGGTCGAAGCCGGCGCCGGTGATCTTCGTGCACCACAGGTCGACCGAGATCGGGGCGTGCCGGAAGGTCAGCGGGGAGATGTACTCGATCTCGTGCCGGGTCACCAGGACGCCCTGGTCGAGGAGCGCGCGGCCCTGCCCGAACCACTCCTTGAAGCCGGTGACGCGGGCGTCCTCGAGCAGGCGCAGGAACTGCACGTTGTTGACGTGGCCGTAGGCGTCCATGTCGGACCACCGGAGCGGGACGTTGACGCGGTAGTGCGAGGTCGCCATGGCGTCATCCTCGCAGGACGCGGGGCGAGGCCGGACCCCTGCCGAGGCCCTGAGACCGCCTGTTCGGCCGAGGGGCCCCTGTGGACAGGCGTCGGTAGGGTCCGGCCTGGCGCCTACCGTGGGGACCATGACTGCTCCTCCGACCGCCGCCCGCGCGTCGACACCGCCTGGCACCGACCTGGCGGTGGCTGCGTCCGCCGCCCTGCGCCGGCTCGTCGGGCGGGACGACATCGACTTCCGGGACGGCCAGCTCGAGGCGATCGAGGCCCTCGTCGCCGACCGCCGGCGCGTCCTCGTCGTGCAGCGCACCGGCTGGGGCAAGTCCGCCGTCTACTTCGTCTCGACCGCCCTGCTCCGTGCTGCCGGAGCCGGTCCGAGCGTCATCATCTCGCCGCTGCTGGCCCTCATGCGCGACCAGATCGCCGCCGCCGAGCGGGCCGGCATCCGTGCCGTGTCGATGAACTCGGCCAACGCCGAGGAATGGGGTGCGGTGAGCAAGGCACTGGCCGCCGACGAGGTCGACGTCCTCCTCGTTAGCCCCGAACGGCTCAACAACCCGCGCTTCCGCGACGAGCAGCTGCCCGACCTCGCCCGCAGCTGCGGACTGCTCGTCGTCGACGAGGCGCACTGTGTCAGCGACTGGGGGCACGACTTCCGCCCGGACTACCGCCGCATCCGCGACCTGCTCACGACCCTGCCGACCGGCACCCCGGTGCTCGCGACGACCGCCACGGCCAACGCCCGGGTCGTCACCGACGTCGCCGAGCAGCTCGGCGCCGGTGGCCACGAGGTGCTCACCCTGCGCGGCGGCCTGGCCCGCGAGTCGCTGCGCCTCGGGGTCCTGCCGCTCGCCGCACCCGAGCAGCGCGTCGCCTGGCTGCTGGCCCACCTCGCCGACCTGCCCGGCAGCGGCATCATCTACACCCTCACCGTCGCCGGCGCCGAGGACGTCGCGGCGACGCTGCGCGACGCCGGTCACGAGGTCCGCGCCTACACCGGGCGCACCGACCCCGCCGACCGCGAAGGGCTCGAGGCGGCGCTGCGCGACAACCGGGTCAAGGCGCTGGTCGCCACGAGCGCCTTGGGGATGGGGTTCGACAAGCCCGACCTCCGCTTCGTCGTCCACGTCGGGGCGCCATCCTCCCCGGTCGCCTACTACCAGCAGGTCGGCCGCGCCGGACGCGCCACGCTGAACGCCGACGTGCTCCTCATGCCGGGCCCCGAGGATAAGGACATCTGGCGCTACTTCGCCTCCGCATCGATGCCCCGCCAAGAGCAGGCCGACGCCGTACTCACCGCCCTGACCGAGGCGCGCCGACCCCTCTCGACCCAGGCGCTCGAGTCGGTCGTCGACATCCGGCACACCCGGCTCGAGCTCCTCCTCAAGGTCCTCGACGTCGACGGCGCCGTGACCCGGGTCACCGGGGGGTGGACCTCCACCGGCGTTCCGTGGGCCTACGACGCCGAGCGCTACGCCCGGGTCGCGCAGGCCCGCGAGCGCGAGGCGCAGCTCATGGTCGACTACGAGCGTGGCTCCGGGTGCCGGATGGAGCTCCTCCAGCGCTCACTCGACGACGACACGGCCCGGCCATGCGGTCGGTGCGACAACTGCGCGGGTGCGTGGTTCCCAGCCGACGTCCCCGACGCGGCCCTGCTGACCGCCCGCAGCCGGCTCCAGCGGGTCGGCGTCGACATCGAGCCCCGCAAGCAGTGGCCGAGCGGTATGCCGCGCCTCGGCGTCCCGCTCAGCGGCACCATCAAGGCCCCAGAGGCGATGGCCCCGGGACGGGCGCTGGCCCGGCTCACCGACCTCGGCTGGGGCCAGCGGCTGCGCGAGCTGCTCGCCGCCGACGCCCCCGCCTCGCCGCAGCTCCTCACCGCGTGCGTCGGCGTCCTGCGCGACTGGGCCTGGGACCAGCGCCCCACGGCCGTCGTCGCCGTCCCGTCCCGGTCCCGGCCGCAGCTCGCCCTGTCGGTGGCCCGCGGACTCGCCGAGGTGGGCCGCCTCGACTTCCTCGGCAGCCTCGACCTCGTCGACGGCGGCCCCACCGGTGGCTCCGGCGGCAACAGCGCCTTCCGGCTCGCCGGGGTCTGGGGGCGCTTCTGTGTGCCACCGGCGCTGCGGTCGGCGCTCACCACCTCGTCCGGGCCGGTGCTCCTCGTGGACGACCTCGTCGACTCGCGCTGGACCCTGACCGTCGGCGCCGCGCTCCTGCGCGAGGCGGACGCCGACGCGGTGCTCCCGTTCGCCCTGGCTCTCCAGGCCTGACTGCCGGCGCTCTTTCCGGTGACTAGGGGGTGACGCGGGGCGCGATCAGTCGGCCGACCATCTCCTCGTAGGACCTCGAGTCGGCGCGCACGACCTGGTTCGGATCGGAGGTCAGCTCGGTGCTGAACACGACGACCAGCTGCCGTTTCGGGACGACTTCGATCAGCTGGCCCCCGAACCCCACCGCGGCGAACGCGGGATCCGGGCCGGCAGTCGTGACCCACCATTGGTAGCCGTAACCGGAGCCGGCGAACCCCGAGTCTGTGTCGACCTGCCCACGGGTGGCGTCGTGCACCCATTCGGCGGGGACGACCTGGCGCCCAGCGAACACGCCTCCGTCGAGGTAGAGCTGGCCCAGCTTGAGCATGTCGGCCGACTTCATCTTCAGGAACCCGGCGCCGAAGTTGATGCCCTGCGGGTCGACAGGCCATGCGAAGCCTGCCTTGTCGTACTCGGGGACGCCCGCCGGAACGAGAAGCGGTTGTGCGGCCGGGCGGGTCTCGATCCCCAGCGGGTCGAACAGCTTCTCCCGGGCGTAGTCCAGAAGGGGCCTGCCGGTGGCCCGGACCAGGATCGCCGCGATGACGTGTGAGGTGGCCGAGGAGTATCCGAACTGGCCCGTCCCCGTGCTGCCCTCGCGAAGGATCCCCCGCACCCAGTCGGTCGACTCGATCCAGGGACCGACCGACGAGCTCGGTCCGTCCTTGTCCAGGCCGGCGGTCATCGTCAACAGCTGCCGAAGGGTGACCGACGCCACCGCCGGTGTCATCTCACTCGCGTGCCCTGGAAGCAGCTGGGCCAGGGTCTGGTCGACTCCCTTGAGGAAACCGTCGCGAATCGCGATCCCGACCAACGTTGACACCACGCTCTTGGTCACCGACGCCACATTGTGGGTAGCGCTCGCGGTGGACTTGTCGTATCGCTGCAGCACCGGCTTGCCGCACACGCTGACCAGGAGTGCCCTGAAGTCCTGGAACTGGTCGGTGTAGCTGGTCGCGAACTCTGCCGTGATATCTGCGGAGATCCGTGCCCCGGCCGCGGCCAAGGTCCCGGCGTCCTGGTGGCAGCGGGTCCGGGCGGTCGGGGCAGGTGGCGACTGAACCGGCGGAGCCGCGCAGCCTGCCAGGGCGAGAAGGCCCGCCGCGGCCGCCAGCAACAGGGCCCGGTCCCGGATCACGAGTGCCGTCATCCGACCAGTCCGGTGGGCCTTACCGAACTGCCGCCGTGGTACTCATGGCCGCAGCGTCGGCAGCGTTGGAAGAAACCGCTGTCACTGTGTGGGTCGTAGGACACCAGCTCGTAGGCGTGCCCTCGGGCGAGACATATCGTCCATCGCTTCCACATCGTCGCACCTTCCCATCCCCGGGCCCCCTGCACCGTGGCGGCCACCGAATGGTCAACGACGAGGACGGGCCGCGCGTGGTCCTGCGCGCATCGAGACTAGCGAGAGGCCCTCGGAACGGCAGGCGTTTTCCGTTGTCGACTGACAGCACGCGGTGTCGACCCCTCCTGGTCCAGCCTCCGACTCGGGACCGCGCTGCTACCGGTGCGTCGTGCCGGGTCGCGTGGGACGGGGACCAGGTCACCGCATGCGGCTCACGACATCGCGGCGCCAACCTCGACGGGCTTGACGTCCGGGTGCTCGAGGTGAACCGCCACCCGCGGCAGGAAGAGCTGGACGAGCGGCCCGATGAGCACGGCATACGCGACGGTGCCGACGCCGACGGCACCGCCGAGGAGCCAGCCCACGGCGAGCACCGAGACCTCGATGCCCGTCCGCACGCCCCCGATGCTCCACCCCGTGCGCCGCGCCAGCCCGGTCATGAGCCCGTCCCGCGGGCCGGGGCCGAGCTGGCTGCCGATGTAGAGGCCACTTGCCAGGCCGTTGAGGACGATGCCCGCGAGCAGCAGCGCCGCCTGGGGCCCCAGCGCCGCCGGCTCGGGGATGAGGGCCAGCCCCGCGTCGGTCGCGAGCCCGATGACGACGACGTTGGCGACGGTGCCGAGGCCCGGCCACTGCCGCAGCGGCACCCAGAGGAGCAGTACCAGCGCGCCCACGACCATGGTCACCTGGCCGAAGGTCAGCGGGGACAGCCGGGTGAGCCCGGAGTGCAGGACGTCCCAGGGGTCGAGCCCGAGCCCGGAGCGGACCATCATCGCCATCGAGACGCCGTAGAGGACGAGCCCCACCAGCAGCTGGCCGATCCGGCGTGGGAGGCGCCCCGCCCGCAGCTGGGCAAGCGGGCCGATGGACAGGAGGGTGACGGGGGCGCGGCGCATGGTCGTCATCTTCACCGAACACTGGTCTGGTTCTCAAGGGCCAATCGTGTCAGAGTGGTCTGCATGGCCACCCGCACCATCTCGGCTCGCACCCTCGCCACGCTCCTCGGGCCCGAGGTGCTTGCCGGCCACCCGGCATACCAGTCACTGGCCGATGCGGTCCGGCGCCTCCTCGGCGACGGCCGGGTCATGCTCGGCACCCGGCTGCCGAGCGAGCGGGAGCTCACCGAGGCGCTCGGCGTCAGCCGCACCACGGTGGGCAGCGCGTATGCCGTGCTGCGCGAGGACGGCTACCTCGTCACCCGCCGCGGCGCCGGCAGCACCGCGAGCCTGCCCGGAGGGGCGCCCCGTCGGACGGCGTTCGGTCCCCCGCGCCCCGAGGCCGAGGACGCCCTCGACCTCACCTCCGCGGCGCTCCCGGCGGCACCGGGGTGCACCGAGGCGGTCGAGCGTGCCGTTCGCGCGCTGCCGCGGCACCTCGCGGGCACGGGGTACCACCCGCTCGGGCTGCCCGACCTGCGGGCTGCGGTCGCCGGCTGGTATGCCGTGCGCGGCCTGCCGACGACCGCGGACCAGGTCGTCGTCACCTGCGGGGCCCACGCGGCCCTGTCGACGATCCTGCGGGGCCGGCTCGACCATGGGGACCGGGTGCTGCTCGAGTCCCCCACCTATCCCGGCGCGCTCGCCGCGGTCCGGCGCTCGGGCCTGCGGGCGGTGGGCGTGCCCATGGCCCCCGGCGGCTGGGACGTCGACGGGATCGCGGCCACCGTGCGCCAGAGCGGTCCTGCGCTGGCCTACCTCGTGCCGGACTTCCACAACCCCACGGGCCTGCTCATGGACGACGCCACCCGGGCGGCTCTCGCCGCCGTCTTTGCTCGCACCCGGACGGCCGTCGTCGTCGACGAGACCTTCGCGGAACTTTCGCTGACCGACACCGCGATGCCGCTGCCCTTCGCCGCGCACGCGCCCGGCGCCCTCACCGTCGGC
>JBBRZC010000116.1:0-11355 GCA_038237075.1 Actinomycetales bacterium
GGGGTCGCCCGCTGGCTCCTCGCCCCCCGGGCGCGCACCCGCGCGAAGCTGACGACCTACGAGTCGGGCGTGGACCCCATCGGCGAGGGATGGGCTCAGACCAACGTCCGCTACTTCGTCTACGCGTTCCTCTACGTCATCTTTGCCGTGGACGCGGTCTACCTCTTCCCTTGGGCGACGGTCATCCGTGACCCGCAGCTCGGTGGCGCGAGCCTCGTCGAGATGGGGATCTTCGTGGCCGTCCTCGTCGTCGGGCTCGGGCACGCCGCCCGCCGCGGCCTGCTCCGGTGGATCTGAGCAGTGGAGGTGAAGCGGTGACCGTCGACCTGCCGATGCCCCGGGTCGGGGCGCTCTCGGAGCACGCACCCGAGCCGATGAAGATCGTCCTCAACTGGGGGCGCCGCTACAGCCTGTGGGTCTTCAACTTCGGGCTTGCCTGCTGCGCCATCGAGTTCATCGCCGCCTCGATGGCACGGCACGACTTCATCCGGCTCGGCGTCATCCCCTTCGCACCCGGCCCGCGTCAGGCCGACCTCATGGTCGTCTCCGGAACCGTCACCGACAAGATGGCTCCCGCGATCAGGCGTCTCTACGACCAGATGCCCGAGCCGAAGTACGTCATCTCCTTCGGCGCCTGCTCCAACTCGGGCGGCCCCTACTGGGACTCCTACTCGGTGATGAAGGGTGTAGACACCATCGTTCCGGTCGATGTCTACGTGCCGGGCTGCCCGCCGAGGCCCGAGGCCCTGCTTCAGGGCATCATCCGGCTGCAGGAGAAGATCGCCGGAGAGTCGCTGTCCGGCAAGGCGATCCAGCGCCGGTATGCCGGGGGGCGCCTCGCGTCCGCCGCCGAGGTGACCCGCCCGCTCGTCACGCCCGGCACCGCGGGCGGAGCGGCCGTGCCCGGTCGAGGCGACCCGCTGGTGCCGCGACCGGGTGAGAAGCGCCCCGCTGCCCGGCCACCCGACCCGGCCGAGCCGCCCGCCGCGACCCAGGTGCTCGGGCCCGCCGCCTCGGCGGCCGCGACGCCCCGCCCGCGGCCCCCCGGCTCGCGCGGCGACGCGCCGCCGGCCGGGGTGACCCGCCGCCCGGGGGCCAAGCCGCCGCAGAGCCCCCCGGAGACCCTGGCCGACGACATCTTCAGGTTGGGCGGCGGGGGCCGATGACGGTTCCCACGCCGGGCCGTCCAGAGACCCCGGGAGCTGCGGCGACGGCGCCGCGTGAGCAGCCCTGCCTCGACGTGCTGCCGGGGGAGTGGCGCCGCGCCGCGGCCGAGCTGCGCGACGCCGGCTTCACCTTCTTCGACTGGCTCACCGCAGTGGACCAGAGCGACAGCACGGAAGCCCCGGGCTTCGACGTCGTCGCGCACCTCTACGACCCGTCCCGGCAGGGTGCGCTGCGCGACCACCTCCTGCGGACCCGGCTGCCCGAGGGCAGCGCCATCGACAGCCTCACGCCGGTCTTCAGGGGCGCGGCGTGGCACGAGCGTGAGACCCACGAGATGTTCGGCATCGACATCACCGGCTTCGACGACGGGACCGATCTCGGCTTGCGCCCACTGTTGCTGCCCAACGGTTTCGAGGGCACGCCCCTGCGCAAGTCCTTCGTCCTCGCCGCCCGCGCCTCGAAGCCATGGCCCGGCGCCAAGGAGCCCGGTGAGGGTCACGAGGGGCCGCGGTCGGCCGGGCGCCGGCGGATCCAGGTGCCAGGCGTCCCCGGCCCCGAGTGGGGGCCGCGGTGAACGTGCTCGAGGTCGTGCTGAGGGCGGTCGCCACGCTGGCCGCCTTCCTCGTGCTGCCGCTGCTCGTCGGGCAGACCGAGCACAAGGTCATGGCTCACATGCAGAGCCGCCTCGGCCCGATGTATGCCGGGGGATTCCACGGCTGGGCCCAGCTCGTCGCCGACGGGGTCAAGTTCGTCCAGAAGGAGGACATCACCCCGGCAGCGGCCGACCGGTGGGTGTTCCGGCTCGCCCCCGCCGTGGCGCTGATCCCTTACCTCGTCGCTCTCAGCGTCATCCCCCTCGCTCCCGGCGTTGTCGCCGCTGACGTCGACGCGGGAGCGCTCTTCGTCCTCGCGGCCGCCGGGGTCGGCATCCTCGGCACCCTCATGGCCGGGTGGGCGAGCGCCAACAAGTACTCGCTTCTCGGGGCGATGCGGTCCGCGGCCCAGCTGCTCAGCTACGAGCTGCCCTTGGTGCTGTCGGTCGCTTCGGTCGCCCTTGCGGCAGGCACCCTCTCCCTCAGTGGCATCGTCGGGCAGTGGAACGGGTGGTGGCTGCTCTGGCAGCTCCCGGGGGCGGTCTGCTTCCTCGTCGCCGCGCTCGCGGAGCTGCAGCGACCGCCCTTCGACATGCCCCTGGCCGACTCCGAGATCGTCTTCGGGGCCTTCACCGAGTACACCGGGCTGAGGTTCGCCTTCTTCCTCCTCGCCGAGTACGCCGGCATCGTCCTCTTCTCGTTCCTCTTCGCGGTGCTCTTCCTCGGTGGCTGGCACGGCCCGGCCGAAGCTTCGCTCGGCTGGGTATGGACGGTGCTCAAGGCCTTCCTCGTCGCCGTCGTCGTCATCTGGCTGCGCGTCTCCTGGCCGCGGATGCGCGAGGACCAGCTGCAACGTCTCGCCTGGGTCTGGCTCGTGCCGGTCGCCCTCGTCCAGCTCGTCCTCACCGGGGCAGGAGTGGTGGTGTTCCAGTGACCGCACAGCACGAGAAGCCGCCACCGCGGCCGGGGCGTCCCCGAGGCGGCGGCATACTCCCCGGGCTCGTCAAGGGGCTCGCGACCACGGCCCGCACCCTGGCCCGGCCGAGCCACACCGCGGAGTACCCCGATGTCGCGCCGTCGCTGCCTCCCCGCTCTCGCGGGGTCATCGCCCTCACCGAGGAGAACTGCACGTCGTGCATGCTCTGCGCGCGCGAGTGCCCGGACTGGTGCATCTACATCGACTCGCACAAGGAGACCCTGCCGGCGACGACGGAGGGCGGCCGCGAGCGCCAGCGCAACGTCCTCGACCGGTTCGCCATCGACTTCAGCCTCTGCATGTACTGCGGTATCTGCATCGAGGTGTGCCCGTTCGACGCCCTGCACTGGAGCCCGGAGTTCGAGTACGCCGAGACCGACATCCGTGACCTGCTCCACGAGAAGGACCGACTCGGCCAGTGGATGCAAACCGTCCCACCGCCGCCCGCGCTCGACCCCGCGTCGGCCGCGCCGGCCGAGGTCGCCGCCGCCAACCGACCGCCCCGCGTCGTGCGCGAGCGTCCCGCGGCGCGCCCGACCGGGCCGCCGGCCGGTGAGCCGACGGGCGACGACGCATGACAACCCGTGACCTCGTCTTCGCCCTCGTCGGCGTCATCGCGGGAGCGAGCGCGGTCCTCGCCGTGACGACCCGGCAGGTCGTCCATGCCGCACTGTGGCTCGTCGTCTGCCTCGGCACCGTCGCCGGCTGCTACGTCGTCCTCGGAGCCGAGCTCGTGGCGCTGGTCCAGCTGCTCGTCTACGTCGGTGCCGTCGTCGTCCTCGTCCTGTTCGCCCTCATGCTCACCCATGCGCCGATCGGCCGGAACCGCGGCCTCGCCACCCCGCTGCCACAGCGTCTCCTCGCCGTCCCGCTCGGTGCGTCGGTCACCGCCCTGCTGGCCGCGACGCTGGTGCCGCTCGTCGGCTCAGGGCCCGTCACGCCGCGCAGTGGCGACACCCACGCCGTCGCGACGGCCGTCTTCGGCACGTGGGTGTGGCCGTTCGAGCTCCTCTCCGTGCTTCTCCTCGCCGCGCTCATCGGCGCCTTCGCCATCGCCAAGGTGGCCGGTGCGCTGCCGCCGCGGTGGCGGGCGTCGGCCTCCGGGGAGCGCCGATGATGCACCTGTGGCTGCCGATGGTGCTGGCCGCGGTCCTCGCGGGGGCCGGCACCTACGGCATCCTCGCGCGCCGCAACGCGGTGCTCGTCCTCATCGGGGTCGAGCTGGTCCTCAACGCCGCCAACCTCATCCTCGTGGCCCTGGGCGCTCGCGACCGCTCGCCGCTCCAGGCGGGGCAGTCGCTGGCCCTCTTCGTCATCACCATTGCCGCGGCCGAGATCTGTGTGGCTCTCGCCGTCGTCCTGGCGATGTTCCGGCTCCAGGGTCACATCGACCTCACCGCGGTCCCGACGACCGAGGAGACCGACGCCGACGACCCAGCCGAACCGGGGGAGACCGGCGCGGGGCGTCGGGACGACGACCTCACCGCGACCGGCGGCGAGGTGCGCGGATGAGATCCCTCGTCGTGCAGCTGACCGTCCTGCTCCCCGCCCTCGCCGCGCTGGGCGGTCTGCTGCTACGACGGTCGCAGCCGGTCTCCGGTCTCGTGGCCGTCGGGTCGGCCGCCGCCGTCCTCGTGCTCGGCGTGGCCCAGTTCGCGCTGGGCGGCGAGTCACCCGAGACCGTCTCCACCATCGGGTCCCTGGCCGCCGGCGAGCTCGGGCTGCCGCTGCACCTCCTCACCGACCGCACCTCGGCCCTCGTCGCCATCGCGGTGGCGGTCGTGGGGCTCGCGGTGCAGGTCTTCTCGATCTGGTATCTCGACGCCGACCGGCGCTACCCCGTCTTCGCCTCCAGCGTCTCCCTCTTCCTCGCGGCGATGCTGCTCGTGGTCCAGTCCGGCGACCTCGTCCTCACCCTCGTGGGGTGGGAGGTCATGGGCTGGTGCTCCTACCTGCTCATCGGCCACGTCAGCGCCCGCGAGTCGGCCCGGCGCGCGGCCCACAAGGCATTCCTCGTGACCCGGGTGGCGGACACGGGCTTCGTCCTCGGGCTCGTCATCCTCGCGGTCGGTGCGCACTCGACCGACCTCGCCACGGTGCTCGCCCACTGGGCCGGCGCTTCCGGCGCGACGACGACGACGTTGGCCGCGACCGGCCCGGGCCTCAGCGTCGCGCTCGTCGGCCTCCTCGTCGGGGTCGCCGGCAAGTCCGGGCTCGTCCCGTTCCATGACTGGCTCCCCGACGCCATGGAGGGCCCCACGCCCGCCTCCGCGCTGATCCACGCGGCCACCATGGTCGCCGCGGGCACCTATGTCGTCGCCCGGTTCCATCCCCTGTATGCCGTGGACGTCACCTCCCGCACGGTACTCGCCGTCCTCGCCGCGGTGACGATGGTGTGGGCCGCGCTGCTGGCCTTCGCCCAGAGCGACGTCAAGCGGATGCTCGCCTACTCGACCCTCAGCCAGATCGCCGTCATGCTCTCCGCGCTGGCGCTCGGCGGCGGGGCCCTCATCACGGAGGGCGCACCGGGCGCCGCCCTCGGCCACCTCTTCTCACACGCGATGTTCAAGTCGCTGCTCTTCCTCGCCGTGGGCTGGCTCTCGGTGATCGGTGGCGGCACCGCGTTCGTCGCGCTGCGCGGCAGGGCCCGTGGACGGGGCGCTCTCCAGTGGTCGATCGGCATCGGACTGGCCTCGCTCGCCGGGGTCCCGCCGCTCGTCGGCTTCTTCAGCAAGGAGGGCGTCCTCGCCGCCGCCGAGGAGGGCATCGGGGGTCCGGACGCCGGCATTGCCTGGCTCGTGCTCGTCTCCGTCGTCGTCACTGTCGCCCTCACTGCCGCCTACTGCACCCGGGCCTGGCTGCTCCTCACCACCGACGTCACCGCCGCACCCGGGGCGCGCGTCACCGACCCGGACGCCGATACCGCCGCGCAGGCTCGGGCCCTCGAGCGGGCCGAGGCCGCCGAAGGCCAGGCGGAGAGCACGGACGCCGCGGCCTCGGGGGGCGACGACGTCGCGACCGCCTCGCACGATGGCCGGCCCATCGGCGCCGCTGCGGCCCTCGTCGTCGCGCTCCTGGCCCTGCTCACCGTCGTGGGCGCCGCCTTCCTCCTCCCCCTCGAGGGCGGTCTGCACGTCGGGGTCGTCATGGCCGTGGTGTCCGTCGCCCTCATCGGGGCCGCTTTCGTCGTTGTCCGCCGCGCGGCTGGGGGCACGCACGACCCGGCGACCCGGCTCGGCCCGCGCTGGCAGGAGCAGAGCGAGCGCGGCTTCGGCGCCGACACGGCATACGTCGCCGTCGGCCGTGGGGTCCTCGCCGTGGCGCGGGTCGTCGTGCGCCTCGACCGCGACGTCGTCGACGCCTATCCGCGCGGCGCGGCAGCCCTGGCGACCCTGGCCGGGCGCGCCGGCCAGCGCGCCCACCGGGGCTCGCCGTCGGTCGGGCTCGTCGCCGTCGTCGTCGGGGTCGTCCTCCTCGCGGTCGCGGGGGTGACCGTGTGGTCCTGACCCTGGTCCTCCTCGTGCCCGCGCTCGCCGGGGTCTGGCTGCTCGTCGCCGCCCGGACCCGGCACGCCGCCCACGCCCCCGCCGTGGCCCGAGCGGCGAGCGTGGTCACCCTGCTGCTCGTCCTCCTCAGCGCCTGGTTGCGGCCCCAGGTCGACGTGGCCTGGGTGCCCGCGCTGGGGATGCGCTGGCACCTCGCGGTCGACGGCATCGGCATCCCGCTCCTGCTGCTCACCGCGGCCCTGTCGGTCGCCGTCGTGGCGCACGCCCGCGGCCGCGAGCCGCACCGCGACGCGGGAGTCCCCGGCTCGACGGCCACCTTCTACGCGTGCCTGCTCCTCGTCGAGTTCGCCGCGCTGGCCACCTTCCTCGCCCGCGACGCGATCCTCTTCTTCGTCGCCTTCGAGCTCGTCCTCGTGCCGATGTGGTTGCTCATCAGCCGGTTCGGCGACGAGCACGCCAGCGAAGCGGTGCGCACCGACGCCTCCTACCGCTTCGTCTTCTTCACCGTCCTCGGGTCCACTCTCATGCTCCTCGGCATCCTCGTCGTCGTCACGAGCAGCGGCACGTCAGACCTGACCGCCCTCGCGGCGGCGCACGGCTCCGGCATGGACCACGCCACCCAGGTGCTCGCCGCGGCCCTGCTCGTCACAGGGCTGGGCATCAAGGTGCCGCTCTGGCCGGCGCACACCTGGCTCCCGCCGGCCCACACCGTCGCCCCGACGGCCGGCTCGGTGCTCCTCGCGGCCGTCCTGCTCAAGATGGGCACCTACGGCATCATCCGGGTTGCCATCCCCACCGTGCCCGAGGGCTTCCATACGGTGGCGCCGTTCCTCGCGGCGAGCGGCGCCGTCGGCATCCTCTGGGGAGGTCTGGCCTGCCTCGTCGAGCGCGACCTCAAGCGGCTGGTCGCCTACTCCTCGGTCGCGCACATGGGGTTCGTCGCCCTCGGGTTGGCGTCGGGCACCCAGACGGGCCTGCAGGCGGCGCTCTTCGCCAACATCGCCCACGGCCTCGTCTCGGCCCTCCTCTTCTTCGTCGTCGGCGGGCTCAAGGAGCGGTGGGGCGGCGCCGACCTTGCGGTGGCTCGCGACGCGCTGCGCGACGTCTCCCCGCGGATGGGCTACGCCCTTCTCGTCGGGTTCGCGGCGGCGATCGGCCTTCCCGGCCTCGTCGGGTTCTGGGGGGAGTTCCTCGCCGTGTATGCCGCCTGGACGCCGGCGCCGAACCTGCCGGTCGGCCTGTTCCGGCTGGGCTCGGCGGCGGCCATCCTCGGCATCGCCCTCGCCGCGGCATACGGGCTGCGCGTCCTGCGCCTCGTCTGGGCGGGCCACGCGAGCTGGTCGGGGGAACCCGCGACCCTTCCGGACGAGCGCACCGCGACGCAGCCCACCGCCCACCGCGACGCCTCAGGGGTCGAGTGGGCCGTCATCGCCGTTCTCGTCGTGGCGGTGTTCGGTGCCGGAGTGCTGCCGAGGCCTCTGCTCGCTCTCACCGCGCCCGACGCGACGGCGATCGTGAAGGGCGCGAGCAGCACCACCACCTCGCCCGGCGCCGCCATCGTCGAGGCGGGCCGATGATCTCCGTCGACGGCGCCACCCTCCTGCCCGTGCTGGCCCCGGTGGTCGGGGCGGTCCTCGTGCTCGTCATCGACGTCCTCGTGCCGCGGACCCAGCGCGTCCACTACGCCGTCGGCCTCGTCAGCCTGCTCGTCGGAGCAGTGGGCACCCTCGGCGCCGTCGGGGCCGGAGCCGGGCCCGGGACGCTGTGTCTCCCCGGTGGGGGTGCCTGCTTCTACGGCGTCGGCCCCCTCACCGCGACCCTCCAGCTCGCCGCGCTCCTCGCGGCGGTCGTCACCCTGCTCCTGGCCTGGCCGCTCGAGCAGCGAGCCGCGACCGACCGCACCGCTGTCATGGTGGCGCTCCTGCTGGCCGCCACCGGGGGAGCGGTCGGTGTCGCCGCGGCCCGCGACCTCGGGTCGTGGCTCGTCACCCTCGAGCTCGCGACCCTGCCCGTGGTGGCCCTCGCCGCGCTCCCGGGGACCCGCCGGGCCATCGCCGGAGCGGTCCAGCTCCTCACCACGTCAATCGTGTCCTTCGCCATGCTCGCCCTCGCCGCCGCCTGCTGGTACGCCGCGACCGGCACCCCGGCCCTGCTCCCGAGCGCCGCCCTCGGGGCGACATCGGCGCCGCAGCGCGGGCTCCTCGCCCTCTCCGTCGTCCTCGCCCTGGCCGGGATCGGGTTCAAGCTCTCGCTCGTGCCGTTCCACGCGTGGACCCCGACGACGTATGCCGGGTCGCCGCTGCCCGTGGCCGCCTTCCTCGCCGCGGTCTCCAAGGTCGCCGCGCTGGCCGCGCTCCTCGTCGTGTTCACCGCGCTCGTCGGGGCGGGCCGACCGGCGCTCGTCGCGACGGCGGCGCTCTCGATCGCGAGCATGACCCTTGGTAACCTCATGGCGCTGCGCCAGGACGACGCCGTGCGCCTGCTCGCGTGGTCCACCGTCGCCCAGGCGGGCTGGGTGGTCCTGCCGCTCCTCAGCGTCACGAGCCTCGGCACCCGCGCTTCCGCCGGCTACCTCCTGACCTACGTCGTCGCCACCCTCGTCGCCTTCAGCGTCGTCGCCGTCACCGTCCGCTCGGGCCTCGGGCGCTCCGGGCGCCGGCTCACGGCATACCGGGGCCTGCTGCGCGCCCGGCCACTCGTCGGCGGGGCGCTGGCCCTCGCCCTGCTGTCGCTCGCGGGGCTGCCGCCGGGGGTGCTCGGCCTCGTCGGCAAGGTCGTCGCGCTGCGACCGGTGCTCGCCGAGGGCTGGTGGGGGGTGGCCGTCCTCGCGGCGCTCAACGCGGTGCTCGGCGTCGCGGTCTACCTGCGCTGGCTGCGGGTGCTCCTCGAGCCGGCCCCCCCGGCCGCCGCCCCGGCCCGGATGCACCCAAGCCACGCGGTCGCCCTCGGGCTCGTGACGGTCTCGCTCGTCGTCCTGTCGCTGGAGCCGCAGCTCGCCCTCGGCCTGCTCGGCTGAGGGGAACGCGGCGGCGCGATTCCCCGTTAGTCCAGACATGCACCGCCATTTCAACGGGCTCAAGACCGCCGCCCTGTTCGGCGCGATCTGGGCCCTCCTCCTCGGCGTCGGCGCCCTGGTCGCCGGCGGTCGTTTCGTCTGGGTCTTCGCGCTCATCGGTGTGGGGACGACCTTCTACGGCTACTGGAACAGCGACAGGCTGGCCATCCGGGCCATGCATGCCTATCCCGTCTCCGAGGCGCAGGCCCCGGCGATGTACCGGATCGTCCGCGAGCTGTCGACCCGCGCCAACCAGCCGATGCCACGGCTCTTCATCTCGCCCACCGAGGCGCCGAACGCCTTTGCCACCGGCCGCAACCCGCAGCACGCCGCGGTGTGCTGCACCGAGGGCATCCTCCAGCTGCTCGACGAGCGCGAGCTGCGGGGGGTGCTCGGCCACGAGCTGCAGCACGTCTACAACCGCGACATCCTCACCAGCTCGGTGGCCGCTGCGATTGCCGGTGTCATCACCGCGGTCGCCCAGATGATGATGTTCGCGGGGATGTTCGGTGGCTTCGGCGGCGACGACGAGGACCGCCCGAACCCGTTGTCGCTGCTCCTCCTGGCGCTGCTCGCCCCGCTTGCCGCGTCGGTGATCCAGCTGGCCATCAGCCGCACCCGTGAGTACGACGCCGACGAGGACGGCGCGGCGCTGACCGGCGACCCGCTGGCCCTCGCGTCGGCGCTGCGCAAGCTCGAGGTCGGCGTGGCCCGGGCGCCGCTCCAGCCGCAGCAGCAGATCGTCAACGCGAGCCACATGATGATCGCCAACCCGTTTCGCACCCAGGACATCTCCGGCCTGTTCTCGACCCACCCGCCGATGTCGGAGCGGATCGCGCGTCTCGAAACCATGGCGACGGGCTACCGCGGGCGCTGAGCGACCCGCGATCTCCCCCTACCCGGGAGGCAGCGCCGCAGCCCACGGGGTCTCGCCGGGGGCCGGCGTGAGGGTGGCTGCGCGGATCTCGCCGGAGCCGCGCTGCACCAGGGCGGCGATGCTCAGCAGGTGCTTCGGGGGGGACGTGTCACCCGCGATCCGCGCGAAGAGCAGCTCGGCGGCCCGCGAGCCGATATCGCGCACGTTCTGGCGCATGACGGTGACGGGCGGGTCCACCAGGTCCGCCAGCGGGAAGTCGTCGAAACCGACCAGCGCGACCGAGTGCGACAGGCCCGCGCGTCGCAGGGCCCGGATCGCCCCGACGCACAGCGTGTTCCGGAAGGCCAGCACCGCGGTGGGCGGGTTGGGGGCGGCGAGCATCGCCGTGAGCGCGGCGTCGGCCGCGCCGGGTGTGCGTAGTCCGGTGGCGACCACCGACGGGTCGACGGGCACCCTGGCCCGGCGCAGTGCGGCCTCGTAGCCCTTCATGCGCTCGACGGCCGTGTGGATCGTGGGCAGGTCGCCGAGCGCGGCGATCCGGCGGTGGCCTCCGCCGAGCAGGTGTCTCGTGGCCTCGCGGGCCCCGCGACGGTTGTCGACGACGACGCTGTCGGCGTCGACGCCGTGGGGCGGGCGGTCGATGAACACCGTCGGCAGCCCCGCCCGCACCTCGGAGGCGAGGTAGGCCTGCTCGAGCGTGGCGGGCATGAGGATGAGGCCGTCGACCCGGCGGGCGACGAGGTCGGAGACGAGGGTTCGCTCGCGCTCAGGCTCTTCGTCGAGGCTCGCCGCGAGGACGACACAGTGCTGTTCTCGGGTGGCGTCCTCGAGCGCCCTGAGCAGGCTCGCCGAGAAGCTGTTGCTGACGTCCTGGAGCAGCGCTCCGATCACACCCGTCCGCCCGTCGCTGCGCCGCAGGTTGCTCGCCGAGAGGTTGTGCCGGTAGTCGAGGCGTTCCGCCGCCCGCTCCACGCGTTCGCGCCGGTCGTCCGAGACCCCGGGCTCCCGGTTGACCACCCGGGACACCGTCTTGAGGCTCACCCCGGCCAGGGCTGCGACGTCGCGCATCGTCGCCCGACCGAGTCTCACACCGCCTGTGCCGGAGTCTGACATCGTTGTCATCTCCATGGTCGCAATTCAGCCACACATCTTGACTCGAGCGCAAGAGCGGTCTATACATA
>JBBRZC010000117.1:0-11343 GCA_038237075.1 Actinomycetales bacterium
ATGAGTGCCTCGACACCGACCATGGTGAGGTGGCCGAGGTCGTAGATCGGCTGGTAGACGAGGTGGAACTGGTGTTCGCTGACGGCGGCCTCCAGCTGGGTGGTGAGCTCCTCACCGGCGGCCGGCTCGTTGCTCATCTCGGGTTGGAACAGCACGAAGCAGTTCCGGCCCGCGCGCTTGGCCTGGTAGAGCGCGACGTCGGCGTTGCGCAGCAGCTCCCCGGCGGCTGCCTTGGCGCTGACGGCGACCCCGATGCTGGCGGTGACCAAGACGGGGCGAGCGCCGTCGGCGATCTCGAACGGCTGGCTGAGGACGTCGAGAACGCGCTGCGCGACGAGCTCAGGCGCCGAGGGTCTCGTGGTGCAGTCGAGGACGACGACGAACTCGTCACCCCCGAGGCGTCCGAACGTGTCGACCTCTCGCAGCGTGCCGGTCAGCCGCGACGCGACCGCCTGCAGGAGCCGGTCCCCGGCCTCGTGGCCGTGCTCGTCGTTGACGTCCTTGAAGTCGTCCAGGTCGATGAAGAGGGCCGCGGCCTGGCCGCCCTCGCGGCGGACCCGGGCCAGGAGCTGCTCGAGCCGGTCCAGGATCAGGGTCCGGTTCGGCAGGCCGGTCAGGGGGTCGTGCAACGCCAGACGCCGCAGCTCGCGGCTCTGCTCGTCCACCTTGGTCAGGGCCCACCGGTTCTGGGCCACCAGCCGGCGCATGTACGGCAGCAGCGCCACCGATCCGGCGAGCAGCACGACCACCCGAAGAACATCACTGGTGGGGGGCAGCGGGACCAGCTCTCCGGCGAGCAGCCCCGCGTTCACGGCCAGCCCGGCGCCCAGCCAGCCGCGGCTCTCATAGAGCGCGAACCAGACCAGCGGAAGCAGCGGGAGCAGCAGGAAGTGCGAGCTCGCGCCCCCGTCGGTGCGCATCAGCGCGTCGGCAAATGGCAACCAGGAGAGGACGAATGCGCCCTGGGTCCATCGCGGCAGCCGGCGCCACGGTAGGAACACCGCCGCGATCATCATGACTATCCCCACGCCTGCCACCAGCATCGGTTCACGGGCCTGAGCCCGGTCCCCGAACGGGATCGTCACCATCACTGCCCCGGCCATCGTCAGGAACGGGGCGATCCGCCGCAGCTGCCCAGGTGCGGCCAGGGGACCTAGCTGGGAGACCTCTCGGACCTCGTCGAGCAGCGCGTCGAAGGTGCGCTCAGGCCGCGTCATGACCCGAGCGTGGGCGCTCCAGGACAAAACGGAAAGGGGCGAACGTCCCGGATCCGGTGCGGGCCGAGGGCTCGGTATGCCGTCCGGCCGGCTTGCCGGTCCCCACCGGTCCCGTGGCTGGAGCCGTTCGCGTTCGTCCCTTCCTGAGCGCGGGTAGGAGATGCGCCGGTCACCCGTCAGACTGGGCCCGATCCGACGTCAGTGACACACGAAGGAGTGACCTTGGCACCGGCCACGAGCACTGGAGCGACGCTGGCCCTGACCGCTGCGGGGGTCACGGTCCTGCTCGACGCGACGGGAGGTCGCCTCCCGGCGATCGTCCACTGGGGGCCGCAGCTGCCACCGCTCGACGCGGGACAGGCGAGGGACATCGTCCTGGCCAGCGAGCCGCAGATCGGCTCCAACACCCTCGACGAGCCGGTGCGGGTCGCCGTGCTCCCCGAGCACCACGCCGGATGGCTGGGCCGGCCGGGGCTCTCCGGCTCGCGCGAGGGTCGCAGCTGGTCGCCTCGCTTCACGCCGACGGCCATCCGGGTGGACGGCTCGCCCGTGGAGGGCTTCCTCGCGACCGGCGCCGCCCACGTCGAGGTCGACGCCGCCGACGACGAGGCCCGACTCGGGCTGCGGCTGCAGATCGAGCTGCTGCCGAGCGGGCTGCTGCGCGCGCGGGCGTCGGTGACCAACCTCGCCGACGAGCCCTACGCGCTCGACGACCTCGTGCTCGCCTTCCCAGTCCCCGCCGAGGCCGACGAGCTGCTCGACTTTGCGGGCCGGCACTGCCTCGAACGGGTCCCTCAGCGCCGGTCCTTCGTCGTCGGCACCCACCTGCGCGAGAACCGCAAGGGCCGCACTGGCGCCGACAGTGCATACGTCCTCCACGCGGGGACGCCGGGCTTCGGCTTCGGCGAGGGGCAGGTGTATGCCGTCCACACGGCATACAGCGGCAACCACACCCACTACGCGGAGCGGGTCTTCACCGGCGAGCGCGTCCTCGGCGGCGGCGAGCTGCTGCAGCCCGGCGAGGTGCGCCTCGGGCGGGTCGATACCTACGAGGGTCCGTGGCTGTACGGCTCACACGGGGACGGGCTCGACGCGGTGGCGCACCGCTTCCATCGCCACCTGCGCGGCCGGGCGCGGCCCGTGTCGTCCGACCGGCCGGTCACCCTCAACGTGTGGGAGGCCGTCTACTTCCAGCACGACCTCGACCGGCTCCTCGACCTCGCCGAGCGCGCGGCGGCGCTCGGGGTCGAGCGCTACGTCCTCGACGACGGCTGGTTCGGCTCGCGCCGTGACGACCACTCGGGGCTGGGCGACTGGGTGGTCTCCCCGGACGTCTGGCCCGACGGGCTGCACCCCCTCGTCGACCGGGTGCGCGGGCTCGGGATGGAGTTCGGCCTCTGGTTCGAGCCCGAGATGGTCAACCCCGACTCCGACGTCGCCCGGGCGCACCCCGAGTGGGTCATGTCGGCGCGCCGCGAGTGGCCCCTGGAGTCGCGCCACCAGCAGGTCCTCAACCTCGGGATCCCCGAGGCGTACGAGTACGTCTTGGGCCAGATGACGGCGATCCTCGACGAGTACGACATCGGCTACCTCAAGTGGGACCACAACCGTGACCTCGTCGAGGCCGGCACCGCGACCGACGGCGGGCGACCCGGCATCCACGCGCAGACTCTGGCGTTCTACCGGCTCGTCGACGAGCTGAGGGCGGCGCACCCGGGGCTCGAGGTCGAGTCCTGCGCCTCCGGCGGCGCCCGCGTGGACCTCGGCGTCCTCGAACGCACCGACCGGGTCTGGGTCTCCGACTGCATCGACCCGCTGGAGCGCCAGCACATGCTCCGGTGGACCACTCAGCTCGTGCCTGCCGAGTTCATGGGGTCGCACATCGCCTCGGGGCGTTCGCACACCACCGGGCGCGTGCACGACCTCGGGTTCCGTGCCGGGACGGCGGTCTTCGGCCACCTCGGGATCGAGTGGGACCTCGCGAGGGCCTCCGACGCCGAGCTCGCCGAGCTCGCCGACTGGATCGCGTTCTACAAGGAGCACCGCGGCCTCCTCCTCGCCGGCGACGTGGTGCGCATGGACGGCCCCGGCGACGACCTCCTCGTGCACGGTGTCGTCGCCCCCGACCGATCCCGCGCGATCTATGCCATGGCCACGACCGCAAGCGGCCCCTCGTCGCCCGGTCCGCGGCTGAGGCTGCGCGGCCTCGACGCTGCGACCGCCTACCGGCTGCGCCCCGTCCTGGTCGGGAGCGTCCCGTCCGGCCTGCAGCCTCCGGCGTGGTGGGGAGCCGGAGCCAGGCGGGAGGGCGCCGCGGCGGTTGACCCGGCGGACCCGGACCCGGGGCTGACCGGTCTGCGCGACTTCCCGGGAGCGGTCTTCAGGGGCGCCACCCTCGAGCACGTCGGGGTGGCCGCGCCGATCGTCCATCCTGACCAGGTGGTGATCTTCCGCGCCGACGCGCAGTCCTGACCGCTGTCCGGCGCGCTGGTGCGCCGGTGAGGCGCCACACTGGGAGGAGCCTCACGGCATACCACGGGGCTGGAGAGGGGGCACCCCATGGGAGCCCAGATGCGGGTCTACCGCCAGCGGATCCGTTCGATCCAGGCGACGAAGAAGATCACCGGGGCCATGGAGCTCATCGCCGCCTCGCGCGTGGTCCAGGTGCGGCGGCGCACCATGGAGTCGGCGCCCTACATCCACGCGCTGACCCGGGCCGTGTCGGCGCTGGCGACCTACTCCCACGTCGAGCACCCGCTGACGACGGAGCGCGACCGGGTGCGGCGCGCGGCCGTGGTGCTCGTCACCAGCGACCGCGGCCTTGCCGGGGCCTACTCCTCGACGATCCTCAAGGAGGGCGAGTCGCTGATCTCCCGTCTGGAGGAGGAGGGCAAGGAGGTCGTCGTCTACCTCGTCGGCCGCAAGGCCATCGCCTTCTACACCTTCCGTCGACGCGGGTATGCCGCCGAGTGGAGCGGGCAGTCGGACTCGCCGACCTTCGAGCTGGCCCGGGAGATCGCCGAGCGGGTGGTCGCCGACTTCCTCGCCGACTACGAGGCAGGGGGCCACGAGGAGGTCCACGTCGTCTATACGCGGTTCAACTCCATGGTCGACCTCGAACCGCGGGTCCTGCGCATGCTGCCCATCGAGATCGTCGAGGGAGAGGCCGAACCCGGTCCCGGGCAGGCGGTCCCGCTCTACGAGTTCGAGCCGAGCGCGGATGCCGTCCTCGACATCCTCCTCCCGCGCTACGTCACGTCGCGGATCAACACCTGCCTCCTCAGCGCCGCCACCTCGGAGCTCGCCTCGCGGCAGCGCGCCATGAAGTCGGCCACCGACAACGCCGATGCGCTGATCAAGACCTACACCCGCCTGTCGAACCAGGCGCGGCAGGCGGAGATCACCCAGGAGATCAGCGAGATCGTCGGAGGAGCAGAGGCGCTCACCCCGCACCGGTAGGCCTACCGGTCACGGTGAGAGCCGGACGCAGTCGCTCCTCGCAGGTGTCAGACTTGCAGCGTGTCCGAACCGAGCATGCGCGCCATCACCGAGGACGAGCACCACTACGACGACCCGTCACCGGAGCTCCTGCACATCCTCTTCACGGACATGGAGGCGCGGCGCTCCGGGTTCCTCATCGTCGAACGGCCGGCCGACCCGAGCGGGCAGAGCTACGTCCAGGCCCTGCGCCGGTCCGACGGAAGCTACGTCGTCGAGCACCGTGAGGGGACACCGCAGTCCCACGTCGCCCAGACGGCTGAGGGGATGGACGAGGCCTACCGGATGGTCCGCTTGTGGGCTGTCGGGCCATGACCCCTCGCCGGGACCAACAGCACTGGCGCGGCTCTCGCGCGAGTGACTGACTGGACTCGTGACGACGAGCAAGGCATCCGTGCGCGCTCCGGTCGAGCGTCGGCACGCCCCGGTCTGGTGGCGGCTCACCCTCGCGGCGACGCTCACCGCGGGCGCCGGCAGCGCCATCGCCCTCGCGAACGTCAACCGCTTCTACGGCGCCGAGTCGACGGTGATGGTGCCCCAGGCGATCGCCCAGGACATCGTCAACCTCGCCGTCGTCGTGCCGGCGCTCGTCGCCACCGCGATACTGGCCCTGCGCGGCAGTCTCGTCGCTCGGCTGCTGCTGGCCGGGCTGCTCGCCTTCACCGTCTACAACTACGTCATCTACACGTTCGCCATCCACATCGGCCCGCTGTTCCTCCTCTGGGTGGCCGTCCTCGGCCTGTCCCTCTACGCCCTCATCGCCACGGTGCGCACCCTCGACCTGTTGGAGGTCCGGCGTCGGTTCGGCGCTGCGCCGGTCGCC
This sequence comes from Actinomycetales bacterium, assembly GCA_038237075.1. Classification (GTDB taxonomy): domain Bacteria; phylum Actinomycetota; class Actinomycetes; order Actinomycetales; family Dermatophilaceae; genus Lapillicoccus. The sequence goes on from JBBRZC010000117.1 coordinate 5,539, forward strand.
GGGGTCGGCTGGTGCCTCCTCGTCGTCGGCGTGCTCTTCGCGGGGCTGTGGCTGAAGGAGATCGTCCCGGCCGTTCTCTCGGGATCCGCCCTGGGCAGCGCCCACGAGCTCGGGCTGCCGACGAACCCGGTCCAGGTCATGGACCTGTCGGTGTTCCTGCCCGCGGTCATCTGGACGGGGTACCTCGTCCGGCGACGCCATCCGCTCGCGCTGGCTGCGGCCCCCGGCGCGCTGGTCTTCCTGCTGCTCACCAGCCTGCCCATCCTCGTGACGCCCGTCGTCGTCGCGGCACGGGGTGGCTCCGCGGTGTGGGCGGTCACGGGCCCCGTCGGGGCCATCGCCGTCCTCAGTGCGGTGTTTCTCGTCCACTTCGTCCGGGCCTCGACGGCGCGGCCCGGGATGGCCGGCCCACCGGGACGCTGACGGCACGGGCTTAGCGGATGCGGCGCCTCGTTTGCCAGCCGCCCATGCTTCGTCCACCATGAGACCCGGTCCCGCACTCGGCGGGGACAGGACGACGGAGGCTGACCATGGCAGTACAGGCAGATCTCGGCAAGGCGCTCGACAAGTCGTACGAGGACAAGAGCGTGTCGGACATCCTCGACGGGCCGCCCTCCGCGCTCGCCGGAGTGACTGCGAAGCACGACGCGGTGCTCAAGGAGGCTTTCGGGATCGCGACCGTCCGCGATCTGGGGTCGAACAAGTTCTTCGCGCTGGCGGGTGTCCTCGTCGCCCTGGAGAACAAGCAGGGCTGAACCGGAGACGGCCGGGATCCGGGGGCTCGGGGGCCCCGGATCCCGGCCGTTGTCGTGCCCGGTCATAGTCCGGTCACGTCGGTCAGGCTGGCTTCGGTCAGACGGCGGCGGGCACCTGCGCGATGGCGGAGATGTCGAACTCGAGCTTGATCTTCTCGCTGACGATGACGCCACCGGTCTCGAGGGCCGCGTTGAAGCTGAGGCCCCAGTCCGCCCGGTTGATCGTCGTGCCGCCCTCGAACCCGATGCGGAGGTTGCCGTAGAGGTCCTTCGCGGAGCCGTTCGCCTCGAACGGGATGGTGATGGGCTTGCTCACGCCGTTGATGGTGAGGTCCCCCGTGATGCTCCAGTCGGCGCCGTCACGCTCGACGGCGGTGGAGACGAAGGTGGTCTCCGGGTGGTTCTCGACGTCGAAGAAGTCGGGGGTCTTGAGGTGCGCGTCGCGCTGCTCCTGGCCGGTCGTGACGCTGGCCGCCTTGATGGTCACCGAGACACTCGACGCGGCGGGGTTCGCGGAGTCGACGTGGGCGACGCCCTCGAACTCGTCGAACTGGCCGCGCACCGTGGTGACCATCGCGTGGCGGGCGGAGAACCCGATCCGGGAGTGGGTCGAGTCGATGACGTAGTCTCCCGAGAGGTCGGCGAGGGCCTGCGTGCCGGCGTCGAACTCGTTCGCGGTGGTGTCGGTGGTCTCGGCGGCCTTGCGGGTGAAGATACCCATGGGGGTCCTATCGTTCGCGGTGGACAGAAGTGGCTTTGTTTAAATTTCAACCACCCACACTGCGTCCCCATTCCCGCCTCGTCCCGACTGGGGTGTGACCCCGGACATACGGCAACCGTCACGGCTGGGGCGTCACCGAGTCGATGACGAGGAGCCTGCCCTGCTGGCACGGTGACGCCCGGCCGGGCTCCGTGTGGCCGACGACGGTGACGGCTCGGCCCGAGCGCAGGAGAGTCCGGTCGCCCCCGAGGAGGACGTAGCCGTCGAGGACGATGCACCCCACCTCGACGCCCGGCCCCGGGATGCCGGACAGCGTCGTCGGTGCGGTGGGAGAGGGGATCGGCGGGCTGCTGGGATCACGGGCCAGCGGTGGGGTCGTGGGCGCCTTGGGCAGGCTCGGGGTCGTGGTCGCGCGGGCCGGAGTGTCCGCCGTGGTCGGTCGGGCGGTCGGCGCGGCGGTTGGGCCACCCGAGCCGCTCGTCGTCGACCCACAGGCCCCCAGGACGAGGGCCATGCAGACCGTCCAGACCCCGCGCCACGGCGTCCGCACTCCCGGCTTCGTTGCTCCCATGACCTCTGGACGCCGCCCGGCGTCGAAACGTTCCACCCGGCGACCCGGTGACCTTCCGCCCTTGCCGTGGCCCGCACCTGCGTAGTGGACTGCGCTCAGAGCACCACTCAGCCACTGGAGGCCACCGATGTCCGCAGTCCTGTCGCACACCGCCGGGGAGACCGACGTCCCGCTCATCGAGGCGACCATCGGCGACCACTTCGACGCGACGGCGGCACGGTTCGGGGAGCGGGAGGCTCTCGTCGACGTCGGTCAGGGCAGGCGGTGGACGTATGCCGCGCTGGCCCGTGACGTCGACGAGGTCGCTCGCGGGCTGGTCGCCGCCGGCATCGACAAGGGTGACCGGGTCGGTATCTGGGCGCCGAACTGCGCCGAGTGGGTCATGGTGCAGTACGCCACCGCGAAGGTCGGCGCGATCCTCGTCACCATCAACCCGTCCTACCGGACCCACGAGCTGGAGTACGTCCTGCGCCAGGCCGGCATCCGCATGGTCGTCGCAACCCCGAGCTTCCGGACCAGCGACTACGCCGCGATGATCGACGAGGTCCGCGCCGTGATGCCGGGCCTCGAGCAGGTCGTCCTCATCGGCACCGAGTCGTGGGACGCGCTCGTCGCGGGTGCTGCCCGGGTCACGCCCGAGCAGCTGGCCAGGATTCAGTCCGGGCTGGACCGCAACGACGCCATCAACATCCAGTACACCTCGGGCACCACGGGGTTCCCCAAGGGCGCCACCCTGAGCCACCGCAACATCCTCAACAACGGGTTCTTCGTCGGCGAGCTGTGCCGATACACCGAGGAGGACCGGGTCTGCATCCCCGTGCCGTTCTACCACTGCTTCGGCATGGTCATGGGCAACCTCGCCTGCACGACCCACGGCGCGGCCATGGTGATCCCGGCGCCCGGCTTCGACCCCTCGGCCACGCTGCAAGCGACCCGCGACGAGAAGGTCACCTCGCTCTACGGCGTACCGACGATGTTCATCGCCGAGTGGTCGCTGATCGAGCGCGGAGACTTCGCCGTCGACGGGCTCGCCACGGTGCGCACCGGCATCATGGCCGGCTCGCCCTGCCCGGCCGAGCTGATGAAGAAGGTGCTCGCCTCGGGGATCACCGAGATGACGATCTGCTACGGGATGACGGAGACGTCGCCGGTCTCGACGCAGACCCGGACCGACGACTCCTTCGAGCGGATGGTCGGCACCGTGGGCCGCGTCGGCCCGCACCTCGAGATCAAGGTCGTCGACCCCGTCTCGGGCGAGACCGTGCCACGCGGCGCCCCCGGGGAGCTCTGCACCGCGGGCTACTCGGTGATGCTCGGCTACTGGGATCAGCAGGACAAGACCGACGAGGTCCTCCAGGAGGGTTGGATGCACACCGGCGACATCGCCGTCATGGACGACGACGGCTATGTGCAGATCACCGGACGGATGAAGGACATGGTGATCCGCGGCGGCGAGAACGTCTACCCGCGCGAGATCGAGGAGTTCCTCTACACCCACCCCGACATCCTCGACGCCCAGGTGATCGGCGTCCCCGACCCGAGGTACGGCGAGGAGCTGTGCGCGTGGATCCGGATGCGTGAGGGGGCCGAGCCCGTCACCGCAGAGTCGATCCGCGAGTTCGCCGCCGGCCAGCTCGCGCACTACAAGATCCCGCGCTACGTCGTCATCGTCAACGAGTTCCCTATGACCGTCACCGGCAAGGTCCGCAAGGTCGAGATGCGCGAGAAGTCGGTCGCCGACCTCGGCCTCGGTGCTGGGGCCGCCGGCGTCGCCCGCTGACCGGCCGGCCCGGCATACCAGCGGGGTATGCCGTGCTGCACACCCCCGCGGCGGCGTCCGCCCGCCCGCGCTCCCCATAGCCTTGTGCCCATGTCCTCACCCGCCGACGTGCTCGCCCCCTTGGTCACCGCCGCCATCGTCGCCGCGTTCGGCGACGACTACCGCGGAGCCGACCCCGTGCTGCGACCGAGCGCGTTCGCCGACCTGCAGGCCAACGCCGCGCTGGCGCTGGCCCGTCGCGTCGGCCTCCCGCCGCGCGAGGTTGCCGCGCGGATCGTGGAGCACCTCGACGTCGACGGGGTCTGCGAGCCTCCCCAGATCAGCGGGCCGGGGTTCGTCAACCTCACCCTGTCGAGCGACTGGGTTGCCGCGCAGGCCACCTCGATGGTGGCGGACCCGAGGCTCGGCGTGCCGTTGCAGGAAGCGGAGAACATCCCCCTCGACTACTCCGCGCCCAACGTCGCCAAGGAGATGCACGTCGGCCACCTCCGCACGACCGTCGTCGGCGACGCGCTGGCCCGGACCCTGGAGCACCTCGGGCACCACGTGATCCGGCAGAACCACATCGGCGACTGGGGCACGCCATTCGGCATGCTCATCGAGCACCTCCTCGACGTCGGCGAGGGCTCGACCGCGGCGAAGGTCATCGAGAGCGACCCCAACGCCTTCTACCAGGACGCGCGCGCGAAGTTCGACGGTGACGAGCGCTTCGCCGGGCGAGCCCGGTCCCGGGTCGTGGCGCTCCAGGGCGGGGACGGCGAGACGCTGCGGCTGTGGCGCGAGCTCGTCGAGCTGTCCAAGCACTACTTCAACCGGATCTACACCCTCCTCGGCATCAGCCTCACCGACACGGACCTCGCCGGCGAGTCGATGTACAACGACGAGCTCGCGTCGATCTGCGACGAGCTCGAGTCGCGCGGCATCGCCACGGTGAGCGAGGGCGCGCTCTGCGTGTTCCTCGACGGATACACCGGCCGCGAGGGCAAGCCGGTGCCGCTGATCATCCGCAAGTCCGACGGCGGCTACGGCTACGGCACGACCGACCTCGCGACGATCCGCTACCGGATCGAGAAGCTCCACGCGCACCGGGCGCTCTACGTCGTCGGGGCCACCCAGGCGATGCATCTCAACATGGTCTGGGACACCGCCCGCCGGGCCGGCTGGCTCACCGACGACGTCAGGCCGATCCACGTGCAGATCGGCAGCGTCCTCGGCGGCGACCGCAAGATCCTGCGGACCCGCTCCGGCGACTCGCTCCGGCTCATGGCGCTACTCGACGACGCGGTCCTCAACGCGCGCAAGGTCATCGACGACGCCCGGCCCGACCTCGAGGAGTCGGTGCGGGCGCAGATCGCGCCGCAGATCGGCATCGGGGCGGTCAAGTACGCCGACCTTTCGGTCGCCCATGACAGCGACTACGTGTTCGACCTCGACCGGATGCTCTCACTCACCGGCAACACCGGCCCCTACCTGCAGTATGCCGCGGCGCGGGTCCGCTCGATCTTCCGCACCGCGGGGCTCGGCATGGACGACGTCGGGCGGCGGGTCGTCGTCCGCGAGCCCGGCGAACGGGCTCTGGCGCTGGCGTTGCTCGAGTTCGGCACCGTCGTGGCGGCGGTCGGCGACGAGCTCGAACCGCACCGGCTGTGCGGGTACCTCTTCGAGCTGGCCCAGACGTTCTCGTCGTTCTACGAGAACCACCCCGTGCTCAAGGCCGAGGACAGCGAGCTGCGCGAGTCCCGGCTGGCGCTCTGCGCGCTGACCGTGCGGGTGCTCGTCCAGGGGCTCGACCTGCTCGGCCTGGAGTCGCCCGAGCAGATGTGACGCCCCGAACCTCACGTGTTGCGGTCAGAGCCGATTCTCCACGCGACCAACTCGGAGATGCGGCTCTCACCGCAACAACTGGAGGAAAACGGCTCTCACCACAACATGTGGGCAAGCAGGGCCCGGCCACCACGCATCGGAATGGCGACTCTGG
>JBBRZC010000118.1:0-11289 GCA_038237075.1 Actinomycetales bacterium
GACGCCCTACGACCGCTCCTGGACAACTCCCGACGGCTACGCGAGCTCACCACCGAACTCGAAACTCTCGCCCTCCAACAGGTCAAAGACGACCACACTCAACCCGACCCCTGATCGGCGCCTATCCGCGCGCGCTCTTAGTCACTCAGGCACGGTGAAGGCCCTCCGTAGAATCGTGACGGAGGGCCTTTGACCTGCGGAAACACCAGTCGGGGTGACAGGATTTGAACCTGCGGCCTCTTCGTCCCGAACGAAGCGCGCTACCAAGCTGCGCCACACCCCGTGGCTGTCACCGCCCGTGCTGGTTGGCACGGGACAGCGAAGACCGAGGATAGCCGAGCCGCGCCACCTCGACCCAATCGGACCCGCCGTAGCGGGTCTCGCCGCAGCCCGCCCACACCGTCAGGACACCGGTTCCAGCGTCAGCAGCGTGGCCTCCGGCCGGCAGGCGAACCGCACCGGGGCGTACGGAGACGTCCCCAGTCCGGCCGATACCTCGAGCCAGGCCGCGTCGGGCGGGGCCGGCGCGCCGAGGGAGCGCCCCGCCCCAGGCCACCAACGGGACACCCCCTTGACGCGCCCGGTGTCGAGGTCGCAGTTGGTCACGAGTGCGCCGTACCCGGGAATGCACAGCTGCCCGCCGTGCGTGTGGCCGGCGATCACGAGCCCGGCGCCGTCGCGGGTCATCGCGTCGAGGACGCGCTGGTAGGGAGCGTGAGTCACCCCGATGGTCAGCGAGACGGCAGGGTCGGCAGGGCCCTCGACGAGGTCGTAGCGGTCGTACTCGAGGTGCGGGTCGTCCACACCCACGAGCTCCAGCGGCGACCCGGCGACCGTGAGCGACGCGCGGGCGTTGGTGAGGTCGGTCCACCCGCCGTCGAGCATCCCCTTGACGAGGTCTTCCGTGGGAAGGCGCTGCGTAGTTCCGGTGCCCATGCTGAACTGCGGCGTCAGATAGAGGACAGGGTTCTTGAACGTCGGAGCGAAGTAGTCGTTCGACCCGAGCACGAAGACGCCGGGCACGTCGAAGAGCGGCTCGTAGGCGTCGAGGACCACGGGCACGGACCCGGGGTGGGCGATGTTGTCCCCGGTGTTGACGACGAGGTCGGGCCGCAGCGCGGCCAGTCCGCGGACCCACTCGGCCTTGCGGCGCTGGCCCGGCATGAGATGCAGGTCGGTCAGGTGCAGCACCCGCAGTGGTCGGTGCCCGGCCGGCAGGACGGGCACCCGGTAGCGGCGCAGGACGAAAGCGTTGCGCTCGACGAGGGACGCGTACCCGAGACCGCCCAGACCGGCGGCGACCACGGCGAGGCTGGTCCGGGCGAGCAGTTGCATCGGTCCATCCTCGCACGCAGCGGCGCGACCACTTCGCGGCGGCCAGCCTGACAGACTGCCCCCATGAGCGACTCCCTCAAGGACACCCTCCGCTCCGACCTCACCGAGTCGATCCGCGCCCGCGACACGCTGCGCTCGGCGACTCTGCGGATGGCCCTCACCGCGGTGACGACCGAGGAGGTGGCGGGCGACGTGGCCCGCACGCTGAGCGACGACGACGTCCTCAGGGTGCTCGCGAAGGAGGCCAAGAAGCGCAAGGAGGCGGCCACGGCATACGCCGGAGCCGACCGGCCGGAGCTGGCAGCGAAGGAGGAGGCCGAGCTCGTCGTCCTCGAGGGCTACCTCCCCGCGCAGCTCGGCGACGAGGAGCTCGCCGCGCTGGTGGCGGAGGCCGTCGGCCAGACCGGGGCGACGGGGATGGCACAGCTCGGTCTCGTCATGAAGGCGGCGCAGCCGCTCGTGGCCGGCCGGGCCGACGGGGGACGCGTCGCCGCGGCAGTCCGGCGGGCGCTCGCCCAAGCCTGACGCCGCCAGACCGACGCAGGTGAGGTATGCCGTCAGGGCACCTGACGCAGCTCAGCGTCCCCTCCCGCGGACCATCGGCCTCCGCGCGGCTCAGCCGCCGGGAACACCCCCGCCGGGAACACCCCCGCCACCACCGGGTCCGGGCCCGTTGGCGGGAGGTGCCCCCCCGGCTGGAGGCGGCTGCGCCGGACCCGCAGCCGGCGGCAGCGTCGGTCCGGGTGGTTGGGCGCCAGGCGGCGTCGGTGCCGGCTGTGGCTGCCCCGGCGGCGGAACCGGACGCGGCGCCGGTCCCGTCGAGATGAGCAGGCTCACGTTGGCACCGCGAGGGGCTCGCCCTGCCGGTTGGGTGCCGGCGACGACGCCCGGCCGGTAGTTGGAAGAGATCCGCCGACCCGCCGAGGCGGTGAAGCCCTGCGCCTGGAGGATCGTCGTCGCGTCGGCGACGCTGCGCCCGGCGACGTTGGGGAGCGGAACAAGCTCGCCGTTCGTGGTCTTGTCGCTCGGGGCCGGGAAGGGGATGCCCGGCTGGCCGGCGAGCGCCCGGTCCATGATCGCCTTCCAGGTGGGGGCGGCGATGCTCGCACCGAAGACGACCGGGTAGAACTGGCCGGCCAGCCTGACGTTGTCGAGCACCTGCGCGTTGCGCGGGTCGTTCGGCGTGCCGACCCAGACCGCCGTGGTGAGCTGAGGGGTATAGCCGACGAACCAGGTCTCGTTGTTGCCGTCGGTCGTGCCGGTCTTGCCCGCCGCCGGCCGCCCGTCGGCCAGAGCGCTCTTCGCTCCGGTCCCGCCGGGGAGTAGGACGTTGGACATGATCGACGCCACGCCGTGAGCCACGTCGGCCTCGACGACCTGCTTGCAGTTGGCCTGCCCCGGCTTCGGCACTGGTAGCGCCTTCTTGTCCGTCGTCGTGATGCCGGTGACGGGGATGGGGGTGCAGTGGATGCCGTCGTTGCCGAGGGTGCCGTAGGCGCTGGCCACGGTCATCGGCGAGACCGAGTCGGTGCCGAGGATGATGGCCGACGGGTAGGGCTGCATCGGCTGGCCGCTGGTCTGAAGAAGGCCCATCCGGGTCTCGGTGTCACGCACGTTGCAGGCCCCGAGCTGGGACACCAGCGCCACGAACGCCGTGTTGATCGACCGGGCGGTGGCCTGGGTGAGGGTCATCGGCCCGGCCTGGACGGTCTCGTCGTTGCGGACGTTCCACGGGATTCTGCCGACGCCGCAGGGGTTGGGGAAGTCGGCCGAGGTATAGGTCGCCGCCTGACGTGGCCCGGCGGCCCTGGCGTTGACGGTGGAGTTGATCGGCATGCCGTGCTCGAGGGCCGTGACGAGGGCGAACGCCTTCTCCGTGGAGCCGAAGCCGAAGCCGATCGAGCCGCCGTACTTCGTGTCGACGGCCCAGTTGACCGCCGTCTCGCCGGGGTTGCTGGGCTTGATGTTGTAGCTGGTGTTCTGGGCCATGCCCCGGACCTCGCCCGTGCGGGGGTCGATGACCACGCTCGCGGAGCCGATGTGGAGGTCGTTGCCCTGCGGGACGCGCTTGAGGATCTCCTCGCGAGCGGCGGCGGAGATCGTCGGGTCGAGCGTGGTCTGGATGGTCAGGCCGCCACCGAAGATCTTCTTCTTCCGTTCCTCGACCGTCGCGCCCAAGGCGGCGGTGAGGGAGGGGTCGGACTCGAGCCACTTGAGCACGTAGTCGCAGAAGTACGCGTTGTCGCCCGCGCTGGAGCACGAGCTCGGGGCCGCCGTCGGGTGCATCATCGCGGCGAGGGGGACCGCCTTGGCGGCGGCGACCTCCTTGGAGGTGACGACGCCGAGCTCGCCCATCCGGTCGAGGACGACGTTGCGGCGGGTGAAGGCGCGGTCGGGGTTGTGGATCGGGTCGGTCGTGCCCGGGTTCTGGGCCAGCCCGGCGATGAGGGCGGCCTCGGGCAGCGTCAGGGTCTTGGCGCTCTTGTTGAAGTAGTGCTTCGCGGCGGCCTCGACCCCGTAGGTCTGGTCGCCGTAGTAGACGAGGTTGAGGTAGCCCTGCAGGATCTGGTTCTTGGTCAGCGTCTTCTCGAGCTGGATCGAGTACTTCAGCTCCTGGAGCTTGCGGGTCAGCCCGGCGAGGCCCTTGCGAGCGACGGCCGCGTTGGCGGCGGCCCGGTCGCCGGCCTTGAGTGCGGTTTCCTGGAGCTGGAGCTTGACGAACTGCTGGGTCAGGGTCGAGCCACCCTGGGTGCTCGTGCCCGACGCGTTGGAGACCAGGGCGCGCACGACACCGCGCACGTCGACCCCGCCGTGCTCGTAGAAGCGACTGTCCTCGATCGCCACCTGGGCCTTCTGCATGATCGGCGCGACCTCGGCGAGCGGCACGATGACCCGGTTCTCGTCGTAGGGCGTCGCCAGGACGTTGCCCTTGACGTCGAGGATCCGGGACTGCTGGGAGAGCGGCGACGCGGTGAACTCGGTCGGTAGCGAGTCGAAGATGTCGACGCCCGACCGGGTCACCGCCCCGGCGGCTCCCACGGCGGGCAGGACCAGCCCCGCGCCGAGGAGGCCCATGACCACGGCGGCGACCAGGAACGCCCCGAGCAGGCTGATGATGCTCGCGATGTTCGTCGTGCGTCCGGCCTTCATGACGCCAAGGGTAACCTGCGCCACCGACCGAGACGCCGGGCCGAGGATCCGTTGCGGCGACGCGGCGGCGGCACCGGTCCGGTATGCCGCGCCGGCGTCCCCACGGCGTCCCCACGGCGTCCCCACGGCGTCCCCACGGCGGCCGTCACGGCATACGGCGTCCGTCCGGGTGGAGACTTGAAGACTGACTAGTCCGCCCAGACGCAACAAACCACCCATCTGGGCGATGGCCGCGCATTCCGTCCCTTCCTATGGTCACTTTGGGCGCATTTCCTCCCTCCGGACCGACTCGGACGGGCGCGAGGGCCCACGGGACACATTCGGGGAAGTGGGGAACAACGTGACCATCACGACGATGAGCACCGGCACGGTCAGCGGGACCGATGCCAGGCGCCAGCCGTCAGGGCGGGCCTTCGAGGCCGGTGGCCTCGTGCTCGACTGGGCTGCCCAGGGCAGCTGCGTCAGCAGCGACCCCGACGCGCTCTTCGTGCGCGGCGCCGCGCAGCAGGGAGCCAAGACCGTCTGCCAGCGGTGCCCGGTCATCGCCGAGTGCCTGGCCGACGCGCTGGACAACCGGACCGAGTTCGGGGTCTGGGGCGGGATGACCGAGCGGGAGCGCCGGGCCATGCTGCGCCGCCACCCCAAGGTGACGTCGTGGTGGAACCTCTTCCAGACCGCGAGGCTGTCGCAGGTCTCCTGACGGGGCTGGAGGGCTCTGGGCCGGTGCGGGCCGGCCCAGAGCCCTCCGGAAACGGCATCGGGCAGGCCCTACTGGCCGGCGAGCGACTCGCCGACCTCACGCAGCCCCTCGACGTCGTGCACGTCCTGCGGCAGGGCCGGCACCTCGGTGACCGGGGTCGCCGGGTGGCCGACGGTGAACCGCCGTGCCAGCCGGCGCTGCCGGTCCGCGGTCTCCGAGATCGCCGCGTGCAGCGCGAGGAGGCCGGACGTCAGCGTGTCGCCCTGCTCGGCCCGCTGCTCCGCCGCGGCCCGGGCCCGCGAGGCGCTCAGTCCCGGCGCCACGACCTGCTGGACCCGGTTGAGCACCAGCCCGCTGAGCGGCATACCGTCGGCCTCCAGCCGGTCGACGAAGAACGAGGCCTCGCGTAGCGCGTCGCGCTCGGGTGCGGCGACGACGACGAACGCCGTGGACGACTGCGAGAGCAGCGCGTAGGTCTGGTCGGCACGCTCGCGGAACCCGCCGAACATCGTGTCGAGCGCGACGACGAAGGTCTGCACGTCGCGGAGCATCTCGCCGCCGAGCACCTTCGAAAGCGTCGAGGACACCATGTTGACCCCGGCGTTGAAGACCCTGAGGTAGGCCCGGCCGCCCGCCTTGGCCGGCGCCGTGAGCAGCCGGATGAGCCGCCCGTCGAGGAACGAGCCCAACCGCTTCGGGGCGTCGAGGAAGTCGAGCGCCGACCGCGACGGTGGGGTGTCGACGATGATGAGGTCCCACGCGCGCCCGTCGCCCGCGCGCACCTCGTGGTGCAGCTGGCCCAGCTTCTCCATGGCCATGTACTCCTGGGTGCCCGCGAACGAGCTGGAGACGGCCTCGTAGAACGGGTTGGCCAGGATCTGCGCGGCCTTCTCGGGGGTGGCGTGAGTCAGCACCACGTCGTCGAAGGTCCGCTTCATGTCGAGCATCATCGCGTCGAGCGACCCTCCGGCCGACAGGTCGATGCCGGACACCGGGCGGGGGGTGTTGTCGAGGTGGGTGAGCCCGAGCGACTGCGCCAGGCGGCGGGCCGGGTCGATGGTGAGGACGACGACGCGCCGGCCCTGCTCGGCGGCGCGCAGGGCGAGGGCCGCGGCGGTCGTCGTCTTGCCGACGCCTCCCGCGCCGCAGCAGACGACGATGTCGGTATGCCGGTCGGCGAGGAGCGCGTCGATGTCGAGGTGGCGGGTGGTGGAACGGGGGGTCACCCGGGTGCTCAAGGGACCATCCCCTGCTCGGTGAGGAGGTCGGCTAGCTCGCGGACTGCGCTGGCGTCGACGCCCTCGGGCAGGGCGGGCAACCGGTAGGTGGGTCGCTGCAGGGCCTGCACGACCTCGAGCTGCTCGGCCTCGAGCTGGACCCGCATCGCGTGGTCGCGAGCCTCGACGGCCAGCCCGTCGACGACCGCATCGGTCGACTTGAGCCCGGCCGCATCGAGTCCGGCGCGGACCGCCTCGCGGTCGACGGACCCCCTCGCGGCCGCGGCGAGCTCCCGGGTCGTCAGGAGCGGGTCACGGACCTGGTTGATGATGACGGCGCCGACCTGGAGCTGGGCGGCCTCGAGCTGACCGATCGCGTCGACGGTCTCCTGCACCGGCATGTCCTCCAGGAGGGTGACGACGTGCACGACCGTCTGCGGTGACCGCAGCATCCGGGTGATGGAGTCGGCCTGCCCCCGGATCGGCCCGACCTTGGCCAGGCCGGCCACCTCGGAGTTGACCGAGAGGAAGCGCACGACGCGTCCGGTGGGCGGGGCGTCGAGGACGATCGCGTCGTAGGCCGGTGCTTCGTGGGCGCCCCCGCGGTGACCGCTGACCCGGCGCCGGTTCGCCTCGTAGACCTTGCCGATGAGGAGCACGTCGCGCACCCCGGGGGCGATGGTCGTGGCGAAGTCGATGGCCCCGAACCGCTCCAGGACGCCGCCGGCGCGACCGAGCCTGTAGAAGATCTGGAGGTACTCGAGAAGGGCGGCCTTCGCGTCGACGGACAGCCCGAGGACGTCCCCGCCCCCTGGGGCGCCGGCGACCTTGACCTCGGTCGTCGCCAGCGGCGGCACGTCGAAGGTCTGGCTGATGCCCTGCCGCCCCTCCACCTCGACGATGAGCACCCGCGCGCCCCCGGACGCGAGCGCGAGGGCCAGGGCCGCGGCCACGGTGGTCTTGCCGGTCCCGCCCTTGCCCGTGACGACGTGGAGCCGGACCCCCTCCCACGGGGACCGGGAGGGGGCGCTGGTGGGCATTCCCCGACTCTAATCTGGGACCAGGGAGCCCACGGCAGCGAGGGTGGTGTCGAAGGCGGGTTGCCCAGGTTCGATGACCGCGTCGTGCCCGGCCCCGGGTATGCCGTGCAGCCGGACCGTCGCGTGCGGCCGGCCAGATGAGGTGCTGCGGTCGAGGTAGCGCTGAGACACGGCGAGGGGCACGGTGTCGTCGGCGTCCCCGTGGACGAGGACCACCGGCACCCGGGGCGGGTGCAGGGAGGGTTCGGCGTCGGCCCATGATCCGGACGCCGCGGTGCCGGCGGGGGCGCTGCCGAGGAAGGCGCTCGCCGCGCCGGCGCCGAGGTCCAGGGCCGCGACCAGGTCCAGGTCGACGCACCCGGCGAGGCTGACGACACCGGCGAGCCCCTCTGCCCACGGCTGCCCCGCTGCCAAGGCGACCAGGTGACCCCCGGCGGAGTGGCCGAGGAGGACACAGCGGTCCGGCAGGGTCGGGTCGGCCCGCACCGCGGCGACGGCCGCCGCGACGTCGGCGAAGGTCCCCGGCCAGCCGCCGCCCGGCATACCGGTGCGGCGGTACTCCACGACGGCGACGTGGTACCCGGCGTCGGCGAAGGCCTGGGCCTGCGTCGCGGCGTGGGCGCGGTCCCACTCGGCCTTCCAGAAGCCGCCGTGCACGATGACGACCGTTGCGTCGCCGGCCTGTTGCCCGATCGGCAGCCGGACGTCGTAGACCTGCGCCGGGTCACTCCCGTATGCCGTCGTCCGCGCCGGTCCCGGGACGGGCGGCGGGTCGGCGTCGGCCAGGTCGGGAGGCGGGGTCACGGCGCCCAACCTATGCGGCGGCGTCGCTATCGTGCACGAGTGGAGATCACCTGGCTGACCGCGTTCCTCGACAGCCCCGTCGAGTCGGCGTCGGCGGCTGAGGCGTTCTGGTGCGCCGTGACCGGCTCGACCCTCTCGGCCCGGCGCGGGGAGGGCGGGCAGTTCGCGACCCTGGTGCCCGCCGACGGCGACGCCTACCTGCGGGTCCAGGTGGTCGGGGAGCCCGTGCTGGGGATGCTTCACCTCGACCTGCACACCGACGACCTCTCCGCCGCCGCCGACCGGGTCCGGGAGCTGGGAGGGGCGGCCGAGCCGCGGGAGGTCGGGCTCGTCGTCTGCACGTCCCAGGGTGGGCTGACGTTCTGCCTCGTGTTGCACCCGGGCGTGACCCGTCCGGGTGCCGTGGCCTGGCCCGGGGGGTGCAGCCTCGTCGACCAGGTGTGCCTCGACATCCCGGCCGTCCGCTTCGACTCCGAGGCCGGGTTCTGGGCGGGCCTGACCGGCTGGGAGCGTCGGCGGGGGTCGCTGCCCGAGTTCGACTACCTCGAACGGCCCGACGGCGTGCCCCTGCGCGTGCTGCTGCAGCGGCTGGGTGACGACGACTCCGGGGTGGTGCGGGCGCACCTCGACCTGGCCAGCGAGGACCGCGAGGCGGAGGTGGCGCGGCATACCGCGCTCGGGGCCGTGGTGGTGCGCCGCACCGACCGCTGGACCACGCTGCGCGACCCGGCCGGTCGCGACTACTGCGTCACGCACCGAGATCCCGGCACCGGGAGGCTGGGCTGACCCCGGCGCTAGAGTCAGCCACATGACCACATGGGAGTACGCGACCGTGCCGCTCATCGTGCACGCGACGAAGCAGATCCTCGACCAGTGGGGCGAGGACGGCTGGGAGCTCGTCCAGGTGCTGACCGGCCCCGACGGCAAGGGCCTCGTGGCCTACCTCAAGCGGGCGAAGTCCTGATATGGGTGCCGTAGAGGACCGCCTCGCCGAGCTGGGTCTCGACCTGCCTGACGTCGTGCCGCCGGTCGCGGCATACATCCCGGCGCTGCGCCAGGGCGACCTCGTCTTCACCTCCGGGCAGCTGCCCATGGTGTCGGGCGAGATGGTCCAGACCGGCAAGGTCGGCGACGGGCACGGGCTCGTGCCGCCGGCGGACGCCAAGGCGCTCGCGCAGACCTGCGCCCTCAACGCCATCGCCGCCGTCAAGTCCGTCGTCGGCGACCTCGACAAGGTGACGCGGGTCGTCAAGGTGGTCGGCTTCGTCGCCTCTGACCCGGGCTTCACCGGGCAGCCCGGCGTCGTCAACGGGGCGAGCGAGCTGCTCGGCAAGGTCTTCGGCGACGCGGGAGTCCACGCCCGCTCGGCCGTCGGCGTCGTCGCCCTGCCCCTCGATGCCCCGGTCGAGGTCGAGATCATCGTCGCGGTGCGCGACTGAGCCCTGGGTGTGACGACGAGCGGGTCCCTGGTGCCGGTGCGTGACTTCCCCGTCGGGAACCTCGGCGGTCGCGCGCGCGCCTGGCTGAGCGGCGCGGGCGCGCCGCCCGTGACGCCGAAGCCCGCGGCGACGGTGCTGCTCGTGCGCGACGCTGAGTCGGTGGTGGGCGGGGTGGAGGTGTTCATGCTTCGCCGGGTGGCGAGCATGGAGTTCGCCCCGAGCACCTGGGTCTTCCCCGGCGGCGGCGTGGACCCGCGGGACGACGAGCCGGACCTGCCCTGGGCCGGCCCTGCGCCGGCCGCGTGGGCGGCCGAGTTGGGGTGCAGTGAGGGGATGGCGCGAGCGCTCGTCGCGGCTGCGGTGCGGGAGGTGTTCGAGGAGTGCGGCGTGCTGCTCGCAGGGCCGACCCCGCAGACCGTCGTTGCCGACCTGCGCGACCCGGAGTGGGACCGCGAACGGGCCGCGCTCCTGGCTCGCGAGCAGTCCCTCGCCGAGATGCTCGTCCGGCGGTCACTCGTCCTGAGGTCCGACCTGCTGTCGGCTCGCGGGCGTTGGGTGACTCCCGAGTTCGAGCCGCGGCGCTATGACACATGGTTCTTCGCGGCCCTGCTCCCGCCGGGTCAGATCCCCGACGACGACACCACCGAGGCCGACCACGCCGACTGGACGAGCCCCACCGCGCTGCTCACCGACCACCACGCCGGCCGGGCCCTCATGCTGCCGCCGACCGTCGTCTCGGTGGAGGAGGTCGCGGCAGCCGATTCGGCCGAGTCGTTCGTGCGGCGACCGTCACCGGGCGCGGTGGTGCCGGTCGCACCGGTGCTCGTCGAGACGGACGGCGGGGTCGTGATCCGTTGCGCGATCCCCTGACCCGCATGCGGCGGGTATGCCGTGGGGGAGGGGAACTGGCCACGCGCCGACTGCCCGGCACCCCGGCATACCCCCTGCCTTGCGGGCACTATGCCTTGCCACAGCGGCTGGGGCAAGGCGATCACGACCCAGCCGCAGCCCGCCGAAACGATGCCAGGTCGCCCCACTCGTCCGGCTCGTCGAGCGGGTGCTCGTCGTAGGAGGCGTAGCTGGCATCGACGCCGGTGGCGCGGTGACGAGCGATGAGTGCTGCGCGAGCCTCGTCCACAAGGACAGCGTCGGTGACTCCGGACCGTAGGCCTCGCGCCCAGTCGAGGAGCGTCGCATCCACCGTCGTGCTCAATCGTGCCCGAGCCACGCCATCACCATGCCATGTCCAGGCGCCCATCCCAGCCGCACGCCCAGATCGGCCATCGCCTTCCTGTCCGCGCCCCGGCGTAGGCGGCCCTTCGGCGCGTCTCGAAACGTGCCTGGCTGACTGAGGCCTGTGGATAAGGGCCGGGGTCGTCGGCTCGTCCTTGCTTTGATGGCGGGCATGAGAGAGAGCGGAGGCGGCGACCTCACGTATGCCGTCACGACCGAGGAGCTGTCGCGGGCGGCGTCCTGCGTCGAGAGCATCACCGAGACGGCCAAGGCCGCGACCATCGAGGACCTCCCGCGGCAGGCGACGACGCTCGGGCACGTTGTCCTGTCCGCGGCGCTCGACGACTTCTGCGCGCGCTGGGACACCGGCC
>JBBRZC010000119.1:0-11241 GCA_038237075.1 Actinomycetales bacterium
ACCGAGAGCTTGGTGCGCAGCCGCCGCACACAGACCTCCACGAGGTTGCTGCCCGGGTCGAAGTCGAGCCCCCACACGTCGTGGAGCAGCTCCTCGCGCGTGCAGACGTTGCCGTGGCGGCGCATGAGGTGCGCGAGCAGGGCCACCTCCCGCTCGGTCAGCGCGACGACCTGGGAGCCCATGGCGGCGATGCGGCGGTGGGTGTCGAGGGTCAGTCCCGCGACGCTGAGGTGGCGGTGCTCGGCCGCCTCGCGCAGGGCCACGCCGAGGTGGCGGTTCACCCGGGCGAGGAGCTCGACGAGGACGAACGGCTTGCCGACGACGTCCACGGCGCCGCGGTTCAGGGCGTCGACCCGCGCCGAGACCTCGTGCACCGCCGAGACGACGATGACCGGCGGCGCGTCGGGGCGATCACGCAGGGCCTCGAGCACGGTGAAGCCGTCGCCTCCGGGCATGACGAGGTCGAGGAGCACGAGGTCGACACCACCGTCGTCGAGGACCGCGACGGCCTCGTTGCCGTCAGCAGCAGTCCGAACCCGGTGGCCGGCCCTCGTCACCGAGCGGCTCAACAGCGTCCTGATCCGTTCCTCGTCGTCCACGACCAAGATCGTGCTCACCCCGAACCCCTTTCGCACAGCAGGCCTCACTATCTCCCGGGCGGCCCTCTCACGGGGAGTTTTCAGGAAACTGTCCGTTATGACAGTTCGATGACAGCGCCGTGACCCGGCCCGGACAGCCCTGGGACGAGGGCATGGCCCCGCCGTGACGCGCTGGTGACGGTGTCACCGAAGCGGCGAACGCGGCGCCCGGCGGGGACCAAGTCCTCACTCACACGAGAGCCGTGCAGAGTGTCGCCATTGCGAGCCACAGCCGGAAGAGCGCTCCTTCGATGAGGCGGTGAGGACGCGGGCCCGCCATGCCGAGGGGATAGGCCCAGGGCTGAGGATGCCGTGGACGTCGTCATCGGCGACGACCGCTTCCCGGCGAGGAGTGGCCGGGGGCAAGGAGGCCCGACGTAGCATCGCCTCACGCCACGCCACGCACCGTCTCCACCGGCATACCGTGGACCTCGAGCCGGCGGCGTCGAATACTCACATCGACGAGGTAGTTCCCGGGGTCGAAGTCGAGATCCCAGAGCCCCTTGAGCAGTTCATCCCGGCCGCAGACGTCACCCGTCCTGCGCATGAGGTATGCCAGCAGGGCCACCACCTGCTCGGCTAGTGGCTGCGTCCGTCCTGGCCCGGTCACCACCCGGCGCGACAGGTCCAGCCGCAACGCCCCGGCCTCCAGGGTCTTGAGCCGCACCCCGACGTTGGTCGCTCCGAGACGACGACGACCGGCAGGAAGGGGGCCGGAGCTGCAGCACATCGAAACCGTTCTCGGCGCCGAGGACGAGGTTGAACAGGACGAGGTCCACTCACGGCGCCCTCAGGGGCTCGAGGGTGCGCGCCCTGTCGACGGCGGTAAGGACCCGATGCCCCTGGAGCTTCAACGCCCGGGTCGGCAGGGTATGGATCCGCCACGTCATCGTCCACGACCCGGATCGAGCGCACGTCCAGCCCGGCGGATCTGCCAATTTGCCCCGATTCACCCCTGTGATTATGACCGCCTTATGACGGCGCTATGACCGCCACATGAGGGAATCGGCAATTTCGTCGGTAGCCGGGCGGTGGCGAGACATTCTTCCGATGCAGACGAATCCGTCTGAAAATCAGTGGGATTGGGGTACGGCGCCATGTCACAGGTCCGTCGTTCGACACGTTCGTTCAGCGTGGTGCTGGTGGGGGCCCTCGCGGTGCTCGGTGCCGGCAGCATGTCGCTGGCCGCACCGCTGCCCGCCCTGGCGGCGGCCGCCCCGGCGGTCGTCCCCGCCGCAGCGCCGGCGCCCCTGAGTCCGGGCGACATCACTCTCACGGTGAAGAGCGCGCGCTCGGTGAACGACCTCGTTCCTGGTCTCGTCAAGAAGGGGGACGTCGTCCCGAAATACAGGTGGATGATCAACGCCGACGACACCGGCAACCCGGGCACCGTCTCGGCGCCACTCACCGACCAGTGCCTCCCCTCGACCGCGGCCTCGCCGGGGGTGGCCGTCGCGGGGGCGAACACCGACCTCGCCTCGACCTGCCCCTGGCCGAGCATCCGGACCACCTCGAGCCACTCCGGCATCATCGCGCAGGGCACCCAGGACGACCTCAGCGCGGCGAAGTCCCTGCACCTTCCCGGTGGGAAGTACCTCATCTCCGTCACGGCGACCAACTACAAGATCGACGGATCGCACTTCACGGTCGACGGTGGGACACCGCAGACGGTCACGGTCGAGATGCAGCCCACCCCTCTTCCCCTCACGACGCTGAAGATCCAAGTCTTCCAGGACAGTGCTCCCGTCGACGCGACCTACGAGGTGGACGCCGAGGCGGGCCTCGCCGGCTTCACCGCGCACCTCTCCGACGTCTTCGGCGCCGTCAGCGTGGACTACTACGGCAACGCGCTGTGCACGAAGTACCAGCACGACGGGGCGGGGAAGCTGGTATTCGATTCTGCCAACAAGCCGGTCGTTGATCCCACGTCGATCGGTCGCTGTGTCAGTGACAGCTCTGGTGTCATCACGATCCCCAACATGGGCCCGAACCGCTTCGCCTCGACCGTGACGCCGCCGGTTCCCGTTGCGGGACAGGGCTACCAGTGGGTCCAGACCACCAGCCTCGAGGGCGGCCACGACCACGACATCTGGAGCCAGGAGGGTGCCACCGGCCTTGACAACGAGGTGACCAAGGGCGCCGAGCCGGTGCCGATGGTGCAGTTCGGGTTCGTCAGGACCCAGGCGCTGCCCGTCGCGGCGGGTGTCACCGGGGAGATCAAGGGTCGGGTCAACGCCCAGCTGCCCTACATCGGCGGCCAGAACGGCCAGGTCGGCCCCGAGGGTCTCGCAGGCTCGAAGCTCGGCCCGGTCATCAAGTCGCCGTGGCTCGCCCTCTCCGATCTCAACCGGGGTGACGCGCAGGTCTACGTGGGACGCGGTGGCGTGGACGGCACCTTCGATATCAAGAACGTGCCGGATAGCTCCTACCAGCTGACGGTGTGGGACGACGACCAGGACTACATCCTCTACAGCTACACCGTCGAGGTCTCCGGGGGGAAGCTGGTCGATGTCGGGCTCGTGACGCTCGTCGGCTGGTTCACCCACCTCCAAGGGACGATCTTCACAGACACCAACGGCAACGGGGTCAAGGACCCGGGTGAGGCCGGTGTCCCGAACTTCACCCTCACCGTCCGGGAGCGGGACAACTCGACGATGGACCAGGGCCTCAACACCGTGTCCACCGACGCCAACGGTCACTATGACATCCGCGAGGTCTACCCGCTGGGTAAGTTTCTTGTCCTGGAGGCGTTCAACACCCGCTACCAGACCACCGGCGTCACCTACAAGGGCGATAACGAGACGACGCCGACGACGCAGCTCGGCGGGCTCGTCGACTTCGACTTCCTTGCCATCATCGGCCTCGGCGGCACCGTGGACTGGGGGGTGCAGCCCTTCGCGTCCGGCACCAACGGCGGCATCGCGGGCACCGTCACCTACGACACGACCCGCAACGAGCTCGACCCGGCGGATGCCGCCACCGAGTCCTACCAGCCCGGTATCCCCAACGTCCCGGTCGACCTCTACCAGCCGGTGACCTGCACACCGGTCTCGACCGCCACGTGCAGCAGGGCCGGCTACCAGATCGACGGCCACGGCGCGCTGGTCAAGGGCCTCAAGCTCAACAGCTACACCACCGAGAGCTGGAACGCCCCCAAGGGCTGCACGGCGAAGCTCTACAACGGCAAGCCGCTCACCGACCAGCAGGCCCTACCGGAGCAGGGAGCAGCCGCGAACAACACCTGTGTCGAGGCGCCGATGGCGGGCATCGCGATGGGCCCCAGCCAGGCCATGACTCTTGACCCACAGGGCGCACCTAACAACGACGCCGGCCAGACCGTCAACGGCAACTACGGGTTCACCGGGTCCACTCTCAACCTCTACCCCCACGGTGACTCGCGCAACACCCACGACCTCGACATCGGCGCGCCACTGCCCACCGGTGAGGAGCAGGACCTGCCTGCCGCCGACTACATCGTCTCGGTCGAGCTGCCGGCGAACCCCGTTCCCACGGCGTCCACGCCCTCGATGTACAAGGTGACCTCAGAGGAGGACGTCAACGTCTTCGCCGGCGACAGCTACCTGCCGCAGGAGAACTTCCCGCCGTCCGCCGCCCAGGTGTCGAACACACCCGACCCACCGGCCTCCGTGCCGACGCCGCCTCAGCCGCCGTCCCAGCAGGCGGGCATCATCTCGGCCTGCGTGGGCACTCTCCACACGGTGCACGTCTCGCCCGTCGACAACCCGACCTTCGTCGCTGGTGGCGGCAGCCCCTTCGAGGGCCAGGACCGTCCGTCCTGCCAGGACAAGCTCGTCACCGTCCGTGCGGGCCAGACGACGGCGCCGAACTTCAACCTCTTCACCGAGGTCCCGGCCCCCACGCACTTCTGGGGCCTGACCCTCAACGACCTCGGCATCACCCTCGACAAGCGCAGCGCCAACTACGGCGAGGCCCTCGGTATGCCGTACGTCCCCGTCGGTCTCTACGACTGGTCCGGTCGTCTGGTCGACACCGTGCACACCGACTTCAACGGCCTCTACGAGGCGCTCGAGCCGTCGACGGACACCTTCAACTGCCCTGTCCCCGCAGGCCCGTGCCCGAACATGTACCGCTTCGTCGGCAACGACCCCGGTGGCATCGGCTCACCCAACGTCGACTACAACCCCAGGTTCCGCACGATCGCGGCCACCTTCCAGGGCTGGCCGGGTCTCTACACGGTGACCGACGAGGCGCCGACCCAGGTCGCGGCCACGGTCCTCACCCCCGACACCACGGTCGCCAACAACACCGTCTGCGACCTGCCCGGGACGACACCACAGCTGTTCTCGGTCGACAAGCCAGTGGTCAAACTCAACGGCAACCAGGCCGCTCGCACCGTCACCATCAACGGGAGCGGCTTCGGCTCGACCCGGGGCACCCTCAAGGTCGGCACGCAGACCATCTCTGGCGGCACGTGGACGAGCACGAAGATCACCTTCGTCCTGCCCGCAGGCGCCGCGGCCGGGGCCCTGCCGATCAGCATCGCCTCGTCCACGGGGCAGAACGCCTACAACTCGCTGACCCTGCAGGTCGTCAGCGGCGGAGTCGGTGCCGGCTCGGCGACGACCAACCCGGCTGTCTACGAGGTCGGCCCCGGCAAGACGTACGCGACGATCCAGGCCGCCGTGAATGCCGCCCAGGCCTCGGCGCTGCCCTACAAGGTCGTCGTCGTCTACGCGGC
Organism: Actinomycetales bacterium; assembly: GCA_038237075.1. Taxonomy (GTDB): domain Bacteria; phylum Actinomycetota; class Actinomycetes; order Actinomycetales; family Dermatophilaceae; genus Lapillicoccus. The sequence continues at coordinate 5,359 of JBBRZC010000119.1, forward strand.
GACGCCGACGGCACTGACCCCCCGGGGTGAGTACCTCGAGAACGTCCTCGTCGACAGCGCCCTGCACATCCAGGGCGTCGGACCCGGCGGCTTCCAGGGCACGACGTGGGTGCCGGGCTCGATCATCGACGGCTCCGGCTTCAACCCCGACAACCCCAGCGGGGCCACCTGGCTGGCCACCCTCACGGCGCTGCGCTACACCGGCGCCCCGGCCGTGCCGGACGCCGCCGTGGTGACCTTCCTCAACCCGGTCTCCGGTCCTCAGGGCACCACGACCTGGAGCGCCAGCCTCGACGGCTTCCAGATCACCGGCGGCAGCCAGGCCGACTTCGCTGGCAACGTGAATGTGATCACGGGAGGGATCCAGACGCCGTACGGCGCGACCGGGGCTCTCATCACCCAGGGTGGCGGCATCTACGTCCACAACGGGGTCAAGGGCCTCAAGCTCACCGACAACCTCATCGTGGGCAACGGCGGCGCGTACGCCGGCGGTATCCGGGTGGGCACCCCCTACGTCGGCGACAACGGCAACTATGGGATCTCCATCTCCCGCAACCAGATCCGCGACAACGGCGGCACCAACCTCGCCGGCGGCATCGGCCTCTTCACCGGGTCGAACGGATACTCCGTCGACCACAACGCGATCTGCGGGAACCACTCCTCGGAGTACGGCGGCGGCGTCTCGGCCTTCGGCTTCATGGGGGCCAACCAGAAGGTCACCGGAACGACGGCCAGCTTCAGCGACGCCTCCGGCGGGCTGATGGCCAACAACCGGGTCTGGTTCAACCAGTCCTACGACGAGGGCGGCGGCGTCATGGTCGCCGGGGAGCTCCCCGCGGTCCCGACCGACCTCACCCCCGGCAGTGGTCCCGTGGTCATCGACGCCAACGTCATCCAAGCCAACCTCGCCAACGACGACGGCGGCGGCCTCCGCCTCCTCCAGGTCTCCGGCAAGAACGTCACCAAGACGACGCCCGGCACGATCTCGATCACCAACAACACCATCGCCAACAACGTGTCCGCCCACGAGGGTGGCGGGATCGCCCTCGACGACGCCGTGTTCGTCAACATCGTCAACGACACGATCACGAAGAACATCACAACAGCGACGGCGGTGACGAGCAACGGCGCCCCCGCGGCGGCGGGCCTCACCACCGCGGCGATCAGTGCTCCGCTGCAGGCCCGGCTCAACACGGTCTTCGCCGGCACCACCGGCGCGACGACCGACAACTCGCTGCTCGTCCAGGGCACGTCCTCGTGGCTCGGCTTCAGCCGGCCTACCCTGCTCAACGACGTGTTCTGGGACAACCGGGCCGGGAACTACTCGGGCGGCTACGTCTACGGCATCGGCGGCACCCTGCCCAACGGGGCGGCCAACAGCATCAACCTGTCCGACATGGAGGTCGTCGACCAGGCGTCGGGGGCCACCGCAGCCGCGGTGCTCAGCCCGGTCAACAGCGTCATCCAGACGACCACCGGCGTGGCCACGAGTCCGACGAACACGAACGCCGACCCGCTGTTCGTCAGCCCCTACGACGTCACGGTCAGCGTCCTCGCGCTGCGGGCCAACCCGGCCTTCCGGCAAGCGGCCATCGTCACGACAGTGCTCCCGTTCAACCTGCTCGGCGACTACCACCTCACGGGGCCCTCCAGCTCCGCGTACAGCAGGGGCGCGGCGGACTACAGCAACCTCGCCGCACCCCCCCGGGCGATGTGGTGGGGGGTGCCGCGCACCACGGCGACGTTCAGCTACGCGGTGGCGGCCGCCACGCCTGACATCGACGGGCAGGCCCGCCCTGTGCGTCGTGGCAGCGGAGCGGCCGGCCTGAAGTACGACGCCGGCTCCGACCAGGTCGTGCCGTGAGGCCCGGCTCGGCCGCCGGGGCGACGGCTCGTCGCCCCCGCGGCACCACCCCCGGCACACCGACCACTCCCGTCCATGCGTAGCGGAAAGGCAACGACGATGGAACGACTCACCGACCTGCGGCTCAGCCGCCGCGCCCTGCTAGCCGGAGCCGGCGCCACCGGCGCCGCGATCCTCGGCACCCGGATGGTCCCCGCCGTGGCCGCTGCGGCCCCGAAGGTCGTCGCCGCCGCGAGCGCCCACCCGCAGAAGAAGGTCCACCTCGTCGGAACCGACGGCTGGGTCTCGATGCCGGGCAACGCCCCGGCCGACCTGCCGTTCTTCCCGGACCCGCTCGCGCCTGCCGGGTTCAACACCTACGTCTTCGGCTTCCGGGACGCCACCATGTTCGACCAGGACCCTGCGGGCATCGCCGCGCTGCGCGGCAAGGCGCAGATCAGCGCGCCGATGATGTCGTTCGACGAGGAGGACGACATCACCATCACGCTGACGAACCTCGGGCTCGTCCAGCGGCCGGACCTCTTCGACGGGCACACCCTGCACTGGCACGGGTTCGTCAACGCCATCCCGCTCTTCGACGGGGTGCCGGAGCTCTCGCTCGCGGTGCCCGTCGGGCGCGACCTCGACTACTTCTACCGCGTCCACGACGCCGGGACCTACATGTACCACTGCCACTTCGAGGACGTCGAGCACGTCCAGATGGGCATGACCGGAATGGTGTATGTGCGGCCGAAGCAGAACAGTGCCCCGGTCAACGGCGACCCGGCCGGGACGAAGTACGCGTACAACGACGGTGACGGGTCGACCCGCTACGACCGCGAGTTCGCCTTCATGCTCACCGAGCTCTGGTCGGCCGCCCACTACCGCGACGCGCACATCCAGGTGAGCGACTGGACGGACTACGACCCGTCCTTCAGCCTGCTCAACGGCCGCGGCTACCCCGACACCGTCGAGGTGGGCGGTGACCCGCTGCTCCCGGACGCCGGCCGCCTGCAGTTCCAGCCCATCTCGTCCCTCGTCACCTGCAACGCCGGCGAGAGGGTGCTGCTGCGCCTGTCCAACCTCGGCTACAAGGACCACTCCATCACCGCCGACAACATCGACCTCACCGTCGTCGCCAAGGACGCCAGCCTGCTGAAGGGCCGCGACGGCACGGCGAACTACCTCACGACCAACACCGTGACGGTCGGGGGTGGCGAGAGCCGGGACGTGATCTTCACGGCCCCCGGCGCCGGGACCTACCTGCTCTACGACCGTGACTACAACTACCTCAGCAACGGCGGTGGTGGAGGCTACGGCGGGATGATGACGAAGATCGTCGTCAGCCCCGCCGGCACCCTCCCGCTGCCCCAGACCGCTGCGAACGCGTGAGAGGGACGACGATGACCACCACCTCAACGGCACGGCGCGGTATGCGCCCGACCTTGGCCCGCGTGACGCGGCCCCTACGCTCGCGACTCGGCCTCGGCGTGGCCGTGCTGGCCGTCGTGACCGCGACGGTCGCGACGGTGCCCGGCAGCGCCTCGGCGGCGACCTCGGAGGGCCTGCCCTGCGACACGAGCCCCACCAACACGTTCACCCTCTCCGCGGGTGACGGCTACGTGTCAACCCCGGACGGCAACTCGATCTACATGTGGAGCTACGCCAACGAGGTCAGGGGCTCCTTCCAGCTCCCCGGGCCGACGCTCTGCGTCACCCAGGGCGCCAAGGTCACGGTGATCCTGCACAACCACCTTCCCGAGGCCTCCTCGATCGTCTTCCCCGGCCAGGCCGGCGTCCTCGCGGACGGCAACCCGGCCCAACCGCAGTACACGAGCGACACCAGCCCGACGCTGACCTCGATGGTCCAGTCGGCCGCAGCCGCCACGGGGTCGGTCACCTACACCTTCACGGCGGGCACGCCGGGGACCTACCTCTACAAGAGCGGGACCGACGTCGACAAGCAGGTCCAGATGGGCATGTTCGGCGCCCTCGTCATCCGGCCCGCAGGGCACCCCGAGCAGGTGAACGCCCGCAGCGACTCGAAGTTCTCCACCGCCAACGAGTACCTCTTCCTCCTCTCGGAGGTCGACCCCGACGTCCACCTCGCGGTCGAGCGGAAGCAGCCGATCAACTGGTCGACCTACAACGCGCGGTACTTCATGATCAACGGCCGCAGCATGCCCGACACCCTGTCGCCCAACAACGCGGCCTACCTACCCAACCAGCCCTACGGCGCGTTCGTCCACATCAAGCCCTACGACGCCACGAGCAACCCGCTCCCCGCGACCATCCGCTACCTCAACGCCGGCACGGTGAACTACCCGTTCCACCCCCACGGCAGCGACGAGCGCGTAGTCAACAAGGACGGCCAGGCCCTCGAGGGACCGACCGGGCAGGACCTGTCCTACAACAAGTACGACCTCGACGTGGCCCCCGGCCAGACCCTCGACGTGCTCATGGACTGGCGTGACGTCGAGCACTGGTCCGACACGCCCGGCAACCAGATCCCGACCCAGATCCCCGCGATCACCGACCAGCTGCTCGTCGGCACGGACACGTGGTTCAGCGAGAGCCCCTACCTCGGCACCAAGAACCCGTTGCCCACGACGATCACCGACAACAACGCCTGCGGCGAGTACTACCACATCGCCCACAGCCACGCTCTGCAGCAAGCCACCAACTTCGGAGCCACGTTCGGAGGGATGATGACGCTCTACCGCATCGACCCTCCAGCCGGCTGCCCAGGGAACTGAGGCCCCGTCATGTCGATGACCAACCCCACCACAAGCCTGCGCCGACTCGCGGCGGTCACCGGAGCCGTCGTCCTCGCGACCCTGGCCCTTCCGACCGGCCCGGCGTCAGGGCTCGCCGCCCCCGCCTCCCCCACAGCCGTCGCTGCCCCAGCGACGCAGTCGGGGGCGGCGGGCATGGCGCCCGCTGCCGTGGCCGCCCCGGTCGGGCGCCTCACACCCCGCGGGTGCACCGTCAGCGGGACGGCCGACGCCTGCGACCTGTACGCCTCCGCCGGCGCCCAGACCATCGTCGGCACCTCGATGCCGATCTGGGGCTTCTCCAGCTCCGCCCCGACGACAGTGCCGGACCTGTCCGTGGTCCCCACGACACCTGGGCCCAACCTCGTCGTGCGAGCGGGCGACTCGGTGAGCATCACCCTGCACAACGGGATCGCGGGTGAGAACCTCTCGCTGGCCTTCCCCGGAGTCCCGGCCGCGAGCTTCTCGGCGGGCCTCGACAGCACCGCCGGGGTGGGTTCCGGCGGCACGAAGACCTACTCCTTCACCGCCTCACGTCCCGGCACCTTCCTCTACGAGGCCGGCCACACCGCCAACGGCTCGCGCCAGGCGGCCATGGGCCTCGTCGGCGCCCTCGTCGTCCTGCCGGCCGACGGGACCACCGCCTACGCCACCCCGGCGTCGGCCTACGACGACGAGGCCGTCATGGTCCTCACCGAGGTCGACCCGGCCCTGAACGCGAACCCGGGCACCTTCGACATGCGTAGGTTCAAGCCGGCGTACCGGCTGGTCAACGGCAACGCCTTCCCGGAGATCCCGGCCGTGCCGACCGACCAGGGGCGCAAGGTCCTCGTCCGCTGGGTCAACGGCGGCGCCATGCAGCACCCGATGACCGCCCTCGGCGCCTCGGCCCTCGCCGTCGCCCGCGACGGGCACGTGCTGGCCTACCCCGAGCGGGAGGTCACCGCGGTCGTCGAGCCCGGCACCACCGAGGACACCGTCCTGACGATGACCACCGGCCCGGAGTCGAAGGTCACGCTCTACGAGAGCGGCACGCACCTCGACAACAACTCGCAGCACACTGCCGACCCGCTGCAGACCGCCTTCGGCGGGATGATGACAGTCCTCGACACCAACGCCCCGCCGCCGTCCACCGACACGGTGGGTCCGGTGACGTCCGCGGTCGCCGCCTCGCCCAACCCGGCCACGGGCCAGAGCGACGTGACGGTCACGGCGAACCTCTCCGACCTCAAGACCGGCAACAACGGCGTGGCCGCGGCGGAGTAC
>JBBRZC010000120.1:0-11228 GCA_038237075.1 Actinomycetales bacterium
CAGGGCCGGGTCGCGCGCGTCCTGCCCGCTGCTCGACATCGTCGTCGGGACCTGGCCCCCGGGTCGGCGCCGGCGCAGCGGCTTGAGCCCCGGCCGCAGCCCCTTGTCGCGGGCGGCCGCGCGGGCCCGGGCGAGAGCGGTGGCCGCGGCTCGCGCAGCTGCCTCGGCCTCTTCGACGACGCCGGCCGGTTCGACGACGCGGGCCGGTTCGACGACGCCGGCCGGTTCGACGACGCGGGCGTCATCGAGGCTGGCGTCATCGAGGCTGGCGTCATCGAGGCTTGAGCTCGGTGCCGGTAGGGGCTCGGGCGGCGGTGGCGCGGCCGCGCGGCGCCTAGGCGACACGGGAGACCTCACCCAGGCTCACGGCATACGTCGTGCCGTTGTCGCGGAGCACCTGCGGCACGTCGGCCCCGACGGCCGCGGTGATGAGCACCTGTTCGCAGTCGGCGACGAGGCCGGCGAGCCGCTCGCGGCGTCCGGAGTCGAGCTCGGCGAAGACGTCGTCGAGGATGAGCACCGGGTCCTCGCCGAGGTCGGTCCGCAGCAGCTGGTATGCCGCGAGCTTGAGGCCCAGCGCGAACGACCACGACTCGCCGTGGCTGGCGTAGCCCCGGGCGGGCAGCTCGCCGAGCGTGAGCACGAGGTCGTCGCGGTGCGGGCCGACGAGGGAGACCCCCCGCTCGACCTCCTGGTCGCGGACCTCGTCGAACGCGGCCAGCAGCTCGGCCCGGAGCTCGGCGACCTCGGGCACCTCCCCGGCTTCGATGCGCTTCGCCGGCTCCTCGCGCAGGCTGGACCGGTAGTGCGCCCGGGCCGCAGAGCTGTCGGCGCTGACCGCGTCGTAGGCGGCGGAGAGGTGCGGGCCGAGGTCGCGCAGCAGCCGCAGCCGGGCGTAGAGCAGCTGAGCCCCGACCTGGGAGAGCTGGGTGTTCCAGACGTCGAGGGTGTGCAGCGCGGAGGCCCTCGCCTCCTCCACGGGTTGCGCCCCGGGGCGCGGGCCAGACTGCGCCCCGGTCTGCGGCCGGCGGGCACCGCGACGCAGCACGGGGGCCACCGACCTCAGCAGGGCGTTGCGCTGCCGGACGACCTTGTCGTAGTCGGCGCGCACCCCCGCCCACCGCGGCTGCCGTTGCACGAGGAGGTCGTCGAGGAAGGCCCGCCGCCCCGCGGGGTCGCCCTTGACGAGGGCGAGGTCCTCAGGCGCGAAAAGCACGGTGCGCAGCGAGCCGAGCACCTCACGCGGCCGGGGCACCGGTGACCGGTTGAGCCTCGCCCGGTTGGCCCGACCGGGGTTGAGCTCGAGCTCGACGACGGTCTCACGCCCCGACCGGTCGACGACACCGCGGATCACCGCCTGCGTCGCCCCGAAGCGCACCAGCGGCTGGTCCGTGGCCACCCGGTGGCTGGAGAGCGTGGCAAGATACCCGATCGCCTCGACAAGGTTGGTCTTTCCCTGGCCGTTGAGCCCGACGATCGTCGTGACACCCCGCCCGAGCGGCAGGTCGGCCGAGGGATAGCTGCGGAAGTCGATGACGCTCAGGTGCCGGACGTGCACGTCACGACGTCGTGCCCGAGCCCGAGGACGGACCCGCGGCCGCGGCCTTGCGACCCTTGCTGGCGGCCTCCTTCGCCGCGGGCTTGCGCTCGGCCTTGACCGCCACCTTCTTGACCTCGTGCACACTCGCGGCAGCCTCGGCCCGCAGCCTCTTGCCCTCGGCGACCTGCATGACCTCGTGGCCGCCGAACTGGCCGCGCAGGGCCGCGACCGCCTTCATCGTCGGCGACTCGTCCTGACGCGAGGCGAACCGGGCGAAGAGCGAGGCGGAGATGACCGGCATCGGGACCGAGTTGGCGATGGCCTCCTCGACCGTCCACCGGCCCTCGCCCGAGTCGACCGTGTAGCCGGAGACGTCGTCGAGGTGGGCGTCCTCCTCGAGGGCGGCCACGAGCAGGTCGAGCAGCCAGGACCGCACCACCGTGCCGCGGCTCCACGCCTTGAACGCCCCGGGCACGTCCTTGACGATGTCCTTGACCTCGAGCAGCTCGTAGCCCTCGGCGTAGGCGGCCATGAGCCCGTACTCGATCCCGTTGTGGACCATCTTCGTGTAGTGCCCCGCCCCCACCTCGCCGGCGTGGACGAAGCCCTCGTCCCGCGGGCCCTCCGGACGCAGCGCGTCGAAGATCGGCATCGCCACGTCGACCCACTTCTTGACGCCCCCGACCATGAGCCCGTAGCCGTTGTCGAGACCCCAGATGCCGCCGGAGACCCCGCAGTCGAGGTAGCCGATGCCCTTCTCCTTCAACATCGCGGCGTTGGTGAAGTCGTCGGTGAACCGGCTGTTGCCGCCGTCGATGACGAGGTCACCGGCCTCGAGCAGGTCACCGAGCTTGGCCACGGTCTCACGGGTCGGGTCACCGGAGGGCACCATCACCCAGACCACCCGCGGGGCAACGAGCTTCTTGACCATCGCGGCCATGGTGCGCACGTCGGCGACCTCGCGGTTGCGGTCGAACCCGACGACCTCGTGGCCGGCCCGGCGCAGCCGCTCCCGCATGTTGCCACCCATCTTGCCGAGACCGATCAGACCGAGCTGCATGGTGAGAACCTTCCGACGTGGGTGGCGGTGAGGGCAGGAAGTCGCTGGTCAGGGTATGCCCGGGAGCGCTCAGCTCGCGAAGCGGACGGGCATGAGCACGTAGCGGTAGGACTCGTCTGCCTCGCCGTCCGCCTCGGGCTGCCCGGAGAGCACCGCGGGACGTCCCGGCTGGGTGAAGGAGAGGCGCGAGTATGCCGTGCCGACGGCGCCGAGCCCGTCGAGGAGGAAGTGCGGGTTGAACGCGATCTCGATGTCGGGACCGGTCAGGGTGGACTCGACCGCCTCGGACGCCTGCGCGTCGTCGCCGGTGCCGGCCTCGATGGTGACCTGCCCCTCGGTGAACCGCAGCCGCACCGGGGTGTTGCGCTCGGCGACGAGCGCGACGCGCTTGACCGCCTCGACAAGGACATGCGTCTCGATGACAGCCGTGGTGTCGACACTCGTCGGGAAGATCGCGGTGACCTTGGGGTACTCGCCGTCGAGCAGGCGCGTCGTCGTGCGGCGCTGGCCGGCCTCGAACCCGATGAGCCCGTCCCCCCCGGCAGACCCGCCGAGGGCCATCTCCACGGACCCGCTGGCGCCGAGGGCCTTGGCCGTGTCGGAGAGCGTGCGGGCCGGGATGAGGGCGACGTGGCTGATGTCGGACGTCGCCGGCTTCCAGGTCAGCTCCCGCATCGCCAGCCGGTAGCGGTCGGTGGCCAACAGGGTGATCGTGTCGCCGTCGATCTCCATCCGGACGCCGGTGAGGATCGGGAGGGTGTCGCCGCGGTCGGCAGCGATCGAGACCTGGGCGACCGCCTGGGTGAAGACGTCGCCCTGCACGGTGCCGCTGCCCTCGGGCGACGTCGGGAGCGTGGGGTAGTCGTCCGCGGGCATCATGAGCAGGCTGAACCGCGACGAGCCGCACGTCAGCTGCACCTTGTTGCCCTCGGTTGACACCTCGATCGGGCGGTTGGGCAGGTTGCGTGAGATGTCGGCCAGGAGGCGGCCGAGCACGAGGACGGTGCCGGAGCTCGAGACGTCGGCCGCGACGGTGACCTTGGCCGAGACCTCGTAGTCGAAGGCCGAGAGGGTCAGCGTGCCCTCGTCGCTCGCCTCGATGAGAACGCCGGCCAGGACGGGGACCGGCGGGCGGGCCGGCAGTCCCCTGGCCACCCAGGTCACGGCTTCGGCCAGCACATCGCGTTCCACCCTGAACTTCACGTCGTCCCGCCCTTCGAGCGTGCAGTCGGTCGATGGTCCGCATGGGACCTCCGGGCCTGGCCGGAGACCGACGACGTCGGCCCCGCGTTCCGACCGGTCGCCGGTCGGACTCCGAACCCTAGTGCCCCGCGCGGACGTGGCACCACCACGGCGGACCCGGTCACGGCTCCGCCGCTCGACCAGCCCACTGGCTCATCTCGACCCGATCCTCCCGGCGTCCGAGCTCGGTCTTCAGGTGTCGTACTCGGGGCCATCGGGATATGGGAGGTCTCGTTGTCGTCGTAGGGGCTGTGGATCCTGGGGACAACCCCCGTCGCCGCAGGTGACACGGCATACCGGGGTTGGGACGGCACGTGGCTCTTCCTGTGGATAACTAGGGCGGCATGTGGACTGCGAACCCTCGTCCACAGGCCGTCCCCGGCCAGGAGGGACCGGTCCACCGGTCGCACGGGCCCTGTCCACAGTCCTCCACAGGCGTGTGGGGACAACTCTGGAGGGCGGTGCGATGCCCGCCTGCCAGCTGGTCCACAGAGTTGTCCACAGCCGGTGGACAACCCTTCTGGGGGGCTCAGCGGGACTGCTGCTTGATCCGGTTGGTCAGCTCCGTGACCTGGTTGTAGATCGCGCGGCGTTCGGACATCAGCTCGCGGATCTTGCGGTCGGCGTGCATCACCGTCGTGTGGTCGCGGCCGCCGAAGTGCTGCCCGATCTTGGGCAGGGACAGCTCGGTGAGCTCGCGGCAGAGGTACATGGCGATCTGGCGGGCGGTGACGAGCTGGCGCGAGCGCGAGCTGCTGCACAGGTCGTCGATGGTCAGGGCGAAGTAGGCGGCCGTCTGCCCCATGATCACGGGAGCGGTGATCTGGCTGGCCCGCTCGTCGGGAATGAGGTCGCGCAGGACGATCTCGGCCAGGTCGAGCGTGACCGCCTGCTTGTTGAGGCTGGCGAAGGCGGTGACCCGGATCAGGGCCCCCTCGAGCTCACGGATGTTCGTCGAGATCTTGCTGGCGATGTACTCGAGGACGTCGTCGGGGGCCGACATCTTCTCCTGGATGGCCTTCTTGCGCAGGATCGCGATGCGGGTCTCGAGGTCGGGAGGCTGGACGTCGCAGAGGAGGCCCCACTCGAACCGGGACCGAAGGCGCCCCTCGAAGCCGGAGAGCTGCTTGGGCGGCAGGTCGGAGGTGATGACGACCTGCTTGGACGCGTTGTGCAGCGCGTTGAACGTGTGGAAGAACTCCTCCTGGGTCTGGACCTTGCCCTGGAGGAACTGGATGTCGTCGATGAGGAGCACGTCGACGTCGCGGTAGAGGCTTTGGAAGCGGTTCGTCCGGTCGTCGCGGATCGAGTTGATGAAGTCGTTGGTGAACTCCTCGGAGTTCACGTAGCGAACCCGAAGCTGGGGCAGCAGGGTGCGGGCGTAGTCGCCGATGGCGTGGAGCAGGTGCGTCTTGCCGAGCCCCGAGTCGCCGTAGACGAAGAGCGGGTTGTAGGCCTTGGCCGGCGCCTCCGCCACGGCGACCGCGGCGGCGTGGGCGAAGCGGTTGCTCGAGCCCGCGACGAAGGTGTCGAACGTGTACTTGGGGTTCAGCCGGGTCTTCGCCGCCTCGGCGGGCGGCTCGCGGCGCCCGAGGTGGGGGCCGACTGCCACACCGTCGACGCGCCGGTTGTCGCGCTCGCCGAGGTCGTGGCGGAACCTCGACGGGTCCGGTCCGTCGTCCACGGGCGACAGCGGCGCCTCGGCGGGCCCGGGCGCGTCGGAGATCGGCGGCGGGTACTCGTCCTCGAGCCGCTCGTCCACCGAGACCGAGAGCTGGACCACGTCGACGTCGAGGTGGGTGCTCAAGGCGCCGCGCACGTCCTCGCCGATCTGGTCCTCGATGACCTGCTTGGTCAGCGGGTTCGGTGCCTTGATGATGGCGATGCCCTCGAGCAGACCCACGAGCCGGCTCAGCTGGAGGAAGGCCCGCTGCCGAACTGGGAGCCCCTGGTTGTCCAGCGTACGCAGCGCGTCCCGCCAGACTCGGGGGTAGTCCACCTCGGTGTCCGACATCTGGGCCCCGTCCTCGTTCGCAGTCCCCGAGCCACCGGATCCGGCGGTCGATGTCCACACACTTTTCCACACCCTGTGCACGGTGAAGGTGAGCCGTGACGGTAACAAGCCCTCCGGGTTCGATCAAGCCGTGAAGAACGGACAAAGAGGGCGCCGGGCCTGCCATGGGCAGTTCGTCAGCGTGGCGTCGGCGTGTCGCGACGTCGACCGGCGCGGTGCCGTGGGGAATGGATGGTTGGGGACCGCCGCTGGTCGGGCCCGCCGGTTTGACCGCCTCGACGGCCCTCACGTATCGTGACCAAGGCCTGTTCTCTTGGCCGCTCTCGCGTGCCCGTACACGTCAACCGCATGCCTTGCCTCCCGTGTCGGGGAGCGTCGCAGCGGTGCCGGGTCGGGCGCCGGCGGCCGGGTAGTGGGCCGCCATCCACCTTGGACCAGCACTCCCCTTGGGACGTACCTCGTCAGGCGCTCGTCTGACAACAACGGAGACACTCGTGAGCAAGCGCACCTTCCAGCCGAACACCCGCCGTCGGGCCAAGACCCACGGTTTCCGTCTGCGCATGCGCACCCGCGCCGGCCGGGCCATCCTGGCCGCTCGTCGCCACAAGGGCCGCTCCGAACTGTCCGCCTGAGGCGTGGCGTGCTGCCCGCGCATCACCGGCTGCGCACGTCCGCCGACTTCGCGTCCGCGGTGCGCGGGCCGGGTGGGTCTCGCTCGGGTGGACGTCTTGTCGTGCTGCACGCCATCCGGACCGACGCCCGGGCGGGTTCACCGCCGCGGGTGGGTTTCGTGGTCTCCAAGGCGGTCGGCGGGGCAGTGACCCGCAACCGGACCAAGCGCGTCCTGCGCCACCTCGTGGCGGCGAGGGTGGACGGCATACCGGCCGGGTGTGACCTCGTCGTGCGGGCCAACCCCGCCGCGGCCGCCGCGACCACCCCTCAGCTGGCCGCCGAGCTCGACCGGCTCCTGCCCAAGGCGCTGCTGCCCGCGACGGCGCGGGGCCGGCGATGAGCGCCCGGTACGTGCTCGCCCAGCCGCTCATCGCCGCGGTCAAGGCCTACCAGCTGCTGATCTCGCCGCTGAGCCCGCCGTCGTGCCGGTTCTATCCGAGCTGCTCGGCGTATGCCGTGACGGCCCTGACCCGGTACGGTCCGCTCAAGGGGACCTGGCTCGCCCTGCGCCGCCTCGTGCGATGCCATCCGTGGAACCCGGGCGGCGTCGACCACGTTCCTGAGAAGGCGGCACCTCACCGGGTGCCAGAGGCGCACCCCCACTGATCCACGTTGCCACGCACCCTCGCGGCACCGACCACCAGGTGAGGCCCCGGCCCCGCCCTCTGAACGAGGATGACATTGTTCGACTTCTTCACGAACCTGCTGAGCCCCATCATGTGGGGCGAGGCGTGGATCATGACGGCCTGGCACACCCTGTTCACCTTCGTCGGCATCCCTGCCGACAGCGGGTGGGGCTGGGCGCTGTCCATCGTCGGGTTGACCATGATCGTCCGGATCATCCTCATTCCGCTCTTCGTCAAGCAGATCCACTCCTCGAGGCGGATGCAGCTCATCCAGCCCGAGATGCAGAAGATCCAGGCGAAGTACAAGGGCAAGTCCGACCCCGACTCCCGTCAGGCGATGACGGCCGAGACGATGGACCTCTACAAGCGGACGGGGACGAACCCGTTCTCGTCGTGCCTGCCGATCCTGCTCCAGTCGCCGTTCTTCTTCGCGCTGTTCCAGCTGCTGAACAACCTGCCGCACATCGCCCTGGGCACCCACGAGGCGGTCGGGCCGATCACCAAGAGCATCGCCGCGGTCATCGAGAAGTCGGACCTCTTCGGGGCGCCGCTGTCGAGCCACTTCCTCAACGCCCCGAACCTCAACACCCAGATCCTCACCGGTGTCCTCATCGTCCTCATGTCGGCGACGACGTTCACGACGCAGCGCCAGCTGATGCGCAAGAACATGCCCGACTCGGCGCTGGACAACCCCTTCATGAAGCAGCAGAAGGTCATCCTCTACCTGATGCCGCTGTTCTTCGCCTTCTCCGGCATCAACTTCCCGATCGGCGTCCTCCTCTACTGGCTGACCACCAACCTGTGGTCGATGGGCCAGCAGTTCTACGTCATCCGGCGGCTGCCCGCCCCGGGGTCCGCAGCCGAGCGGGCGCTGCACGAGCGGCAGGCGCGCAGCGGCAAGGAGGTCAAGAAGTTCAGCATCCCCGGGCTCGACTCGCGCCCGGCCGACGCCCGGGTCCAGGATGCCCCCGTCGTCGAGCCCCCGAAGAGTGGCCAGCGCCAGCAGCCGAAGGGTAAGAAGCGCGGCAAGCGACCCACCACCCCGCGGCCGGACACGGGTTCCCCCCGGGACGCCCAGGGCGGGTCGCCCGCGGGCTGACGCCGAGACTCCTCGGCTGCGCCGGCCGGACAGCTGGCGCGGCGGCGTTCCCCCACCGACCGATGACGTGACCGGGAGACCTCTCCCGACGTACCCAGGAACACGACCATGACGGAGAGCACCACGATGACGGACAGCATCACGAGCCGAAGCGACGCAGAGACCGAGATGGCGGTTCCCGGGACGGCTGACCCCGAGGTGGCCGAGACCAAAGCGGCCGAGACCGGGTCTGCCGAAACCGAAGCGGCGGGCACCGCAGCGGGCGCTGAGTCCGCGGAGACGGAGCTGGTGGGCACCCAGCCGACCGACGACCCGGGCCCGGATGCCGTGGATGCGGTGGATGCGGTGGATGCCACGGTCGCTCCCCAGGCTGACATCGACCACACGCTGGACTCCGAGGATGGCGAGGGCTCGGGTGGCGACGACTCCTCCACCGAGGGGAGCGGCGGGACGGACGAGGACCCGGCGAGGCGCCGCGCGCCGAGGGGGACGCGGGTCAGCCTGCTGGAACGCGAGGGTGAGGTGGCCGCCGACTTCCTCGAGCGGCTCCTCGACATCGCGGATCTGGACGGCGACATCGAGGTGGACATCGACGGGGACCGGGCCGCTGTCGCCATCGTCGACTCCGAGGAAGGACGCGTCCCGCGCCGGCTCGTCGGCGCCCAAGGCAAGGTCCTCGACGCGCTGCAGGAGCTGACTCGGCTCGCCGTGCAGACGGCGACCGGTGAGCGGAGCCGGCTCATGCTCGACGTCGCCGGCCACCGCGCCGAGCGTCGCACCGCCCTTGTCGCGCTGGCCCGGGTGGCCATCTCGGAGGTCAAGGAGAGCGGCGCGCAGAAGGCCCTGGAGAACATGACGGCCTTCGAGCGCAAGGTGATCCACGACGAGGTTGCAGCAGCGGGTCTGGGGTCGGAGTCCGAGGGCGTCGAGCCGAACAGGCACATTGTCATCCTTCCCGTCTGAGGCGGCTGCAGGGCCATGTTTCACGTGAAACGAGGCCGTTGGTGAGCGGCGGCACCGACACGCCGCGCGTGCCGGCGACCCCGGACGTCGCTGGAGCTGTCTTTGGTGCCCAGCTCACCCTGGCCGAGCGGTATGTCGCGATGCTGGCCGACACGGGCATCGCCCATGGGCTGATCGGCCCGCGGGAGGCCCCCAGGTTGTGGGACCGCCACGTGCTGAACTGCGCGGTCGTCCACGAGGCGTTCGACCAGGGCGCCTCGGTGGTGGACCTCGGGTCCGGAGCTGGCCTGCCCGGCCTCGTCCTGGCGATCGCCCGCCCCGACCTGAGACTCCGGCTCGTCGACCCGTTGCTTCGGCGCACCGAGTGGCTGAGCCGGACCGTGGCGGACCTCGCGCTCGACAACGTCTCCGTGTACCGCGGGCGGGCCGAGAGCCTCTGGGGGCGGGAGCGTTACGACTACGCCACGGCCCGTGCCGTCGCGAGGATCGGCGAGCTCGGGCGAATGGCACTGCCACTGCTCGAAGCGGGCGGGACTCTGCACGCGCTCAAGGGCGAGCAGGCCTCGTCCGAGCTGGCCACCGACGAGACGATGCTGCGCGAGCTCGGGGCCACGAGCGTCTCGCTGAGACGGTATGGCCTCGGGGTCGTGGACCCGGAGACGGTGCTGCTGTCGGTCACGGTCACCGCTGCCGTCGGCGGGACCACCAACACCCCCACCGCGACCACACGCAGCGCGAAGGCGCGCCGCCGCCGCTGAGCCGTGCACCGTGCCCTCTCTGAGGGGGCCCCTGTACCCGCCCGGTCGGCCCCCAAGGACCTCGACCGCAAGCCCGTCGTCCTCGCTCCTCATGACCTTGTCGACCCGTGGCGCGGCGAACCGAGGAGACCCGGCCGCTGTGGTTGGATCGCTCCATGGAGGCCGAGAACCCGTGACGTTCGAAGACACCGCGACGACGTCATCGAGGAACCCCCTGCGCACCGCGGCGCGCGGGCTGGGCTGGCCCGGGCCGCTCGCGGCTGCTACCCGCTCGTTGGGATGGCCTGTTTCACGTGAAACATCGCCTCCCGAGTCACTCGCGGGCGGGGCAGAAGCGGTCGTGCTGGCTGACCCAGTGCTGGCTCAGGCGGTGCCGGCTGACGCGGTGCCGGCGGACGGCATACCGGCTGTGGCAGCGGTGCCTGGGGCCGTGACCGACACGCGTCAGGAGCTGGCGGACGCCATTCCCCGCGCCGGAGCGGATACCCCACTGGCCCAGTCACTCGCCCAGGACACCCGAAAGCGGATCGCCCTCAGCGGCCGACCGCTTCCCAAGCCCGACCGGCCCCGCGTTCTCACCGTCGCGAACCAGAAGGGCGGGGTCGGCAAGACGACCACCACGGTGAACGTGGCCGCCGCCCTCGCGCAGTCGGGTCTCAAGGTCCTCGTCGTGGATCTCGACCCCCAGGGCAACGCGAGCACCGCGCTGGGGATCGACCATCATGCCGAGGTGCCGAGCGTCTACGACGTCCTCGTCGACGGCGCCGCGCTCGCCGACGTCATCGTCGAGTGCGCGACGGTGCCCGGGCTCTTCTGTGCCCCGGCGACGATCGACCTTGCCGGCGCGGAGATCGAGCTCGTCTCGATGGTGGCGCGCGAGACCCGGCTGGGGCGGGCGGTCAGCGTCCACATGGCCGACTCGGACCTCGACTACGTCCTCATCGACTGTCCGCCCAGCCTGGGACTGCTCACCGTGAACGCGTTCGTGGCTGCCTCGGAGGTGTTCATCCCCATCCAGTGCGAGTACTACGCCCTCGAGGGGCTCTCGCAGCTGCTGAAGAACATCGAGCTGATCCGCAGCCACCTCAACCCGAGCCTTTATGTCTCCACCATCCTCCTGACGATGTATGACGGACGGACCCGGCTCTCCTCCCAGGTCGCGGAGGAGGTGCGCACCCACTTCCCGGAGCTGGTGCTGCGCACGACGGTCCCCCGGTCGGTCCGCATCTCCGAGGCGCCGAGCTTCGGCGAGAC
>JBBRZC010000121.1:0-11128 GCA_038237075.1 Actinomycetales bacterium
ACGGGGATGCGCGTGGGCGCCGAGATGAGGTGGGGCACGCCCTCACCCTAGTGAGCGGTATGCCGTGCCGGCGACCGCCCCCGGGCAGCTCACAGGCGCCCCGCCAGGGCAGCCGACCCCATGGGTCTCGGCGACTATGCCCTGCCCCAGCCCTTGCGGCACGGCATGGCGCGTAGAAGAAGGTGCCAGAACCCAGCCGCAGCCAACCGGACCGTCCTGCCGCGCCACATGGCCTCCCGCGCCGCCCCCCGCAACCGGCGGCCCCGTCTCACTCGATGCGTTCGATGACGAGCGGCAGGAGGTCGGGGCGTGAGCCCTCCGGTGCGACGAAGAACGCCCCCTCGAGGGACTCCATGGCCCGTTCGAACCGCTCCGGCGTGTCGGTGTGCAGCGTGAGGAGCCGCTCACCGGCGCGCACCGACGCCCCGGGCTTGACGTGCATCTCGACGCCGGCCCCCGCCTGGACGGGGTCCTCCTTGCGGGCGCGCCCGGCCCCGAGCCGCCACGCGGCGACGCCGACCTTGAGCGCGTCGAGCTGGGTCAGGACGCCGTCGGCGGGGACGAGCACCTCGTGGCGCTCCCGGGCGACCGGCAGCTCGGCGTCCGGGTCGCCGCCCTGCGCGCGGATCATCCGCTTCCAGACGTCCATGGCCCGCCCGTCCCGCAGCGCCTCGGCCGGGTCGACGTCGCTCACCCCGGCCGCGGCGAGCATCTCGCGGGCCAGCGTGAGCGTGAGCTCGACGACATCGTCCGGGCCGCCGCCCGCGAGCACCTCGACGGACTCCCGGACCTCGAGGGCGTTGCCGGCGGTGAGCCCGAGAGGGGTCTGCATGTTGGTGAGCAGCGCCACCGTGCGCACCCCCGCGTCGGTCCCCAGCGCGACCATCGTCTCGGCCAGCTCGCGCGCCTGGTCGACGTCCTTCATGAACGCCCCCGACCCCACCTTGACGTCGAGCACCAGGGCCCCGGTCCCCTCCGCGATCTTCTTGCTCATGATCGAGCTCGCGATGAGCGGGATCGCCTCCACCGTCCCCGTCACGTCGCGCAGCGCGTAGAGCTTCTTGTCGGCCGGGGCCAGCCCGTCGCCCGCCGCGCAGATCACCGCGCCCACCGACTCGAGCTGCTCGAGCATCCGGGCGTTGCTCAACGCCGCCGTCCACCCCGGGATCGACTCGAGCTTGTCGAGCGTCCCCCCGGTGTGGCCGAGCCCCCGCCCGGACAGCTGCGGCACGGCGACCCCGCAGGCGGCCACGAGGGGGGCCAGGGGCAGGGTGATCTTGTCGCCGACGCCGCCGGTCGAGTGCTTGTCCGCGGTCGGGCGCGACAGCGACGAGAAGTCCATCCGCTCGCCCGAGGCGATCATCGCCGCCGTCCATCGGGCGATCTCGCGTCGGGTCATCCCGTTGAGGAGGATCGCCATCGCCAGCGACGACATCTGCTCGTCCGCGACCGCGCCCCTCGTGTACGCGTCGATGACCCAGTCGATCTGGCCGTCCGTCAGCTCGCCCCGACTCCGCTTGGTGATGATGACGTCGACCGCGTCGAAGGCTTCGCTCATCCCGTCATCATGGCTTACGTCGTCGAGCGCCGGCGCCCGGCCGCGGCGTCGAGGGTGTCCGCGCCGAACGCCTGCGGCAGCAGGTCGCTCATCGGCAGGACGCCCTCCGGCGTCGAGATCAGGCAGGTCGGCCCGCCGTGCTCCCAGAGCAGCTGCCGGCACCGGCCGCATGGCATGAGGGGCTCGCCGTCGCCCCCCACGCACGCGACGGCGGTGAGGCGCCCGCCGCCGGTGGCGTGCAGGGACGAGACCATCCCGCACTCGGCGCAGAGCGCGACCCCGTATGCCGCGTTCTCGACGTTGCAGCCGACGACGACCCGGCCGTCGTCGACGAGCCCGGCGACCCCGACGGGGAAGTGCGAGTAGGGCGCGTAGGCCCGCCCCATGACCTCGACCGCCGCAGCGCGCAGCGCCGCCCAGTCGACCCCGGCCGCGCCTGCCGCGGCGGCCGCCGGAGCCGCGCCGGCCGCCTCGTCGGGGGCGGACGGCATACCGCTCACGTGGCCTCACCCTTGCGGTAGACCTGCCCGTCGGCCGCGGGCATTCGCAGCCGCTGCGACGCGAAGGCGAGGACGAGCAGCGTCGCGACGTAGGGCGTCATGCCGGTGAACTCGTTGGGGACCCGTGAGCTGAGGAAGAACCAGGCGAAGGCGAGCACCGACATCACGACGGTGACGACCCCGGCCAGGGGCTTGCCCTGCCGGCGTCGCGCGAGCTGCCAGACGCCCCAGGCCAGCAGGCCGATCGCGAACGGGAGGAGGTAGGCGCGAACGACGTCGCCGCCGCCGCGCAGCTGGACCGCGTCGGCGTAGCCGAACAGTGTGGCACCCCCTGAGAGCCCGCCGGGGCGCCAGTTGCCGAAGATCATGGCGGCGAGGCCGATGTAGCCGCGCCCTCCGGTCTGCCCCTCGCGGTAGAGGTTCGAGGCGACGAGGACGAGGAACCCTCCGGCGAGCCCGGCGAGCCCACCCGAGATGAGGACCGCCATGAACTTGTAACGGATGACGTCGACGCCGAGGGTCTCCGCGGCCTGGGGCGACTCGCCGCACGAGCGCAGCCGCAGCCCGAAGGGCGTGTGCCACAGGATCCACCAGCTCAGCACGAGCAGGCCGATGGCGATGACGGTGAGCACGTTGAGGTTCGTCGTCACAGCCCGCACCGCCCCGGCGAGGTCGGAGAGCAGCCAGAAGTGCTTCTGCTCCACGGTGCCCAGCGCGTCGGAGAAGCCCGGGACGCTGAGGAACGGCAGCTGCTGCAACGGCGGCGACTGGGTCGGGCCGCCGCCGGGCAGCCCGGTGAAGGTCCGGACCGCGAGGTAGGCACCGGCCCCGGCGCCGAGGAGGTTGAGCGCGACGCCGGACACGATGTGGTCGACTCCGAAGATCACCGTCGCGAGCGCGTGGATCGCGCCACCGACCGCGCCGAGGAGGACCGCGCCGAGGATGCCGACCCACGGGCCGTAGTGGAAGCCGAAGAACGCCCCGCCCCAGGTGCCGAGGATCATCATGCCCTCGAGCCCGATGTTGACGACGCCGGCGCGCTCGCTCCACAGGCCGCCGAGGCCGGCGAGCCCGATCGGCATGGCCAGTCCCACGGCCGCCTGGAGGGCGCCGGACGAGTCGATGTCGTTGGCGCCGGTGATGACCCGGACGGTGGACAGGATGACCAGCGCACCGCCGACGAGCGCGGCCCAGTACCACCAGGGCCGGCGAGGCTTGCCGGCGTCGAGGCCCGCCCGCCCCGAGGCGGGAAGGACGACGGTCTCCCCGTCGGAGCGCATGCTCATGCCGCCGCCCCTTCCGTCGCCGGCAGGGGTTGGGCGGCGAGCTGCGACGCGACGCGGCGCTGCTCCATCCGCACCCCGGTCCGGCGCACGAGCTCGTAGGCGATGACGACGGACAGGACGATGACGCCCTGGATGACGAGGACGAGGCGGTCGGACACGCCGGCGTTGATCTGGAGCCCGTTGCCCTGCGCGTCGAGGTAGGCCCACAGCAGCGCCGCGAAGGCGATCCCGACGGGGTTGTTGCGCCCGAGCAGGGCGATGGCGATGCCGGCGAAGCCGAGCCCGGACTGGAACGTGTCGCCGTAGGCGTAGTCCTGGCCGAACAGCAACGGCATACCGACGAGCCCGGCGACCGCACCCGAGAGCGCCATCGAGACGAGGACCATCCGCTTGACCTTGACCCCGCTGGCGACGGCGGCCGTCTCCGAGCGCCCCGTCGCCCGCAGGTCGAAGCCGAAGCGGGTCTTGTTGAGGATGAACCAGTAGAGGACACCGACGAGCAGGGCGAGGACGACGAGGCCGTAGACCTTGCTCGGCGTGGCGATGACCCCGTCGAGCGAGATGCCGGGCACCCGCGAGGAGTCCGGGATCGGCTTGGTGTTGACCGCGTTGCTCCCCTCGACGCGCAGCGCGGTCTTGCCGAGCAGGAAGGAGACGAGGAACGTCGCGATGGAGTTGAGCATGATCGTCGAGATCACCTCGGAGACGCCGCGGCCGACCCGAAGCAGGCCGGCGATCCCGGCCCAGATCCCGCCGGCCAGCATGGCGACGACGAGCGCGGCGACGACGTTGAGCGCCCCCGGCAGCCAGCCCTGCCCCGCGAAGAGCGCGGCGGCGAACGCGGCCACGCGGTACTGACCGTCGACGCCGATGTTGAAGAGGTTCATCCGGAAGCCGATGGCCACGGCGATGGCCGACAGGTAGAGGACGGTCGCGGCGTTGACGATCGCGACGAGCTGGCGCGGCAGCGGCAGCCGGAAGAGCTGCGTCCAGACCGCGCCGACGGGGTCCTTGGCGACGACGAGGATGAGGGTGGTGACGAGCACGGCGACGACGATCGCCAGCAGCGGCGCCGAGAGCCCGAGGGCGATCCGCCGCGGGTCGATGCGGGTCATCGCTGCTCCTCCGGAGGGGTGGCCCGGTCGGTATGCCCGGTGGGCTGGTCGGTATGCCGAGTGGGCTCGTCGGTATGCCGGGTGCTCGCCACCGGCTGCGCGGCGGCGTCGCGCTCGCCGGCACCGGTCATCGCGGCGCCGAGCTCCTCCTTGGTCACCGTGTCCGGGTCGAAGTCACCCGAGAGCGCCCCGCGCAGGATGACCCGGATCGTGTCGGAGAGGCCGGCGAGCTCCTCGAGGTCTGCCGAGACGAGGAGCACGGCGAGCCCGGCATGGCGGGCCTTCTTGATCTGCTCCCAGATCGCCGCCTGGGCTCCGACGTCGACACCCCGGGTCGGGTGCGCGGCGAGGAGCACCTTGGGATGCTGCGACATCTCGCGCCCGATGATGAGCTTCTGCTGGTTGCCGCCGGAGAGGGACTCGGCGGTGACGAAGATCGACGGGGTCCGCACGTCGTAGTCCTCGACGATGCGGCGGGTGTCCTCCTTGGCCGCCTTGGCGTCGATGAGGGTGCCGCCGGCAGTGACGTTGGGGGCCTGGGTCTGGTGGCCGAGGATGACGTTCTCCCACAGCGGCGCCTCGAGGAGCATCCCGTGGCGGTGCCGGTCCTCGGGGATGAAGCCGACCCCGGCCTCACGGATCTCGCGGACCTGCCAGTCGGAGATGTCGACGCCCTCGAGGGTGATCCTCCCGCTCGACGGCTCGCGCATGCCCATGACGACCTCGACGAGCTCGGCCTGCCCGTTGCCCTCGACGCCGGCGATGCCGACGACCTCGCCGGCGTGGATCGTCAGCGAGACGTCGTCGAGGATCCTGCGGTTGCCCGCCGCCCCGTCGACGGTGACGTGCTCGACGGTGAGGACCACCCGGTCGGTGACGGTGGACTCCTCGGTGCTCGGCGACGGCAGCTCGGAGCCGACCATGAGCTCGGCGAGCTGCCGGGCGTTGACCGACGCCGGGTCGACGGTGCGCACCGTGGTCCCGCGCCGGATCACGGTGATCTGGTCGGCGACCGAGAGCACCTCGTCGAGCTTGTGCGAGATGAAGATGACGGTCAGCCCCTCGGCCTTGAGGTCGCGCAGGTTGTCGAAGAGCTCGGCGACCTCCTGCGGCACGAGCACCGCGGTGGGCTCGTCGAGGATGAGGATCTGCGCCCCGCGGTAGAGCACCTTGAGGATCTCGACGCGCTGCCGCTTGCCGACGCCGAGGTCGGCGACGAGCTCGTCGGCGCGCACCCCGAGGCCGTATGCCGTGGAGATCTCGGCGATCTTGCGGCGCGCCTCGTCGCCGATGCCGTGGAGCCGCTCGGCCCCGAGGACGACGTTCTCGAGGACGGTGAAGTTGTCGGCGAGCATGAAGTGCTGGAAGACCATGCCGATGCCAGCCTTGATGGCATCGGTGGGGCTCTTGAGGGTGAGCTCGGTGCCGTTGACGGCGATGGTGCCCTCGTCGGGCTGCTGGACGCCGTAGAGGATCTTCATCAGCGTCGACTTGCCCGCGCCGTTCTCGCCGACGATGGCGTGGACCGTGCCGCGGGTCACGCTGATCTCGATGTCCTTGTTGGCCACGACCCCCGGGAAGCGCTTGGTGATCCCGTGCAGCTCGACGGCGGGCGCCGCGCCCCCGGCCCGGGCCGGGTCCTTCACGGTGGAGTCGGTGATGGCCCACTCTCCTCGTCCATGGCCCTCCGTCGCGGGTGGGCCGGGATGCGTTGCGGGAGGCGCTGCGCCGTGCCGGCGCAACGCCGAAGCCAACATATGGCACGCGAGGGCCCGGGCGACACGCTTCGTGTCAGCCCGGGCCGTCTCGTGGGATGTGCCGTCAGACGAGCTCAGAGGTGCAGAGCGGTCACTTCGCGGGGACCTTGATGGTGCCGTCGATGATCTGCTTCTTGTAGTCGTCGAGCTTGGCCTTGATGTCGTCGACCTTGCCTCCGGTGGTCGAGTAGTCCACGCCGCCCGACTTGAGGTCGAAGACGTGCGAGCCGCTCTTGAAGGTGCCGTCCTTGACCGACTTGATGAAGTCGAAGACGCCGACGTCGACCTTCTTGATCATCGAGGTGATGATGACGTCGCGCACGTCGGCCGGAGCCGTCTTCGCCTGGTCGGAGTCGACGCCGATGGCGAACTTGCCGGCCGCCTTCGCCGCGGTGAAGACGCCGCCACCCGAGCCGCCCGCCGCGTGGTAGACGACGTCGGCGCCACCCTGGAACATGCCCTCGGCGGCCGCCTTGCCCTTGTCGACCGAGTTGAAGCCCGAGAAGTCCGGCGGCTCGGTGAGGTACTTGACGTCGATCACGATGTTCGGCTTGACCGCCTTGGCGCCCGCCTGGTAGCCGGCCTGGAACTTCTTGATGAGGTCGGTGTTGACGCCGCCGACGAAGCCGACGTGGTTGGCGGTGGACTTGAGGGCCGCCGCCGCCCCGACGAGGAATGAGCCCTCTTGCTCGGCGAAGGTGATGTTGTCGACGTTCGGCGCCGTCGAGTCCGGCGAGTTGTCGTCGACGATGGCGAACTTGACGTCGGGGTTGGCCTTGGCGGCCGCGCCGACGGCCTTCGCGTAGGCGAAGCCCACCGCGACGACGTTGGTGTAGCCCGCGTCGATGAGCTGCTGGAGGCGCTCCTGACGGGCCGACGCGGCCTCGCCGTTGACGGCCGCGGCCTCCTTGCCGGTGACGCCGAGCTCCTTGGCGGCCTTGTCCAGACCCGCTGCCGCGGCGTCGTTGAACGACTGGTCGCCTCGCCCGCCGACGTCGTAGGCCATCCCGACCTTGAGGCCGGCGCCCCCGCCCGCCGCGGCGGTGGTCGCTGCCCCACCCCCGGTCCCCGGGGAGGGGGTGGTGCTGCTTCCACACGCGGCCAAGGCCACGGCGGCGACCGACATGGCCGCTGCGAACTTCATCACCTGACGCAAGGTGGCTCTCCTTCAGATCTTCGGGGGGCCCTTCAGTTGTCCAGGCCACGGCGGCATACGGTGCCGCCGCTTCGAACCCTAACGGCCATCCCGGGCCGCCCTGGACGGGTTGGCCGGGGCCGGACGGGAACGTTACCGAGTCGGAACGTCGGGGAAGGGAGGCATCACGGCCGCCCGCGAGCCCATCACCGCGGCGACCAGGAGCCGGGCCCCGGTGAGGATCGCCGCCTCGTCGACGACGAGATCTCCCTGGTGCAGGTCGTAGGTGTGGCCGCCCGGGGTGCGGGTGCCGAGGCGGCCCATGGCACCCGGGACCTTGGTGAGGTACCACGCGAAGTCCTCGCCACCGAGCGACTGCGTGGTCGAGGTGTGCACGACCCCGGTGGCCTCCGCCGCGCGGCGCAGGGTGTCGACCGGGCCGGGCGAGTTGACCACCGGCGGGACCCCGGGCGTGTAGGTCACCTCGGCGGTCACGGCATACGGGCTGACGACCGCCTCGACGAGCTCCTCGACGAGAGGGCCCACCGACCTCCAGATCGTCGCGTCGAGCATCCGCAGGGTGCCGCTCGCGGTGCCCGTCGAGGGGATGACGTTGGGCGCGCCGCCCGCGTGGACGCTGCCCCAGACGAGCGCCGCCCCGGCGCGGGGGTCGATCCGACGGGCCAGCGCGCCCGGCACGTCGGTGACGACCTTGGCCAGGGCGTAGGTGAGGTCCTGGGTCAGGTGCGGGCGCGAGGTGTGACCGCCGTGACCCTTGAGGGTCACCTCGACGCTGTCGGCCGCGGCGGTGATCGGGCCGACGAGCAGCCCGACCCGGCCCACGTCGAGGGCCGGGTCGCAGTGCAGCGCGAAGACGGTGTCGAGGTCGTCGAACCAGCCGCCCTCGATGATGTCGTGCGCCCCGCCGGGGATGACCTCCTCGGCCGGCTGGAAGACGAGCCGCACCCCGAGGCCGGCCTCCTCGAGCGCGGCCACCTGGGTCGAGAGCGCCAGCCCGGCGCCGAGGACGACCGTGGTGTGCACGTCGTGGCCGCAGGCGTGGGCGATGCCGTCGACGGTGGACGACCAGGGCAGGCCGGTGCGCTCGACCACGGGCAGCGCGTCGATGTCGGCCCGCAGCGCGACCCGGTGGATCGGTGCCGTGGGGCCGAGGTCGGCGATGACGCCGCTCCCGTCGAGCCGGTGGACGCGCAAGCCGGCGGCCTCGAGGCGGTCCGCGACGACGGCACTGGTCCGGCGCTCCCGGCGGGAGATCTCGGGGTGCGCGTGGAGGTCGCGGCGGAAGGCCAGGAGCTCGGGCTCCAGAGCGGTGAGGGCGGCCTGTGGGCCGGGGCGCACGGTGTCCATGGTGCGCGTAACGGTACCGGCGTCGGGCGGGGGTCCGGGCTCGCGGCCCCCGGTGTGGACGGGCGGTGTGGACGGGCGAGGTGGGACGGGTGCGGTCGGCGGGGACGTGGATACCCTCCCGGTATGCCGCTGTCCCCCGCCGTCGTGCTCCACCCCGAGGTCGCCGCGGCCCTCGCCTCGGGAGCCGGGGTGGTCGCCCTCGAGAGCACGATCCTCGCCCACGGGCTCCCCCGCGGCGACAACCGGCGGATCGCCGACGAGATCGAGGCCGCGGTCCGGGACGCCGGCGCGGTCCCGGCGACGATCGCGGTGCTCGACGGCGTGGTCCACGTCGGGCTCGGGCGGGCCGGGCTCGACCGGCTGTGCCTGCAGGACGACGTCCTCAAGCTGAGCGTGCGTGACGTCGGGGTCGCCGTGGCCCTCGGTCGGACCGGCGCCACGACGGTGGCCTCGACGTCGGCGATCGCCCACCTGGCCGGGATCCGGGTCTTCGCCACCGGCGGCCTGGGCGGGGTGCACCGTGGTGCGTCCGAGACGTTCGACGTGTCGGCCGACCTCGGGGTGATCTCGCGGACGCCGGTGCTGGTCGTCTGCGCGGGGGTCAAGTCGATCCTCGACGTAGCGGCCACGCTCGAGGTCCTCGAGACGCTCTCCGTGCCCGTGCTCGGCTACCGGACGACGCGCTTCCCCGGCTTCTACCTCTCCGACTCCGGGTGCGAGGCCCCGTGGCGCGTCGAGTCCGCCGCCGAGGCCGCGTCGGTGGCCCACGCCCGCGCGGTCCTCGGCACCGACCTCGCCGGCGTCGTGCTCGCCAACCCGCTTCCCGAGTCACGACAGGTCGACCCCGCGCTGCACGACCGCCTCGTGACCGAGGGGCTCGCCCTCCTCGCGCGCGAAGGCGTCCACGGCAAGGAGGTGACGCCCCGACTGCTCGAGCTCTTCCACGAGAGCTCCGGCGGGGAGAGCCTGCGCGCCAACGTGGAGCTCGTCCTGGCCAACGCCCGCCTCGCCGCCGAGGTGGCCGTGGAGCTCGCGGCGCTCAACGCTGCCGGGACGCCGGCGTGAGCGGCGGGCGACCGGTCGTCGTCGTCGGCGACGTCGGGCTCGACGTGCTGGTGCGCCCGCGCTCGGCGGTGACCCACGGCGGCGACACCCCCTCCGACATCGCCCTGCATCCCGGCGGCGCCGGTGGCAACACCGCGGCCTGGCTCACGGTGCACGAGGTCGGGGTCGCCCTCGTCGCCCGGGTCGGCGACGACCCGGCCGGGGTCGCGGCCCGGGCCGAGCTGACGAGCGCCGGCGTCCGGTGCCTCTTCGCCGTCGACCAGCACCTGCCGACCTGCCTCGTCGTCGTCATCGTCGACGCCTCCGGCGAGCGCACGATGCTCCCCGACCGGGGGGCGAACTCGGCACTCGCGCCGAGCGACATCGACCTCGACGCGGCAGCAGCGGCGGCGGGTTCCGGCGGCGCAGGTGTCGGTGGTGCGGATCGCCGCGGCGCGAACGGGCGCCCGCATCTTCATCTCAGCGGCTTCGTCCTCCTCGACGAGCGTTCCCGGGCCGCCGGGCTCGCGGCGCTCGCTGGCGCGCGGTCGCGTGGGTGGAGCACCTCCGTCGACCCTCAGGCGGCGAACCTCGTGCAGCGCGTCGGCGCGAGCACCTTCCTGACCTGGGTGGGCGGGGTCGACCTGCTGCTTCCCAACGAGGCCGAGGCGCGGGCTCTCGGCGGCATCGACGCCATGCTCGCCGCCGCCGGCCAGGTCGTCGTCACCCACGGGCCAGGTGGCGCCCGCTGGCTCGATGCCAGCGGCGAGCACCACGTCCCCGCGCCAACCGTCCACTCCACGGACACCACGGGCTGTGGCGACGCGTTCAACGCCGGGCTCCTGGCCAGCTGGCTCGACGGGTCCGAACCTGCCGCCGCCCTCGCCGCCGGCGTCCGGTCGGGTAGTGCCGCCGCGGCCGGCCTCGGCGCCCGCCCGCAGCTCTGACGGCATACCCGCTCTCGCACTGTGCCGCGCCCCACCTGCTTGGCCTGGGCACGGCGGGGTTGGAAAGCGCCGGTCACACGGATCACCTGTTCCCAGGCGCGGCCCCGCGGCTGCAGCCCTGAGGGCATCCCTCCCGGGCGCTATGCCTTGCCCCAGTCCTTGGGCAAGGCATGGCGGCTCAAGCGTGTGGTGCCGTCCGCCACGGCACCGTGCCTGGAAAGGGTCTCGTGCCCTGCACCACGCGGAGCCTCGGACGACCTCCTCAGCGGGCGCGGCTGGCGGTCACCTGGTCGTAGAAGGCGCTCGACTCCGGGCGGTAGAGCAGGTAGATGATGTAGCCCCCGAGGACGACGTTGACCAGGGCCAGAGCAAGGCTCGGCAACGCGGTCTGCCCCTGGGCCAGGGTCGCCGCGATCGA
>JBBRZC010000122.1:0-11097 GCA_038237075.1 Actinomycetales bacterium
CAACCCCGGGGCGTATGCCGCGCCACTGCGGCGGTGACCGCCGTCACCCGCGGACGCGGTCGACGTCACCCTCGTCGGGTTTGATGGGGTCATGTTCCCGCTCGTCGTCGTCGGCGCCCGAGGCGTCGTCGGGTCGGGGGCCGCCGCCGTGGTCGGGCCCGTCGACGCGGTCCTAGCTCGGGCCCGCGCGCTCGAGGTCGCCGAGCACCCGCGGTGGCTGGTCTCCAGCGCCGACGCCTCGCTGCGTCCGCTGGTCCGCGCGGGAGTGCACCTCCACCGCGCCTGGGACATCGCCGAGGCGCACCGCCTCCTGCACGGCGGCTGGGCGGCCGACCTGCCCCGGGCGTGGGCGGCCGTGCGGGGGCTCGACCTCGGCGGGCTGGCCACGCGCCCGGGCGGAGACCTCTTCGACTTCGTCGCGCCCGGCGCCGACGGCGGCGACCCTGAGGACCCCGTGCGGCCGGACGGGCACCTGAGGGCGGAGGTCCTCGATCCCGCGTGGGCGGTGACCGACGACCGCCTCCGACGCGTCGCCGACGTCATCCTCGAGGTCGGACGTCGTCAGGAGGCCGCCGTCGCGGCGATGGGCCCCCGAGCGGTGCGCACGGCATACTCCGAGTCCGCTGCCGCCGTGCTCTGCCTCGAGCTGGAGCGGGACGGGCTCCCCGTGGACCGGCGCGTGGCCGAGGAGCTCATCTGCGGGTCCGCCGGCCGCCGGCCGCTCGACGACACCGACGCCGCCGCGGTGCGACGCGAGCGCGACCTCCGGGTGCTGGCCCACGCCCCCGGCCGGGAGAGCACCGACCTGCGCAACCCCCTGCAGGTCAAGGAGCTGCTGGCCGCTGCCGGGGTTCGCGTGCCGCACACCCGAGCCTGGGTCCTCGAGCCGTTCCGCTCGACCCATCCCCTCGTCGAGGCGCTCCTGCAGTGGCGCAAGGACGAGCGGGTCGCCACGACCTACGGCTACCGCTGGCTCGACGAGCACGTCGGTGCCGACGACCGGCTCCGCGGCGGGTGGACCGCTTGCGACGGCGCCGCGGGGCGGATGACAGCTCAGAACGGCCTGCACAACCTGCCCGCACCGCTGCGACCCGCCATCGCCGCCGAGCCGGGGCACGTCTTCGTCCGCGCCGACCTCGGCCAGGTCGAGCCCCGGGTCCTCGCCGTGGTGTCCGGTGACCGGGCCTTCGCCGAGGCGGCCCGCGCCGACGACCTCTATGCGCCGGTCGCCACCAAGCTCGGCACCCCCCGCCAGGTCGCCAAGGTCGCGGTGCTCGCCGCGATGTACGGCCAGCGCTCCGGTGCGGCGGGCCAGGCCCTCAAGGACCTGGAGCGCGCCTACCCCGTCGCGATGGCCCTGCTCGACGAGGCGTATGCCGCGGGCGTCGGCCGACGGGCCCTGCGCACCTTCGGCGGACGCCGGATCCCGCTCGACGCCGTCCTGGCGCCCGTCCTTCCCCCGGAGGGTCAGGAGGGTCAGCGGGATCACGCGGGTGAGGGAGCTCAGGGAGCCCCATCGACTCAGCTGGCTCAGGGCATCGACTCTGCCCGAGGCCGGTTCGCCCGCAACGCGATCATCCAGGGCTCCGCAGCAGAGCTGTTCAAGGCGTGGGCCGCCACGGTCCGCCACGTCACGGCGCCCTGGGGAGCGCAGATCGTCCTGTGCCTGCACGACGAGCTGCTCGTCCACGCGCCGCAGGACCGGGCGGCGGACGTCGAGGCGGCCGTTCGGCAGTGCCTCGCCGACACCGCCCGGCGCTGGGCCGGCACCGAAGCGGTGCGCTTCGTCGTCGACACCTCGGTGGTCCACCGGTGGTCGCAGGCCAAGGGCTGACCGCGGCTCGCACGCACTGAGGCTCGTCGCGCCGGTCGACGAAGCCGACCTATCCTCGTCACGGGACTCGGTTGCGGGTGAGACGGAGGTGCGATGCGCAGGGAGACTGGTCGCGGGCCGCGGGCGTTCGACCCGGTGCGGGTGGGGCACCACGAGACACAGGCGTGGGCGTCCTACTACCGGCACGACTGGGTGCGCTTGCTGCGCG
Source organism: Actinomycetales bacterium (assembly GCA_038237075.1). Taxonomy (GTDB): domain Bacteria; phylum Actinomycetota; class Actinomycetes; order Actinomycetales; family Dermatophilaceae; genus Lapillicoccus. Next base: position 2,043 of record JBBRZC010000122.1, read on the forward strand.
CGGCCGTCGCGATGGTCGGAGAGGGATTCCAGCTCGGGTCCGTGCAGACCGTGCGGGCGGCCTGGCACGTCCTCGCCGCCAACCGGGCCTGGGCTCCCTACCCCGACAACGACCCGGATGCGGCGCGCGAGCACATGCGGCGCTTCTACGAGCTGGCCCGGCGGCACGGCGGACTCGACCTCGACCCGGGGCGCGCCTCCGAGCTGGAGGTCGAGTGGTGGCGCCTGCATCGCGAGCACCAGCACGCGGGCGGCAGCAACGACGCGTCACCACTGGTTGCGTCGCTGGTCGACCTCTACTCCTACGTCTACGGAGCAGAACCTGCGGGGATGCTCGAGGCAGCCCGCTGGCGGGTCACCGCGATGGACGTCTCGGACGCCTGGGTGGCGGCGGGCTGCCACCTCGACGACCCCCTACTGGCGCAGGAACGGCAGGCGCTGGTCGCCTCGTACACCGCGCTGCGCGCAGCGGTCGGGACGTCGACGCCCGGGTAGGCGGTGTTGTCCTGCGCGTGCCGCGAGGGAGAGGGTCAGCGGCCCCGGGGGCCGTCCCCGGTGCCGTCGGAGGCGTCGGGCCGGCCGGGGGCGCCGGGCCCGTCTGGGGCGGCGTTCTTGAGGAAGGCCTCGAACTCCGCGCCGATCTCGTCGGCCGAGGGCAGCTCAGAGATCTCGGTCGCGAGGAGGCTGGGCCGCTCGCGGCCCTGCACGAACGTGTCGTACTGCCGCTCGAGAGCCTCGATGACGGCAGCGACCTCGTCGGAGCCGGCGACCTCGCGGGCGATCTCGGCCCGGTTCAGCCCGGCCGCGGCGGCGAGGTCGGCCGAGGTGAGCTTGAGCCCGGTCGCCGCAGTGACGGCGTTGAGGCCGGCGAGCGCGGCGTCGGAGAACTCCGCCTGGGCCAGGTAGTGAGGCACGTGGACGGCGAAGCCGAGGGCGTCGCGGCCGCTCTCGCCCAGCCGCAGCTCGAGGAGCGCCGTCAGGCTCGCCGGCACCTGCACGGTGCCGAACGGTGAGTACTGGTCGCTGATCAGGCGCGGGTCGGTCGCGTGGGCGGTGAGGCCGAGTGGGCGGGTGTGCGGCACGGCCATGGGTATCCCGTGCACGCTGACCACGAGGTCGACCCCGAGGATGCGGATGAGCCCCGTGACCGCCTCGACGACCCGCTCCCACTGGAAGTCGGGCTCCGAGCCGGCGAGCAGGAGGAACGGCCGGCCCTCCTCGTCGAGGAGGCGGTAGAGCAGCAACGACGGGTCGTCGTAGGTCGTCCAGCGGTCGCGGTCGAAGGTCATCAATGGACGGCGCCCGCGGTAGTCGAGGAGCTGGTCGATGTCGAACGAGGCGACGACGGTGTGCTCGTGCGCGCCGAGGAGGTGGTCGGTGAGCACCTGCTGGGTCCGGCCGGCATCGATGAACCCGCCCAGCGAGACGAGCATCACGGACGCCCGGACTGACGCCGGGTTCGTGTCGGTCTCGAAGCGGTAGAGCGCCGATGGGTCCTGCACGGTGGGCCTTCCTCAGGTTGTCGGTGGTACCGGAACCGCCGGCCTCGGGGCCAGACGTGCTCGCACCCCTGACAACGCCGCGCACCCGTCAGGGATTCCACCCCACCCCCTGTTCGCTCTTTCTGACGCCGGTTGCCGCGCCCTCGCGTCCGGGAACCTGGCGGCCTCTCGGTAGCCGAAACCCCGGACGCGACCAGAGCGCTGTCAGCGCCGCTCGACCGCGTCGACGGCCCGCTGGATCCGCTTCGCCGAGACGGGGTATGCCGTGCCGAGACCCTGCGCGAACATCGAGACCCGCAGCTCCTCGACCATCCACCCGATGGCCACGACCTCGTCGCTGCCCCGCTGCGTGGGACGCAGCTCCGCGAGGAGCGCGGCATACGCCTCCTCGGCGGTGAGAACCTCCTCCGCGGCGCGGGCGTCGCGGGCAAGGTCCGTCGGTGCCTTGTCGAGCCGGTGCAGGACGGCGCGCAGGTAGCGGTCGAGGTCGCGCAGCCGCGCGAACCCGGCCTCGGCGACGAAGCCCGGCCGGACCAGCTCACGCAGCTGGGCGCGCACGTCGCCGACCAGGCCGGTGAGGCTCGGTGCGGTCATCACGTCGAGACGGTTGGCGGCCTCGAGGTTCTTCGCGAGCACCGGCTCCACGAGACCGACGACCTGGAGGACCCTGGCTGCGGCGTGGCTGCGGACCGCGGCCAGGGCCTGCGCGAAGTCGGCCTCGGTGCGCACCTCGTGGCGGACCTGCTCAGCGGCGATGGCGTCGACGGCGCAGGCGAGGCAGTCCTGGAGCAGCGCGGGGACCGACCCGTGGGGGTTGTGGCCGAGGGCGAGCTTCTCGGTGTTGCTGAGGCGGGCAAGCACCTGCCTCCACGGGGGGCTCGTGCCCAGGATGAGCAGGCGCCGGACCCCGACGCGGTGCTCGGCGGAGGCCTCGGCCCGGCTGGGCAGGATCCGCAGGGCCACCGCGGTTCCCTCGTCGACGAGCGCGGGGAAGCCATGGACCACACGGCCACCCGCCGACGTCGAGCTGAACTGCGTCGGCACCTCGCCGATGGTCCACTCCCGCAAGCCGGTTCGCTCGAGGGGGGCACCGGCCCGGGCGACCTGCTGGCGCACCTGTGGAGCCGCCGCGTCGCGGAGTGCGTCGAGGTCGTGCCCGGAGACGAGGACCCGGCCGCGGGGGTCCTCGACGGCGAAGGTGACCCGCAGGTGGGAAGGCACCCGGTCGAGGGCCCAGTCAGACGGGGCGACGACGACCCCGTGGGTCTCGCGCAGCACCCGGGCCAGCACCGCGGTCAGCGGCCCGTCGGCGGGGCCGAGGCCACGGGCGGCGAGCTCGCGGGTCACCGCGGCGGCATGCTCCGGAGCCGGCACGAGGAGCCGCCGGGTCGCCTTGGGCAGCGACCGGATCAGGGCCGTGACGAGGTCCTCGCGCAGACCCGGCACCTGCCAGTCGAACCCGTCGCCCGACAGCCGGTTGAGGATCTCGACCGGCATGTGGACGGTGACCCCGTCCTGTGCCGTCCCGGGCTCGAACTGGTAGGTCACCGCGAGCCCGAGGTCGCCCTGGCGCCACGTCGAGGGGTAGTCGTCGCGGTTGACGTCACGGGCCCGGTCCCCCAGCAGCAGGTCCTCCGTGAAGGTGAGGAGGTCGGGGTGGCGGCGCGACTCCTTCTTCCACCACGTGTCGAAGTGCCGGGCCGAGACGACCTGCGCGGGGATCCGCTCGTCGTAGAAGCGGACCAGGGTGTCGTCGTCGACGAGAAGGTCGCGACGGCGGGTGCGCGCCTCGAGCTCCGTGAGCCGGCTCACGAGGGCGGCGTTGTCGTGGAAGAACCGGTGCCTCGTCGTCCAGTCGCGCTCGACGAGTGCCCGCTGGACGAAGAGGAGGCGCGCTTCCGCCGGGTCCACCGCGGCATACCCGACCGTCCTCGCGACGACGAGCGGGACGCCGTAGAGGGTGACCCGCTCGTCGGCGACGGCGGTGCCCTGCCGGGCCGACCAGCGCGGTTCCGTGTAGGTGCGCTTGACGAGGTGCGCCCCCAGCTCCTCCGCCCACAGCGGGTCGATCCGGGCCGTGGTCCGCGCCCAGAGCCGGCTTGTCTCGACGAGCTCGCCGGCCATGACGAACTGCGGCTGCTTGCGGAAGAGGCTCGACCCCGGCGAGATGCCGAAGCGGGCCCCCCGGGCACCGAGGTACTCCCGCTTGACCTCGTCACGCACCCCGACCTGAGAGAGCAGCCCCGAGAGGAGGGCGCGGTGGACCGTATCGAGGTCGAGATCCGTCTCGCCGGTGCCGCGGCCCGGGTCGAACCCCGCCTGCTTGCACGCCTGCCGCAGCTGTTGGTGCAGGTCCTGCCACTCGCGGATGCGCAGGTAGTGCAGGAACTCCGCCTTGCACATCCGCCGGAAAGCACTGCTGGACAACAGGTGCTGTTGCTCCTTCAGGTAGCGCCAGAGGTTGAGGTATGCCGCGAAGTCGGAGCGCTGGTCGGCGAAACGCTGGTGCGCGGCGTTGGCGAGCTCCCGACGCTCGAGCGGCCTTTCGCGGGGGTCCTGGATGCTCATCGCGGCGACGATGACGAGGACCTCGCGTAGGCAGCCGAGCCGGTCGGCCTCGATGACCATGCGGGCCAGCCGCGGGTCGAGCGGCAGCAGGGCGATCTGCCTCCCGTATGCCGTGAGCCGCCGGCGGGTGCCCCGCCCCGCGGGCTCGCGGGCGGGCTCCTGCTCGAACGCCTTCAGCTCCTCGAGAAGGCGCACCCCGTCGGTGACCTGCCGTGAGTCGGGCGGGTCGACGAACGGGAACCGGCTCATCTCGCCGAGGCGCAGGCTCGTCATCTGGAGGATCACCGACGCGAGGTTGGTCCGCAGGATCTCCGGGTCGGTGAACTCCGGGCGGGCGAGGTAGTCCTCCTCGGAGTAGAGCCGGATGCAGATGCCGTCGGCGACGCGCCCGCAGCGCCCGGCCCGCTGGTTGGCGCTGGCCTGGCTGACCGGCTCGATGGGCAGCCGCTGCACCTTGGTGCGCAGGCTGTAGCGCGAGATCCGTGCCGTGCCCGTGTCGACGACGTAGCGGATGCCGGGCACGGTGAGCGACGTCTCGGCGACGTTCGTCGCGAGGACCACGCGGCGGCCCGCGTGGCGGGAGAAGACCCGGTGCTGCTCGGCGGCCGAGAGCCGGCCGAAGAGCGGGAGGACCTCGGTCTGCGGGATGTCCAGCGCGGCGAGGGCGTCGGCGGCGTCGCGGATCTCCCGCTCGCCGGAGAGGAAGACGAGGATGTCGCCCTCGCGGTGCTCGGTCCACAGCTCCTCGACGGCCTCGGTGATGCCGGTGACCTGGTCGCGCTCGTCGTCGGGGCGCTCCCCGGTCAGCGGCCGGTAGCGCACCTCGACGGGGTAGGTCCGGCCGGAGACCTCGATGACCGGGGCGGGCACGCCGTTCGCCCCGAAGTGCTCCGCGAAGCGCTGCGGGTCGATCGTCGCCGACGTGATGACGACCTTGAGGTCGGGGCGTCCCGGCAGCAGCTGCCGCAGGTAGCCGAGGATGAAGTCGATGTTGAGGCTCCGCTCGTGGGCCTCGTCGATGATGATCGTGTCGTAGCGGCGCAGGTCGCGGTCGCGCTGCAGCTCGGCGAGGAGGATGCCGTCCGTCATGACCTTGACCAGGGTGTCCCGGCTCGACTGGTCGGTGAACCTCACCTGGTAGCCGATGGCGCGGCCCATCTCGACGTCGAGCTCCTCGCAGATACGCTCGGCCACCGACCGGGCCGCGATACGGCGGGGCTGTGTGTGCCCGATCATGCCGGCCACGCCCCGGCCGAGCTCGAGGCAGATCTTGGGGATCTGGGTCGTCTTGCCCGACCCCGTCTCCCCCGCGACCACGACGACCTGGTGGTCACGGATGGCGGCGGCGATGTCGTCTCGGCGTGCCACGACGGGCAGGTCCTCGGGGTAGGTGATCTCGGGAACGAGGCTGCGGCGGTGGCGGATGCGGGCCGCCTCGGCTCCCGCCTCAGCTCCCGGGTCAACGCCCGCCCCGGCGCCTGGGCCGGCGCGGGGTCCCCGGCGGGCCGGCCGGCGGCGGCGAGGCCTGCCCTCCGGCTGGCCGTCCCGTTGGCTCCGGCCACGCTCGGGTCGCGCTGCGTGCTCCTCGGCCATGCGGCTCAGGATAGGTCCGGTGATCGGGCTCAGTGCTCGTGCTCCTGGCCGGGGCGGGCGTCTCGATGCCGGTCTGCCTGCTCGCGCTCGTGCTCGCGCCCCTCGTCACGGTGGTGGGCTACGAGACCGTCGGCGATCGCCTTGGCGTACGTGAGGCAGGCGTGCCGGTGCTGTGGCGACTGCCGGGCGGCCCGGAGCCACTGGAACACCATGGCCAGCCGCATGACGACGTAGCCGAGGACCATGACGCGGTTGTCGACGTGCTCGCCGGCCTCGATGGAGCTGAAGAGGGCAGGCACGCCCAGGCGAGAGTGCAGACCCCGACCATCTGGACCATCGTGACGACCCGGAAGACCCAGTCGTCGGTGTCGAAGGCGGACGCGAACCACGAGAAGTTCACCCACGCCCCGCACACCGCGAACGTGGCGAAGGCGAAGGCAACGAGACCGAGCCTGACGTGGCCCGTGGCCACGCCGTGCGCGAAGAGGCCGGCCGCCTGGCCCACCGCCACGACGAAGGTCAGGTCGAAGAGCAGCTCGAGGGGGCTCGATCCGCGGCCCGGCTGTGCGGGGTCACGGCCGCTCATCCGGCGCACGGCGTGGGCCAGGTCGGATCCTCCCGGCAGTGACCGCGGTCCCTGGTCACTGGTATCGGTCATCGCCCACCGCTCGACTCGTGCCGGGTCATTCTTCCCGCTCGTCCCCGGCCGGCGGCGGTGGCCCGCTCGCGGCGTCGGCCCGGTGGCGGAACGCCTCGACCGCTGTCGGCAGCGTGGCGAAGATGTGGTCCTCACCGACCCGCGCGGCGAACCCGGCGCGGCGCAGGTCGGCGAGCAGCTCGGACTTGACCCGCGCCAGGGCCATGAGGATGCCCCGGGTCGCGAGCTCCTCGCGCAGCTCGTCGAGGACGTCGACTGCGGTGAGGTCGATGGTGACGTTGGCCTCGGCGTTGAGGAGGAACCACGAGACGTCTTCGGCAGCGTCGACGGCCGCGAGCGAACGGGCGCGGAAGTCCTCGGCGTTGGCGAAGAACAGCGGCGAGTCGTAGCGGTAGACCACGAGCCCCGGCACCGATGCCGCGTCCGGGTAGTCATCGATGTCGTGCATCCCCGCCACCCCGGGCACGTAGCCGAGGATGCCGTCGTGAGGGCGCGACACCCGGTGGAAGAGGTCGAGGATGGACAGCCCCACCGCTGCGAGGACGCCCCCGAGGATGCCCACGGCGAGCACGGCGACCGTCGTGGTCAGTGCCAGCGCGAGCTCGGTGCGTCGGAACCGACCGACCCGCCGCAGCTCCGGCAGGTCGATGAGCCCGACGGCGGCGTAGACGACGACGGCGCCCAGGGCAGCCATGGGGAACGCGCCGAGCACGGGCCGCAGGACGAGCAGGCTGACGACGACCGTGACGACGGAGACCAGCGACGCGAGCTGGCTTCGGCTGCCCAGGGCGTCGCCGATGAGGGTCCTGCTGCCGCTGCTGCTCATGGGGAACCCGTGGGTGACGCCGGCCGCGAGGTTCGACGCGCCGAGGGCGAGCAGCTCCTGGTTGGCGTCCGTCCGGTAGTGGTTGCGGGTGGCGAAGGCGCGTCCGGTGAGCACCGTGTCGGAGAAGGCGACGACGGCCACCCCGAGCGCCGCCGGCAGGAGGAGCACGACGTCGGCCCACGAGAGCGTCGGCAGCCCCAGCTGCGGCAGCCCGGCGGGGATCTCCCCCACGACGGCCACTCCGCGCGCCTCGAGCCCGAAGAGCGCCACCACCGCGGCGGCGAGGACCATCCCGACGAGCGGCACCGGCGCATGGGGGGCCACCCGGCGGGCGACGAGGAGGAAGGCGAGCACGCCGGTCGCGAGGAGCAGCGTCGGCAGGTGCACCCGGCCCGGGTGGGTGAGGACGAAGACCGCCTCGGCGAGGAACCCGCCGCCCTCGACGCGCATCCCCGTCACGGTGCCCAGCTGGCTGGCCATCATGATCACTGCGACGCCGGCCATGTAGCCGAGGAGCACGGGCTTGGAGAGCAGGGTGGAGAGGAACCCCAGCCGCACGACCCAGCCGACGACGCAGACGATCCCGACGAGCAACGCGAGCAGGGCGGCGAGGCCGGCGAAGCGCGCCGGGTCACCGCCGGCGAGCCCGCCGAGGGCCACGGCCGTCATCAGCGAGGTCGTCGACTCGGGCCCCATCGACAGCTGCCGCGAGGACCCGAGGACGGCGTAGACGAGCAGGCCGGTGACCGTGGTCCAGATCCCGACGACCGCAGGCAGGCCCGCCACCCGGGCATACGCCATGACCTGCGGCACGAGGTATGCCGCGACGGTCACCCCGGCGAGCACGTCCCTCCGGAGCCACTCGCGCTCGTAGCGCCGCAGGAGCAAGAGGTTCGGCAGGCGTCGCCAGAGCGCGCTGTCGGAGGTGAGCGCCTCCCGGGGCGGACCGGTGCGGGGCATGCGGCCCAGTGTCGCAGCGGCGGAGGCGATGCGTGCCCATCGACCGGTGCCGCCGCGCACCGGCCCGGGTCAGGCCCTCGGGCCAGGCGCCCACCCGGTCGCGCTCGGGCCGTCAGGTCAGCCGCGCAGCTGCTCGAGCGTCACGAAGCCGTAGCCGCGAGAACGCAGCTCGGAGATGACCCGGGGAAGAGCCGTGGCGTCGAGGGTTGACCCGTCCGGTGCCGCGCCGAGGTGCATCAGGACGATCTCGCCGGCGCGGGCGGAGGCGAGGACGCGTGCGACGACGGCGTCGGCGGTGACCCCTGCGGACGTGCCCTTCCAGCCGAGCGTGTCCACGGTCCAGCCCACGGCGACGTATCCCTGCCCGTTGACGACGGCGAGCGTGTGCGCGGTGTAGTCGCCGTAGGGGAATCGGAAGAGCGGGCGGGGGTCGATGCCGGCGGCCGTGAGGACGGCCGAGCGGGTGCGGGAGAGCTGGGTGGTGATGTCCGCGTCGCTCAGGAGCGGCAGGTGCGGGTGGTCCCACGTGTGGTTGCCGACGAGGCCCGCGCCGGCGAGCCGACGGGCTAACGCCGGGCTGTCAGCAGCGAAGTCGCCGGTGAGGAAGAACGTCGCCGGTACGCGCTCGGCGACGAGCGTGGCGAGGATCGACTCGACACCCTGGTTGCCGGCTCCCCCGTCGAAGGTCAGCGCGACGACGCGGCGTGCAGTCGGCAGCGCCGAGACCACCCGCCCGGTGATGAGCGGCGGCGGCGGCTGCGGGGCAGTGGTCGTCGGCCGGGGGGCCGTCGCCGGGGGCGGCGGCGTGGTCGGGCTCGGAGGCGTTGTCCGGGGTGGTGGCGTCCGAGGGGGCGTCGTGAGGTGCGGCGTCGTCGTCGTCGGGCGCGAGACGGTTCCTGGAGGCGACGAGGTCGCCCGGCTCGTCACCGAGGTCCCGCCCGGCGTGCCG
>JBBRZC010000123.1:0-11057 GCA_038237075.1 Actinomycetales bacterium
AGCCGATCAGGCTGGGTTCGCTCCCGTGGTGACTCCAGCGGATCCGGCTGACCAGGCGGGTGTGGCTGGCATCAATCGGGTATAGCGCCCAGTTGAACGTGGTCCACGTGCCGCCGGCCGGCCCCGCCCAGATCAGGTCATGTCCGGCTGGATGGCGTAGCACTTCATCGTGGAGGCCACGCTGATGGGCAGGGTGTCCCCGACTGTGAAGTTCTGGAACTCCGGCAAGACCGGTTCCGCGCTGCGGATCCCGCGGGGGTGCGGAGGTTCTCGGCGACGTCGTAGCCGTAGTATCCCGCCCTGCCGTAGCCCATCTGGATCAACCCGGGCCAGATCTGCTCAGTTGTGGCGTTGATCGTGATGGCTTGGGTCGCGAGGAAGGTCGGGTCAGGATTGAGCTCGTCGCCGGGCATCGCCCGGCTGACCTCGTCGGCCCCCGAACCCCAGCGGAGCTGGTGGGCGCGCAGCGAACACGTAGGCCCCCGTGACCAGCCCGATCAGGGCGAGAAGAGCCATCAGCGTGGTGAGAACCGGATGCCTCGCCAAATGATGCCTGCGCCGCCTTCGGGGACATCGCCTGGATCCCCGGGCAACGACGCCACGGTACGCGGGCCACGCAGACCGCCGGGTCCTTGGGGCTCGAACCCGTGGTGGGGTCGCCTATCCATCGTGCCGATGGGCTCGGACGAGCTCGTCTTGGCCGAGGTCGTCTCCTCGCTCACCGTCTGCAGCTCCGCCGCGGCCGCGATGATCCGTGACCCCGACAGATGATCCGTGACCCCGGCACGGGGCGGGCCGCCTGTCGCACCGTGGCCCGCGACTAGCCTTTGGGTCCTCATCTCGTGCCCAGTCCATTGCCTCGCCGCCCGGGATGCCGGACCGCGGTTATTGGGTGGGCGTGGCGATGCCTTCGTAGGTGAGGATTTCGGTGCCGTTGCCCTCGTCGCCGTTGACGGGCGCGACACGAATCGTCAAGTGGTCGGCGTTCGCGGTCATCTTGAAGGGGTTGCGCGTGGCGACGTGGCCGGCGGTGGACCACTTCTGGAAGGGGACGTCGCGTAGGAGGGTTTGCTTGGTGATGTCGATCAGGGCGATGCCGCCGAGCTCGTACGTGGCGGTTTCGCCGCCGGCGGTAGGTGTTTGGGGAAGGTTGGTGACGCCGGCGCAGAGCATCTTGGAGGTGGCTGCGTACTGGCAGTCCTGGTAGTCGATGAAGAAGTTGGGGTTGTCCCAGGTCTTCAGCTGCTTGCCGCGCAGGTTCCACTCGGCGAACCGGCGCGATCCCCAGGTGTTGCCGACGAGGTGACCTGTGCGCTGGTCCATGACGATGCCGCCGAAGTGGTCGGGGACCTGGAACTGCTTGGTGACCTTGAGGCTGGTTGTGTCGACGCGATAGATGATCGCGCTGGAGTTGGGTCGGTACTGGGCGACGGGGACCCAGATGTTGGCGCCGTCGAAGTCGATGCCGCCGGGGTGGTACATGTCGCCCTCGCCGAGGGCGATGTCCTTCTGGAGGTTGCCGGCCTTGTCCAAGACGAACAGGTGACCGACGCCTTTGCCGGCGGTGCGGTCGTAGCCGCCTTGGGGGGTGGGGTACTTCACGGTGGGCTCGAGGATCTGGACTGCGGATAGGAAGATGTGAGCCGGCGTGAAGGCGATGCCCTCGGTGTGGAACGTGGCAAAGTTGAGCTTCAGCCTGCCCGTGAGCTGCCAGCTGGTGTTCCGGTCCACTCGGCTGAAGTCACCGACGAGGGTGCCGTCTGTCTTGTTGTGGTCCCCGGCCTGGTGGTCACCGGGCTGAGCGTTGGCGGCCGGCTGGTCGCTGTTTCCGCCCGCGTCGGCGGTGGTACCGCCGATGGCCAACGCGGCGATCACGGCTGTGACGACGCCGCGGTTTCGAGTGGCGTTCATGGGGAGGCCTTTTCGGTAGGTGGATGAACCTGCACTCTCTGACGCTAGGAGTCATTGGTGAACTCTGCACGTCCGCCAGCAGATCTAGGGCTGAACGTGGCGCTGCTGTGGGCAGCGGGGATCGGCTGCGTGACGGCCCCGACCACGCGGGTATGCACAGCGACTGGCGCGTCTGTGGACGCGTGCCTGTTGCGATGCGGCCACCGACGGTGCCGCACGCGCTCAATGAGGCGAGGATGGGCAAGGTGTGAGCCGCCGCAAGGCGCTAGTCCGCCGGCGCTCGGGCCGGCAGTCGCCTCGCCGGTCACGCCCTCACCCGTGACCGTCACGCGCGGGTCGGCGGATGGAGGAAATCCCCGTGGATCTCCGCCGGGTGATGTCTTTCCCCTCGCCGGCCCGCGGGGTTTCCGGTGCTGTTCGTCTCGCGCACACGTGGTGTTCACCTGGCGGAGGTTGGCTTCCCCAGGGTGGACGGTGGGCGTCCGCGGGTCCCGAGAGGCAGCGATGACACGGCATTCCCATGGCGGGTTCGAGCATGAGCACGGCTCGGACGGCGAGCACGAGCAGATCGACTTGGGCGCGACGGCGGTCTTCGACCCGAACGTCCCCGACTCCGACCTGTCGCCGGCCGAGCTCGGGCGGCGTGGCTTCCTGCGCCGCGCAGGCCTGCTCGGGGCCGCCGCCGCGGCGGTTGGTATGGCCGGATCCGGAGCCCCGGCGGCGGCGGCGGGCGCCCGCTCCCACGACTCCAACCCGGACCGTGTGGTCGACGGCGGCCGCGGCGGCCGTGGGGGCCGCCGCTTCCAGTGGCTCGCCGGCGACCACCACATCCACACGCAGTACAGCAGCGACGCGATGTACCGCGTCGTGGACCAGGTGCAGCACGGGTCGGCGTACGGGCTCGACTGGATGGTCATCACCGACCACGGCAGCGTCACCCACGCCAAGATCGGCGTCGAGAAGGTCAACCCCGACATCGTGCGCGCTCGGCGGGTGTTCGGCGACCAGACACTCGTCTTCCAGGGCCTGGAGTGGAACATCCCCGCGGCCGAGCACGGCACGATCATCGTGCACCCCGGGAACGACGAGGTGGCCGTCCTGAAGGAGTTCGAGACCAGCTTCGACGGGGTGGTCAACAACTGGACCGCCTCCAACGCGGCCAACGAGCAGCACGCCCTGGAGGGCCTCGACTTCCTGGCCACCTCCGTGACGAAGCGCCGCATCCAAGACGCCGCCTTCTTTGCCAACCATCCGGCACGCAAGGGCCTCGACTCCCCCCACGAGATCCGGGGTTGGCGCGACCGACAGCCCACGATCGCCCTGGGCATGGAGGGCGCCCCCGGCCACCAGGCCACCGGGATCAGGCTCCCCTACGGCCCGGGCTCGGGGCGCGGCTTCTACGACAACACGCCGTCGGCCGACAGCTTCGCGGCGTACCCGCTGGAGAGCTACCTCACCTACGGCGGGTTCGACTGGATGACGAGCACGGTCGGCGGTCTCTGGGACTCGCTCCTGGCCGAGGGCAAGGCCTGGTGGGTCACGGCCAACTCCGACTCGCACTCGGTCTACCTCGACGACTCCGTGCGTGGCGGCTCCGGCTCCCTCGCGGAGTTCAACGCCAGCGGCCGGTACGTCGACCCGGTGCACGGCACCACCGGTCCCAAGACGACCAACGGCGACTTCTGGCCCGGCTACTACAGCAAGACCCACGTCGGCGCGGAGAAGTTCACGTATGCCGCGGTCCTCGACGGCCTGCGGGCCGGCCGGGTGTACGTCGACCACGGCGGACTCGTTGGCGCCGTCGAGGTGACCGTCCGCGAGAAGGGCGAGCGGCGTCAGGGCTCCCCACTCGGCTCGGTCGTCACGCCCCGCCGGGGCGCCCGCCTCGAGCTCGCCGTCTCCATCCAGCTGGCCAGCCTGCCGAACTGGGCGCAGTTCGTGCCGAAGCTCAACCGGGTCGACGTCATCCGCGGGTCGGTGACCGGCCCCGCGACGGACCACGACACGTTCAAGGCGCCGAACACCAAGGTCGTCCTCCAGAAAGACGTCTCCGGCGTCAGCGGCACGGCGAGCTTCACCTACGACCTCGGTGAGGTGGCCGAGCCCTGCTACGTGCGCGTGCGGGGCACCGACGGCAACCGCAGCGCGGTGGGCCTGCTGGGTCCCGCCGTCGACCCCAAAGGGCCGGCCGCAGACGTCAAGGGCGACGCCGACCCGTGGGCCGACCTGTGGTTCTACACGAACCCGATCTGGATCCTGCCGAAGACGTGACACCGACGACGTGGCGGACCACCCGCGAGGCCGAGCAGACAGTGCTCGGCCTCGCCGCGCGCACTGAGGAGGGACCGGCATACCTCGCGACCCACTTCGCCGGCGCAGCAGTGCTCGTCACCGCAGAGTCGCCGGCGGGGGTGGTGTCGGTCGTCGGAGCAGGGCCTGCCACCTCGGGGAGCGGGGATCTCGCCGCGCTGCACCGGCAGCGCCGCGGTGGCCGGGTCTTCCGGTTCCCGGGGTCAGACACCCTGACCGGGACAACCACGGTGGCGCAGGTGCTCCAGGAAACCGCGATCGACGACGTCGTCATGATCGGCCACCGCGAGCCCCTGACGCCCGACGCGGTGCTCGAGACCCAGGACTTCGTGCGACCGCACTTCCTCGACGGGCGCCTCGTGCTCGTCGTCCGGCCCGCGGCCGACGGGGTCGTCATCCCCTTCGAGCAGCCCAACCCCACCCCCTGCTGCGCCAACCACTGACCTGCGCCCGAGCCGGCCGCCGCGTCGGTCGCCACAGCGACCGACGGCGTACCCCTGACTCAGGGCCCCGCATGCCCGATGACGTTGCCCGCGAAAACTGCTCGTCGTGCGTTGGCCAAGAGCGGAGGGACGTGCGTCATACCGGCCGCGAGATGGCCGGCAGCCACGACAGCCGTGGGGATGGTCCTTTCAGGACTTCAGGCTCCGTTGACAGCCTGAATGGATGCTCGGCCTGGACGGGATCGACTTTGAGGAGACCGCCGGCGCCTGCAGCGCGGCCATCATCGCCACCCTTTGGGACGGCTGGCGGTGCCAGTCCCGCCACTGTCCCGGCCGACGTCGCGGTCCTCTATCGGGTCCCGCTCGACCTGTCCGACCCCGATGACATACGGAAGCTCATCTGGGTGTCCTGCACGATCAAGAGCGGGGAATTTGTGTGTCCGTGAGGGCGTGGCCAAGACCGTCCCGGCCATCATGCGGCCGGTGATCGAGCGCTTCTATTCCGGAGCGGTCCTGACCGCCGCGAAGGGGCTGCAGCACGAGTTCGACCGCGCCGGCCTACCCTGAGCCCAGCTCAGGGCCGGTATGCCGTGCGGCGACCCGGCGCTCGCACGGCATACCCCGGTTGGCTCAGACGTGGGGAACGGCGAAGGACCCCGCGACGCTGCGGGGTCCTCCGTCGGAGCGGCCCCCCGCGTCTTTGCGGTGCGGCGCACGCTCCGTTCGCCGAGGGGGTCAGTGGTCCTGCGGACGCCGGTAGGGGTCGCGGGTCCAGACCTCCTTGACGACGAGGTAGGGACGCGAGGCGCGTTGCCACACGCGGGAGCCGAGCGCGGTGGTGCAGAGCAGGACGACGAACCCGGCGGCGAGGACGACGACGGTGCCGAGGAGCATCGTGACGCCGAAGATCATCCAGGTGGCGCTGTCCGGGGCTCCCGTCATGGCGCGGTGCCCGCGGGGGAGGACGAGGTGGCCGGAGCGCGCACCACGGCCACCGGGCCGTGGGCCCGGGCGAGGAGCCGCTGGCTGACCGAGCCGAGGAGCAGCCCGACGAACCCACCCCGGCCGCGGCTGCCCACGACGACGAGCTCGGCGGTCTTGGACTCCTCGACGAGAGCCGAGACGGGATGACCCCGCACGAGCTTCTGGACGACGTCGACCTGCGGGTAGTTGGCGCGGATGCCGGCGAGGAGCGAGCCGATGTGGCTCGTCTCCGCTTCCTCGACCGCGTGGTAGTGGTCCTCCCAGTCGGTCCCGGCGAGGTAGCCGCCGGCCTCCTGCCACCACCACGTGTGCAGCGCGACGAGGCCGAGTCCGCGCGAGGCGGCCTGCTCGAACGCGAAGGTCAGGGCCGGGTGCGACTCGGGGGTCTCGTCGACGCCGACGACGACCGGGTGCGGTTCGTCGAAGCGCTCGGGCCCGTCGCTCGGACGGCGGGCGACGACGACGGGACAGAAGGCGTGCGTGGCGACCTGGGTGACAGTCGACCCGAGCGGTCTCGGCGGCCCCGAGTGGGCACCGAGCACGACGAGGCTTGCGCGGCGGGAGGCCTCGACGAGCGACCTCGCAGCGCTGCCGGTAGCCGTGTGACCGGAGACCACGAGCTCGGGGTGCTGGCCCTGGAGCCGCTCGACGGAGACCCGGACGGTGTCGTCGACCTCCTCGGCCTCATCGAAGGGCGTCGGACCGATCCAGGTGAGGAGGTGCACGACGTGCAGCGGCAGGCGGAGGCGCAGCGCCTCGCCGACAGCCCAGTCGAGCGCCACGTCGGCTCCCGGAGTGTCGTCGATGCCCACGACGACGCCGGATTCGGGGACGGGACGGTTCTTCATCACAGCTACCTTCCGGATGGGGCGCGGCGGGTCGGCGAACCCCCTACTGGCGGTGTCGACCACGTCCGGACGCCACCGCTCCACCATCACCCGCGACCAGACCGAGCAGACAGGGCCTAACGTCCCGGGTGACCTTCTGCCCTGTTCAGGACGGAGCTGCGGGGGCACCGTGGAGGCATGAGGTTCGGCACGCCCGTTCGGTTGTCAGGTCATCTCGACGCACAGACCTCCCGGTGGCTGTGGCTGGTCAAGTGGGTCCTCGTGATCCCCCACCTCGTCGTTCTGGCGTTCCTGTGGCTCGGGGTCTGCGTGGTCTGGGTCTGGGCGTTCGTCGCCATCCTCATGACAGGGAGGTACCCCGACGCGGCATACGCCTATGTCCTGGGTGTGCTCCGATGGTCGTGGCGGGTCGGCTTCTACGGGTCCAGCGCCCTGGCCACCGACCAGTACCCGCCGTTCACCCTCGCGGACGTCCCGAGCTTCCCCGCCCACCTCGACATCGCCCCACCAGGGCGCCTCCACCGCGGGATGCCGCTGGTGAAGTGGCTGTTCGCCTTCCCGCACCTCGTCGTCGTGGGGGTCCTCTCCGGCGGCTACCAGTATGCCGGGTGGCAGGACGGGCACGCCTCGAGCCGAAGCGCGGGTGGGCTCATCACCCTCCTCGCCGTTATCGGCGCCGTGGTGCTCGCCATCTCGGGCTCCTACCCGAAGGGCCTCTTCGACTTCGTCATGGGCCTCAACCGATGGGTCTGGCGGGTGACCGCCTACGTCCTGCTCCTCACCGACGACTACCCGCCCTTCCGGCTCGACCCGGGCGCCGACGAGCCGCCAGTGCCGGCACTGCCCTCGGGTCCCCAGGACCGCACCTTTCCTGCCGCACAGCAGCCGTCGCCCGGGGCCGTGGCCCCGGACCCGGCGCACACCCCGGTCCACGGCGAAGGAATGAGGTCATGATGCGTGCACTCGTCGTCTACGAGTCGATGTTCGGCAACACGAAGCAGGTAGCGGAGGAGATCTGCCGCGGGCTGGCCGAGCATGTCGACACGCTGCTCGAGGAGGTCGGGACGGCGCCCGAGAGACCCGACGGCGACATCGGCCTCGTCGTCATCGGCGGCCCGACGCACGCCTTCGGGCTCTCCAGCGCCCGCACGCGAGACTCCGCGGCACAGCAGGCCCACGGCCCCGTGGTCAGCACCGGCGACGGCATCCGCGAGTGGATCGCCAAGCTGCACGTGAGCAGCCCGATGCCGCTCGTCGCGACCTTCGACACGCACTCGGACCACCGGTGGGTGCCGGGGTCGGCGGCGGTCAAGGCCGACGGGGAGCTCGAGGCCTTCGGGTTCGAGCACCTCGCCGAGCCCATCTCCTTCTACGTCGAGGGGACCCCCGGCCCCCTCGTCGACGGCGAGCTGAAGCGCGCCCGCGCCTGGGGCTCCACCCTCGGCGCCGGGCTCGTCTCCCGGATGGCGGTCGTGGGGCGCTGAGACCCGGGATAGCGTGACCTCACCCCCGTCGCCGAAGCTGTCGCGGGAGTCGTCACAAGGAGTCGTCGCAAGGAGCCGTCGTGCCACGCCCGGTCATCGCCGTCCTCAACGGTCCCAACCTCAACCTCCTCGGAGAGCGGGAGCCTGACGTCTACGGCACCGAGACCCTGGCCGACGTGCGGGACCGGTGCGTGGCCCACGCCGACGCGCTGGGTTTCGACGTCGACTTCCGGCAGAGCAACCACGAAGGCGCCCTCGTGGACATGGTCCAGGAGCTGCGTCACGCCACCGGCATCGTCATCAACGCGGGGGCCTACACGCACACCTCGCTGGCACTGCGTGACGCCCTCACAGTGGTCTCCGGGCCGGTGATCGAGGTGCACATCTCGAACGTCCATGCCCGCGAGGAGCTCCGCCACCACTCGCACATCTCCGCCGTGGCGACCGGGGTCATCGTCGGCTGCGGCACCCAGGGCTACGAGCTGGCGCTGAGCGTCATCGCCCGCCAGGTCGGCCCGACCACCTGAGGCTGCTGCCCCCGGCCCGGCCGTGGGTCAGCAGGGGCTCGAGCTGAGGGCGGAAGTGGTCTTCACGCCGGGGGCCGGTGGCGCGGGCGCGGGTGCGGGAGCCGGGGGAGCGAGGCTCTGGAAGGCCGCCCCGAGGACGAGGTCGACGGAGGCGTCGGCGCGGGCGTCGCCGGTCGGCGCGGCTCCGGCGACCAGGGTCATGACGACCTTGGCGGCCGCCTCCCCGTTCTTGCCGTAGCGCACCTCGGCCGGCTGGGCGACCGGCTTGTGCTGCGGGTCGTTGGAGATGGTGCCGACGACGAACCCGCGCTCACGCACCTGCTTGGCCGTGCTGGCTGCCAGCCCCGAGCGGTCCGTGGCGTTGTAGACGTTGACGGTGATCTGGCCGGGTGCCGGTCCCGCCGCCGGCCCGGGAGCCTTCCCCGCCGTGGTGCTCGTCGAGCACGGGGCGGCTGAGCTGCGGCCGGGGTTCTTCCAGTACTCGGCCGCGTAGTAGAACGCGGCGGCCATGAGGGCCAGGACGAGCAGCAGGGTGAGCGCCGCGCGGCGACGCCTCCTGGAGCGCTGTGACGCGCCGGACTGGACCACATAGCTCATGGGGCCACCTCCTCTCGCTCGGCGACCTCGACCACGGCCGATCCCGTTCGGCTCGTCAGGTCAGGGGCTAGTCAAGCACGAGCACCCGGGCGTGGAGGGTTGGTCGCTGCTGGAGGGCGGCCCGCAGCGCCCGATGGAGGCCGTCCTCGAGGTAGAGGTCGCCTCGCCACTCGACGACGTGGGCGAAGAGGTCGCCGTAGAACGTCGAGTCCTCGGAGAGGAGCATGCCGAGGTCGAGGGTGGTCTTGGTCGTGATGAGCTCCTGGAGCCAGACCATCCGCGGCGGCACCTCGGACCAGTCCCTCGCGGCAACCAGCCCGTGGTCGGGGTAGGGACGGGAGTCGCCGATGGCCTTGAAGATCACGGGCGCCAGTGTAGGCAGTGGTGGGGCCAAGGTCCGCGAGGCAATGCATCACGCTCTTGTGGCAAGGGGGCCAGCCGCGCGTCAAGGGGGCCGGGCGCGGTGCAGAAGCAGCATAGAGTGCCGCACGTGAGCGATACCCCCCCGAACCCACCGACGCCCCCGACCTCCGGTGCGGCCACGCTGCCAGCCCAGGTCCAGGAGATCCAGGCCGGCTATGCCTTTGCCGGTCCGGCGCTGGTGTTCGGCGCCGCTGTCGTCGACGACCACCCCTATCCCGAGGCGTCGGTGCGGATCCCGCTCGGGGTCCTCAACCGGCACGGGCTCGTCGCCGGGGCGACCGGCACCGGCAAGACGAAGACCCTCCAGCTCATGGCCGAGCAGCTCTCCGGTCAGGGCGTCCCCGTGTTTCTCGCGGACATCAAGGGTGACCTCTCAGGGATGGCCGCGCCCGGGGTGCCCAACGACAAGATCACCGCCCGCGCACAGAGCATCGGCGAGGAGTGGGTGCCCACGGCATACCCGACCGAGTTCCTCTCCCTCGGCGGGCTCGGCCGCGGCATCGCGATCCGTGCGACGATCACCTCGTTCGGGCCGGTCCTGCTGAGCAAGGTCCTCGGGCTCAACGCCACCCAGGAGTCCAGCCTCGGGCTCGTCTTCCACTACGCCGACAAGAACGGCCTGGCGCTGCTCGACCTCAAGGACCTGCGTGAGGTCGTCCAGTTCCTCACCTCCGACGAGGGCAAGGCCGACCTCAAGTCCCTGGGGGGGCTGTCGTCGGCGACGGCGGGGGTCATCCTCCGCGAGCTCGTCGGGTTCGCCGACCAGGGAGCGGAGGCCTTCTTCGGAGAGCCCGAGTTCGACACCGCCGACCTGCTCCGCATGGCGCCCGACGGCCGGGGGATGGTGACCGTCCTCGAGCTGCCCGCGGTGCAGGACCGGCCGGCGCTCTTCTCGACCTTCCTCATGTGGATGCTCGCCGACCTCTTCCACGACCTGCCCGAGATCGGCGACCCCGAGAAGCCCAAGCTCGTCTTCTTCTTCGACGAGGCGCACCTGCTCTTCGACGGCGCCTCCAAGAACTTCCTCGACGCCATCCAGCAGACCGTCCGGCTCATCCGCTCCAAGGGCGTCGGCGTCTTCTTCGTCACCCAGTCGCCCAAGGACGTGCCCTCGGCCGTGCTGGCCCAGCTCGGCAACCGGGTCCAGCACGCGCTGCGGGCCTTCACCCCAGACGACGCCAAGGCCCTCAAGGCGGCGGTGTCGACCTATCCCCGCAGCGGCTACGACCTCGCCACCCTGCTGACCTCGCTCGGCACCGGCGAGGCCGTCATCACCGTCCTCTCCGAGAAGGGCGCGCCGACGCCCGTCGCCTGGACCCGGATGCGCGCCCCTCAGTCGCTCATGGCACCCGCCCCGGACGCGACGCTCACCCAGGTCATCGGGTCCTCGCCGCTCGCGGGCAAGTATGCCGCGGTGGCAGACCGCGAGTCGGCCTACGAGCTGCTCCGGGCCCGGATCCAGGCCGCTCCCGCGCCGGCACCGGCCGATGCGCCGGCGCCGACCCGGACGCCAGCCACTGCTCCCGCCTC
>JBBRZC010000124.1:0-10957 GCA_038237075.1 Actinomycetales bacterium
CGGCCCAGTTCGCCTCGAGCGGCGCGGTCGACCGGCTGCGGGCCCAGAGCCGCCCGCTCGGCGACCGGCGCCCGCAGGATCGGCCCCGCGCCGTCGTCGTCGCGGCCTGCGACCCGGCGAACCCCTACGGTGCCGCGCTGCCCTGGCCCGACCGCTCCCCCGGTAGCCCTGGAGACTCCGCAGATCCGGCACGAACCTCAGATCACCGCGGTCGCGCCGGTCCCGGGCCGGTCGACGCCGTCGCCCCTCGCGGCGGACGCGGCCACCAGCCGGCCCGCAAGGCCGGCGCGCTGGTCGTCCTCGTCGACGGTGAGCTCGTGCTCTATGTCGAACGAGGGGGCAGGACCCTGCTCACCTGGACCGACGCCGCCGAGGACCTGCAGAGGGCTGCCGACGCCCTGGCTCTCGCCGTCCGTGAGGGGGCCCTCGGTCGGCTCACCGTGGAGAAGACCGACGGCAGCCAGGTCCTCGGGTCGGGGCACCCGCTCGAAGAGGCCCTGGCCCGGGCCGGGTTCCATGCCACCCCCCGCGGCCTGAGGCTGCGCCGATGACCCGCTCAGGCCGGTCCGGTCCGAACCACCCCGGCGACCGTGCCTGAGGGAGACACCGTCTGGCGGACGGCATACCGGCTCAACCAGGCGCTCGCCGGGGACGTCCTCACCATGGCCGACCTGCGCTGGCCCCAGCTGTCCACCCTCGACCTGCGGGGCGTGACGACGACGCAGGTGGTGGCCCGGGGCAAGAACATCCTGCACCGGCTCGGCAACGGGGTCACCATCCACTCCCACCTGCGGATGGAAGGCCAGTGGCGCATCGAGGCGACGGCCTCCGTGACGTCCCGCACGCTCGCGAACCCCCAGCTGCGCGCCGTCGTCGGGACTACGGTGTGGACCGCCCTCGGCCTGCACCTCGGCGACCTGCACGCGGTCGCCACGGCCGACGAGGACAGCCTCGTCGGCCACCTCGGACCCGACGTCCTCGGCCCGGGCTGGGATCCCGACGAGGCGGTGCGCCGGCTCGCGTCGAGCCCGGTGAGCATCGGCGCCGCGCTCCTCGACCAGCGCAACCTCGCCGGAGTCGGCACCATGTATGCCGCCGAGACGCTCTTCCTCGAACGGCTCGGGCCTTGGACCCCGGTGGCCGAGCTCGACCCCGCCGCCCTCCGGAGGGCGGTGGACCGGGCCCACCGGCTGCTCGACGCCGGACGCCGGCACGCCATCCAGAGCACGACCGGCAGCGACCGGCGCGGCGAGACGGCATACGTCCATGGCCGTTCGGGTCGCCCATGCCGCCGCTGCGGGCGCCCCGTGCGCGTTGCCATGATCGGCGAGCCGCCCCGCGACCGGACGATGTTCTACTGCCCCGGCTGCCAGGGCGGCCTCGCGCCCCACGACGACGGCCGACCCCAGCGGCCGCTCGGGACATCGGCACGAAGCGGGCCCCCGAAGGGCGATGCCGCCCGAGGTCGGTGACGGACGGGATACCCGCGCAAGGCGCTTCGCATGACGAGGCGTTCAGACCAGGTCGTCGATGCCGAGGCCGGGGCCAGGGGGCAGCACGAGCTCGTCGCCCTCGTAGGACAGCCCCCCGACGACCGGGGACGCGGCGGCCCACCACGCCGCGTCGAGGTCGTTCGTCATGCTTGTCGGGTGCGCGACGACAAGGCTCGCGGCGGCGCCGACCCCGATGTGGCTCTCCATCATCGAGCCGACGATGGTGCCCAGTCCGTGCTCGGTGGCGCGGCGGAGCAGCTCGGCCGCCACCCCGAGGGAGCCGCACTTGGCCAGCTTGACGTTGATCATGTCGGCTGCCTCGAGCCGCAGCACACGGTCGAGATCGAGGAGGCCGTAGACCGACTCGTCCGCCATGACGGGAAGCCCGACCCGGGCCCGGACCCAGGCCAGGCCCTCGACGTCGTCGCCGGCGACCGGCTGCTCGACGAGCTCGACGTCGAGGCGAGCCGACTCGAGGGCCCGAATGACGTCGACGGCCTCCTGTGGGGTCCAGCCCTGGTTCGCGTCGAGACGGATCGTCACCGCGGGGCCGACGGCCTCGCGCACGGCCCGGACCCGGCCCACGTCGGTGGCGGCGTCGGTGCCGACCTTGAGCTTCAGCGTCGTGAACCCGTCGGCGACACGCGCGGCGGCCACGCGCGCGAGACTGTCGGCCGACCCGGCCGCGAGGGTGACGTCGGTGGACACGCGGTCATGGTCAGCTGGAGCTGGACCCGCGACCGGATCCGGACCCTGACCCGGAGCCGGACCCTGACCCGGAGCCGCCTGCGCCGGTGCCGGTGCTCCGAGAAGCCGTGCCAAGCTGATCCCCCCCCGACGCGCCGCGAGGTCGTGCAGAGCGACGTCCACTGCGGCCTTGGCGCCGAAGTTGCGGGCGACGGCGTGCTGGACCGCAGCCGCGACGCTGACCCAGTCGTCGACGTCCCGACCGACGGCGAGCGGGGCGAGCATCTCGTCGACGCAGGCGGTCGCACCGGCGAGGGACTCACCGGTGACCTGCCAGACCTCGGGCGCCTCGCCCCAGCCCGTGACGCCGTCCGAGTCGGTGACGCGGACGACGACCGTGTCGGTGGACATGGTCTGGCGCAGGGCGGTGACGAACGGCGTGTGCAACGGGACGGTGAGGCGCGTGCAGGTGAGTGACGCGACCCGGGTCACACGCGGGTCAGGCGGCGGAGGCGATGGCCGACGGCGCGGCGACGGGAAGCGCCACCGGTGCCGTGAGCGACTCGGTCTCGGCGACCCGGGTCGAGACCTGGCTGAGCACCCGCGACAGCGGCATCCCGAGCGCTCCGCAGATGGATCCCAGCAGCTCGGAGGAGGCTTCCTTCTCGCCGCGCTCGACCTCGCTGAGGTATCCCAGGGAGACCGAGGCCGACGCGGAGACCTCACGGAGGGTCCGACCCTGGTGCTGGCGCGTCTCGCGGAGGACGTCGCCCAGCTCACGTCTCAACAGGATCATGACCCCTCCTTCGCGCGTCCAGTATGCCGTCGGTGGCCGGCGCCCGAAGCGCCGTGAAGACCACCATAACCCGTCACCCCCGACGCGCGCCGTGCGGTCGAGCACACCAGGCCAAGCCCGACCGCGTCGCGGCTGAAGAGCTAGGCGAGTCAACGTCGGCATGGAGGAGGTTACTCCCGCCCGGCGAAGGCGCCAGCGTCCGGAGCCTCACGGCGGTGAGGCCACCCACGCAGCCCGAGCGGCGCCAAGCCCACCCTCAAGGCGATGGCGCGCCCAACGCGGCCTCGAGCAACGCCAGGGCCGCCGTCACCACAGCGGCGCGGATCTCGCCCCGGTCGCCCACGAGAAGGTGGTGTTCGACGGTGGTGACCCCTCCAGGACCGGCGACGGCGACGTAGACGGTGCCCACCGGGATACCGCCCTGAGGCTCCGGGCCGGCGACGCCCGTGGTGGCCACCCCCCAGTCCGCCGCCAGCACCCGCCGCGCGCCGAGGGCCATCTGCCGCGCGACCTCCGGGCCGACCGCGCCGCGGGCGGCGAGCAGCGCCGCGTCGACCCCGAGCAGGCTGGCCTTGAGGTCGGTGGCGTAGCTGACGATGCCGCCGCGGACGACCGCCGACGCGCCCGGCGTGTCCACGAGCCGCGCCGTGAGAAGACCGCCGGTGAGGGACTCGGCGCACGCCACGCTGTGGCCCAGGGCGACGAGCCTCTCGACGACCGTCCCTGTCACCGGGGCCTGCCACGGGCCGCCCGGCGGGCCCGCTTGGCCGCGGCACGCGCGCTCGTCCGGCGCAGCCGCCGGGCCTTCACGAGGTAGTCGACCCCGGTCGCGACCGTGACGACGAGCGCGGCGCCCAGGACGACGTAGGCGACCACGAACCACACCCCCGCCAACGGCAGCGCCCGCAGCGGGAAGACGAGCATCGAGAGCGCCGCCGTCTGGAGTGCGGTCTTGAGCTTGCCGCCGCGGCTGGCCGGCATCACCCCGTGCCGGATGACGAGGAACCGGACCACCGTGACCCCGACCTCGCGCACGAGGATCGTGACGGTCACCCACCACCACACCTCGCCGATGCTCGACAGCCCGACAAGGGCCATCCCCATGAGGGCCTTGTCGGCGATGGGGTCCGAGACCTTGCCGAAGTCGGTGACGAGACCACGCCGTCTGGCCAGGTCGCCGTCCAGGCTGTCAGTGATCATCGCGACGACGAAGACGCCGAGGGCCGCGAGGCGGTGGCCGGTGTCCCGGCCGCCGTCGGCCAAGAGCAGCCACCCGAAGACCGGCACGAGGAGGATCCGGGTCACCGTGAGGAGGTTGGGCAGGTTCCATGCGCTTGGCGCGGTCACCGGTGGCGCGGGCGTGGGCCTGCTCGATGCCGCGTCGGCGCCGTCGCCCCGACCGTGGCCGTCCCCGACCTCGCCCGACGCCGCTGGCGACCCGGGGTCGTTCGTGCTCATCTCAGCCGGGCGACAAGGTCGATGCCGTCGGTCCCGACCACGGTCGCGGTGACGAGGTCGCCCAACCTCATGGAGAAGGGTGCCGCCGCGGTGAGAGACGGCTCCAGGAGGGTCACCCCGTCGACGTCAGGGCCCTGGTATGCCGCGCGGCCAGTCACCTCGCCCGTCTCCTCGTCGACGTCCTCGACGAGCACCTCGACGGTCTGGCCGACCCGCTCCAGCGCCCGCTGCGTCGTGAGCTCCTCGACGAGCGAGGTGAGCCGCGAGACACGTTCGGCGACGACGTGCTCCGGGAGCTTGCCGTCGTAGCCCTCCGCCTCGGTGCCGTCCTCGTCGGAGTAGCCGAAGACGCCGACGACGTCGAGCCGGGCCGCGACGAGGAACGCCTCGAGCTCGTCGACGTCGGCCTCGGTCTCGCCGGGGAACCCGACGATGACGTTGGAGCGCACACCCGCCTGCGGGGACGCCTCGCGGACCCGGCCGAGGAGGTCGAGGAACGGCTCGCGTCCGCCGAAGCGACGCATCCGGCGCAGCAGCGTCTCGGAGGCGTGCTGGAAGGAGATGTCGAAGTAGGGGACGACGCCAGGGGTCCCGGCCATCGCCGCGAGCAGGCCGGGGCGGATCTCGGCCGGCTGGAGGTAGGAGACGCGGACCCGCTCGACCCCCTCGACGGCGGTGAGCTGCGGCAACAGCTTCTCGAGCAGGGCGAGGTCGCCGAGGTCCTTGCCGTAGGACGTCGAGTTCTCGCTGACGAGGAACAGCTCGCGCACCCCGCGCTGCCCGAGCCATTCGGCCTCGGCGACGACGTCGGCCGGAGGCCGGGAGAGGAAGGCCCCCCGGAAGGTCGGGATCGCGCAGAAGGCGCAGCGTCGGTCGCAGCCGCTCGCGATCTTCAGCGGCGCCCAGGGGCGCCCGTCGAGCCGGGCCCGGATGACGCGGGGTCCGCTCGCCGGACCAGCTGGCGACCCAGCCACGGAGGGCGACTCCACGGCATACCCTGAAAGGCCGTGACCCGGCGTGGCCACCGCAGTCGCGCCGCCCGGCCGGTCCACGGGCGAGAGCGGCAGGAGCAGCCGCCGGTCCCTCGGGACGTGCGAAGCGACGTGGCCGCCGTCAAGGATCGAGGCCAGGTGACCGGACAGGTCTGCGTAGGAGTCGAAGCCGAGGACGGCGTCGGCCTCGGGCAGCTGGGAGGCGAGCTGCTCGCCGTAGCGCTCGGCGAGGCAGCCGACCGCGACGACCGCGCGGGTGCGGTTGACCCCGTCCTTGAGCTCGGAGGCCTCGAGCAGCGCGTCGATCGAGTCCTTCTTGGCCTGTTCGACGAAGCCGCACGTGTTGACCACCGCGACATCGGCGCCGGCGGCGTCCTCGACGAGGTCCCACCCCTCGGCCTCGAGGCGCCCGGCGAGCTCCTCGGAGTCCACCTCGTTGCGGGTGCAGCCCAAGGTCACCAACGCGACACTGCGGCGCGGCGCTGCGGAGGTCGTCACCCCGCGAGTCTACGGGCGGCCACCGCAACGGCCGACCGACAACGCGAGGCCCCCACGCGCCCGTGCATGCCATGATCGGGCCGTGACGAGCCCGCCCGGCGCCCCGGACCTCACCGACCGGGTCCGCCGGCTGCTCGCCGCGAACCCGCTGGTCGACGGGCACAACGACCTGCCGTGGGAGGCCCGCGACCAGGCGCGCTACGACTTCGGCCGGCTCGACATCGCGCAGCGGCTCATGACCACGTGCACCGACCTCCCGCGGCTGCGCGAGGGGCAGGTCGGGGCGCAGTTCTGGTCTGTCTTCGTGCCCAGCAACCTCCCCGGGGACACCGCCGTGACCGCGACGCTGGAGCAGGTCGACGCCGTCCACGAGATGGTGGCCCGCTACCCCGAGGCGCTCGGCCTCGCCCGGACTGCCGACGAGCTGGAGCAGGTCTTCGCCTCGGGCCGCGTTGCCTCGCTCATGGGAGCAGAGGGCGGCCAGTCGATCGGCTGCTCGCTGGCCGCGCTGCGGATGCTCCACGCGCTCGGGGTGCGCTACCTCACGCTGACCCACAACGACAACACCCCGTGGGCCGACTCCGCCACCGACGAGCCGGTGCTCGGAGGACTGTCCCGGTTCGGGGTCGAGGTCGTGCGCGAGATGAACCGGATCGGGATGATGGTCGACCTCTCCCACGTCTCGCCCGACACGATGCGCGCTGCCCTCGCCGTCACGGAGGCGCCCGTGATCTTCAGCCACTCCAGTGCCCGCGCGGTCACCGACGTCCCCCGCAACGTGCCGGACGACGTGCTGGGTGCGATGGCCGCGGCCGGCGGGGTCTGCATGGTGACCTTCGTGCCCGAGTTCGTCAACGACGACGTCGCGGCCTGGCGGGAGGAGGCGGTCGCGGCGGCCGCCCAGGTCGGGGTCTCCGACCGGGACCACGTCACCTTCCTCGCCTTCACCCGGGCTCGCGCCCTGGAGCACCCCAAGCCGCAGGCCACCCTCGCCGACGTGGTCCGCCACTGCCAGCACGTGCGCGACGTCGCCGGGGCGGACCACGTCGGCATCGGCGGCGACTACGACGGCACCGACACCTACCCCGTGGGGCTCGAGGACGTCAGTGGCTATCCGCGCCTCTTCGAGGCCCTCGCCGGGCGCGGCTGGTCCGACGACGACCTCGTCGGGCTGGCCGGAGGCAACGTCCTGCGGGTCATGCGCGACGTCGAGGCGGTCGCGCTTGTCCTCGGCGCCCGGCGGGGCCCGTCACTGGCCACCTTCGAGGGCCTCGACGGCGGGGACTGAGCCGGCCGTTGCCCCGTCAAGGAGGCGTCAAGGCCTGTCAACGGGTCATCAACAACGGGCTCTGAGGCCGCAGCACCCCCTTCACTGATGACGTGATCGAGAACATTGTCGCCGGAGTCATCGCGGCCGCCCTGGTCGGCTACCTCGTCTACGCCCTGGTGCGTCCAGAGAGGTTCTGATGACCGACACCCTCTCGGGCCTGCTCACCATCGGCGTGCTCGTGGCCCTGCTCGCCGCCACCCACGCCCCGTTCGGCGGCTACCTCGCCCGCGTCTACACCGACGACCGACACTGGCGCGTGGAGCGGTTGCTCTTCCGACTCTCCCGGGTCGACCCCGGCATGGAGCAGCCCTGGAAGGTGTACGCCGCGTCCGTCGGCGCCCTCTCCGTGGCCGGCTTCCTGCTCCTCTTCCTGCTCATCCTCGCCCAGGGGGTCCTGCCCTTCCACCGCGGCGAAAGCATGCACGTCGACACCGCCCTCAACACGGCGGTCTCCTTCGTCACCAACACGAACTGGCAGTCGTATGCCGGTGAGGTCGGCACCTCGCAGACCGTCCAGGCACTGGGGCTCACCGTGCAGAACTTCCTCTCGGCCGCCACCGGCATCGCCGTGGCCATCGCCCTCATCCGCGCGCTCGCGCGCCACCAGAGCGCGCTCATCGGCAACTTCTGGGTCGACCTCACCCGGACGTTCACCCGTGTCCTCGTGCCGTTCGGGGCGCTCGCGGCAGTGCTCCTCGTCTCCGGTGGGGTGATCCAGAACCTCGCCGACCCGATGACCGTCACCGGCGTCAGCGGCGCACAGCAGGTCATCCCCGGCGGTCTCGTCGCCTCGCAGGAGGCCATCAAGGAGCTCGGCACCAACGGCGGCGGGTTCTTCAACGCGAACTCGGCACACCCCTTCGAGAACCCCAACGCGCTGACCAACCTCCTCGAGATCTTCCTCCTCCTCGTCATCCCCTTCGCGCTCCCCCGGGTCTACGGCATCCTCGTCGGCGACCGCCGCCAAGGACACGCGATCACGGCGTTCATGGCCACCCTGCTCGCGGGGTCCGTCGCGCTGTCCACGTGGGCCGAGGTCGCCGCGAGCTCCGGCATCGCCGGCTCCATGGAGGGCAAGGAGACCCGGTTCGGCGTCTGGGCCTCATCCCTCTTCGCGGCGTCGACGACGGCCACCTCAACCGGCGCCGTCAACTCGATGCACGAGAGCTACAGCGCCGCCGGGGGTGGCGTGATCCTGCTCAACATGATGCTCGGCGAGATCTCGCCGGGGGGCACGGGCTCCGGTCTCTACGGGGCGCTCATCGTCGCCGTCATCGCCGTCTTCATCGCCGGTCTGTTGGTCGGGCGCACGCCCGAGCTCCTCGGCAAGACCATCGGCCGACGCGAGATCACCCTCAGCGCCCTCTACACCCTCGTCACCCCCGCGCTCGTCCTCGTCCTCGCCGGCACCGCGATCGGGCTGCCGGTCGCCAACGGCGCGCTGCTCGGGTCCGGACCACACGGCCTCACCGAGATGGTCTACGCCTACACCTCGGCGGCCAACAACAACGGCAGCGCGTTCGCGGGCCTGAGCGCCGACCAGCCCTATCTCAACCTCACCTTGGCGCTGGCCATGGCGCTGGGCAGGTTCGTGCCGCTCGTGCTCGTGCTCGCCCTCGCCGGAAGTCTCGCCGGTCAGACGAAGCGACCGGTGACCGCGGGCACCATGCCCACGCACACGCCGCTCTTCGTCACCCTCCTTCTCAGCGTCGCCCTCGTCGTCACGGGGCTGACCTACTTCCCGACCCTGGCCCTCGGCCCGATCGCAGAGGCTCTCCGATGAACCCGCACGCGCTCGCCACCGCCTTTCCGCAGGCCCTCGCCAAGCTCGACCCCCGGCACGTCGTCCGGTCCCCGGTGATCTTCGTCGTCTGGGTCGGTTCGGTGCTGACGACGGTGCTCTGCGTCGTCCACCCCTCCGTCTTCGCCGTGTCCGTCGCCGTCTGGCTTTGGGTGACCGTCGTCTTCGCCAACCTCGCCGAAGCGGTGGCCGAGGGCCGCGGCAAGGCCCAGGCAGCCGCCCTGCGCGCGGCCCGGACCGAGACCGTCGCCCGCCGGCTCACCGGCACCGGCTCCGCCGACAGCGCTGGCAGCGACGGTCGCGCCCGCCGCGGGGAGGAGGCCGTCCCGGGCTCCGAGCTGCGGATCGGCGACCTCGTCGTCGTCGAGGCGGGCCAGGTCATTCCCGGCGACGGTGACATCGTCGAGGGAGTGGCCACCGTCGACGAGTCGGCGATCACCGGCGAGTCGGCCCCGGTCATCCGCGAGTCCGGAGGAGACCGCTGCGCCGTGACCGGCGGCACGACCGTGCTCTCCGACCGCATCGTCGTGCGGATCACGACCAAGCCCGGCGAGACCTTCATCGACCGGATGATCGCGCTCGTCGAGGGTGCCGCGCGCCAGAAGACCCCCAACGAGATCGCCCTCAACATCCTCCTGGCGACCCTGACCATCATCTTCCTCCTCGTCGTCGTGGCCATCCAGCCACTGGCCACCTACTCCGGCGGAGAGCAGCAGATCGTCGTCCTCGTGGCGCTGCTCGTCTGCCTCATCCCCACGACGATCGGGGCCCTCCTGTCGGCCATCGGCATCGCCGGGATGGACCGGCTCGTGCAGCGCAACGTCCTCGCCATGTCGGGGCGCGCCGTCGAGGCCGCCGGAGACGTGTCCACCCTGCTCCTGGACAAGACCGGCACGATTACCCTCGGCAACCGGCGGGCCACGAACCTGGTCCCCGTGGGAGGTGCCGCCGAAGCGGAGCTGGCCCACGCGGCATACCTGAGCAGTCTCGCCGACGAGACCCCCGAGGGGCGCTCGATCGTCGAGCTCGCCGGTGCCGGGCTCGAGGGCTCGGGCGTCCGCAGCGCAGCCGAGCTCGCCCGCGAGGGCGCGACCTTCGTGGAGTTCACCGCGCAGACCCGCATGTCGGGGGTCGACCTGCCCGACGGGACGGCGATCCGCAAGGGAGCCGGCAGCCAGGTGCTCGCCTGGGCGCTGGCGCACGGCGGCACCGAGCCCGCCGGGCTGCACGATGTGGTCGACGGCATCGCCGGCTCGGGCGGCACCCCCCTCGTCGTCGCGCAGGCTGCGGACATCGGCGGCGCGCGCATCGTCGGGGTCATCCACCTCAAGGACATCGTCAAACCGGGCATGACCGAGCGCTTCACCCACCTGCGTGCCATGGGCATCCGCACGGTGATGATCACCGGTGACAACCCGTTGACGGCCGCGGCGATCGCGGCCGAGGCGGGGGTCGACGACGTCCTGGCGGAGGCAACTCCCGAGGACAAGATGGCCCTCATCCGCAAGGAGCAGGAGGGCGGGCGCCTCGTCGCGATGACCGGCGACGGCACCAACGACGCGCCGGCCCTCGCGCAGGCCGACGTCGGTGTCGCCATGAACACCGGCACGTCGGCGGCCAAGGAGGCGGGCAACATGGTCGACCTCGACTCGGACCCCACGAAGCTCATCGAGATCGTCGAGATCGGCAAGCAGCTCCTCATCACCCGAGGTGCCCTGACGACGTTCTCCATCGCCAACGACGTCGCCAAGTACTTCGCGATCATCCCCGCGATGTTCACGGGGATCTTCCCTGGGCATGCGGCACTCAACATCATGCGGCTGTCGAGCCCATCGTCGGCGATGCTGTCCGCGGTGATCTTCAACGCCCTCGTCATCGCTGCGCTGATCCCGTTGGCGCTGA
>JBBRZC010000125.1:0-10860 GCA_038237075.1 Actinomycetales bacterium
CATGAGCCGGCGTCTGATCGCCGACCGCGAGGTGTCTGGGGTACCCGTCCAGCAGGGGCTGCTGCTGCTGACTGAGGTCAGTAGACCACGATTCGTTACTGTAGATGTTCATGATTTGCCATCGCTATCGTTCAGATCTGAGTCTTTGCTCCCCAAAGACTGTGATGACGTGGTTTGAACCTCATTGATCCCTGAGTGTCCCGACATACCGCGTGCAGTCGCCTCGCGCCACCAGGCAGGGTCATCTCGCCCTACAGCCGTATGCCGTGGGGCCTCCATCGGTCGGCCGGGTCACTGCGCGCGCCGACAAAGCGCTGTCGGCGGGCCCAACTATGCTCGCGGGAACCGAGAGAGGGGTGCCCGTGCTGAGCTTCGAAGACCTGACCGTGCTGCAGGACCGCCACCCCGCGTGGCGCCTGCTCCGAGCGAAGAACGCTCCCATGGTTATCAGCTTCCTCGGACGGGTGTTCGTCCACGACAACATCCGCGTCATCACCCAGGCCGAACTCGTGAGCCGGCTGGACGACGAGCTCTACGCCCTGCGTTCCTCGCTCGGCGACGACGCCTTCCCCAAGTCGGCGCCGGCATACATCACCGACTGGGCGTCGAGCGACTCGGGCTGGCTCCGCCTCTACTACACGCAGGGCAGCGACGAGCCGCACGTCGACGCCACGCCCGCCCTGGAGAAGGCCGTCGCCTGGGCCGAGAGCCTGCGCGACCGCTCCTTCGTCGGCACCGAGTCACGGCTCAACACCCTCGTCGACCTGCTGCGCCAGATCGTCCAGGGGTCCGAGACCGATCCCGAGCGGCGGCTCGCCCAGCTGCACGAGGAGCGGGCCCGGCTCGACAAGATCATCGGCCGGGCGGAGGCGGGCCAGATCGACGTGCTCGACGCGACCGCCCAGCGTGACCGCTACCAGCAGTTCGCCTCGACGGCTCGCGAGCTGCTCTCCGACTTCCGCGAGGTCGAGGTGAAGTTCCGCGCTCTGGACCGGCAGATGCGCGAGACCATCGCCGGGTGGGGCGGCGCCAAGGGCGAGCTGCTCGACCGGGTGCTCGGTGACCGCAACGCCATCTCCGACTCCGACCAGGGGCGCAGCTTCCACGCGTTCTACGACTTCCTCCTCTCCGCCGACCGGCAGGACGAGCTCGCCGCGCTGCTCGACGAGGTCCACGGCCTCGGCTCGATCGAGGCCGACCCCCGGGTCCGCCGCATCGACCACGACTGGCTCTCGGCCGCCGACCGCACCCAGGCGACGGTCCGACTGCTCTCGGACCAGCTGCGCCGCTTCCTGGACGACACGGTGTGGCTGGAGAACCGCCGCGTCATGGACCTGCTGCGCAGCATCGAGACGAACTCGATCGCGCTGCGAGACAAGGCGGTCGACCTGCCCATGGAGCTCGACGCGCCCCGACCCGAGATGGCGCTTCCCTTCGAGCGACCGCTCTATGTGCCGCCCACGCCCTCCCAGATCGACAGTGCCGTCGACGACGCCGACGAGGCGGCCGAGGCGGCGGTGCTCTTCAGCCAGGACCACATCGACCACGCGCGGATCCTCGAACAGATCCGCGGCGCCCTCGCCCACCGGCGCCAGGTCTCCCTGGCCGAGCTGATCGACGGGCACCCCCTCGACCAGGGACTGGCCGAGCTGATGGGCTACTTCGGCGTGTCCCAGGACGGCGTCGAGGTCGTCTTCGACGACGCGGCACGACACCGCGTGGGCTGGTATGCCGCTGACGGGGGCCTGCGCGAGGTCGACGCCCCCACTGTCATCTATGTGCGACCCGACGCCACCCGGCAGGAGACCCCATGAGCTCCCCGACCGACATCGCCGTGGCGAGGCCGTCACCCGCCGGCCCCGCCACGGCACCCGGGACGGCCGCGGCGGCGAACCCCGACGCCCTCGACCTGTCCCGCATCGTCATCGCCCTGCTCAAGGGCGTCGTCTACCAGGCGGAGCTCCCGCCGATGTGGGCCCTGCTCCGGCGCCACCAGGCCCGGATCAAGGACCACATGGCGGTCATGGGCCTCGACCTCGTCATCGACGAGGCCGAGGGATACGCCCACCTGCGACAGGCGGAGCTCGACGACGTCGACATCCCGCGGCTCGTCCCCCGGCACCGCCTCTCCTTCCGGGTCAGCCTCCTGCTCGCCCTGCTGCGCAAGCGGCTCGCCGAGTTCGACGCGAGCAGCAGCGACGCGCGGCTCATCGTCACCCGCGACCAGATCGCCGAGCTGGTGCGGGTCCACCTCCCCGACGGCACCAACGAGGTACGGCTCGTCGGCGACGTGGACACGCTGGTCGGCAAGGTCGTCGACCTGGGGTTCCTCCGCGTGGTCAAGGGACAGGACGCGACCTACGAGGTGCGCCGCATCCTCAAGGCCTACGTCGACGCGCAGTGGCTGGCCGGGTTCGACGAGCGTCTCACTGAGTACCTCGACGGGATCACCCCGGCCGAGACCCGGCCCGCTGACCGGCACGGGGGCTACCTCGAAGGAGCCGACGGTGGATGAGCTGCCGCTCGACGACCTCCTCGGGGCGCCGGGCTTCCGCCTCGACCATGTCGAGCTGTTCGGCTGGGGGACCTTCGACCGGTCCGTCTGGCGCTTCGACCTCGGCGGGCACACCTCTCTTCTCACCGGCGACATCGGTTCCGGCAAGTCGACCCTCGTCGACGCCATCACCACCCTGCTCCTTCCCGCCCAGCGGATCTCCTACAACAAGGCAGCGGGAGCCGAGACCCGCGAGCGCAACCTGAGGTCCTACGTCCTCGGCTACTACAAGTCGGAGCGCAGCGAGACGACGGGAGTCTCCAAGCCCGTCGGGCTGCGGACCCACCGCTCGCACTCCGCGGTCCTGGCCGTCTTTCGCAACGAGCGGCTCGACCGCGACGTGACGCTGGCCCAGGTCTTCTGGATGCCCGACGACCACGCCGGCCAGCCGAGCCGGATCTACCTCGTCGCCGAGCGAGAGCTGTCGGTCGCCGCCGACCTCAGCGACTTCGGCAACGACATCAGCACGCTGCGCCGTCGGTTGCGCCACGCCGGGATCACGCCGCACAGCAGCTTCCCCGACTACGAGCGCACGTTCCGACGCGCGCTGGGCATCCCCTCGACCCAGGCGATGGAGCTGTTCCACCAGACGGTCTCGATGAAGTCGGTCGGCAACCTCAACGACTTCGTGCGGGCCCACATGCTGGAGCCCTTCGACGCCGCCGCCGACGTCCGCAAGCTCATCGAGCACTTCGAGGACCTCACCGCCGCGCACGACTCGGTGACCAAGGCACGGGCCCAGCTCGCCGCCCTCAAACCCATCGTCGACGGCTGCGACGACATCGGTCGCCTCGATGCCGAGCTCAGCGGGGTCGGCGGGGTCGCCGACCAGCAGCGGGCCCTGCGGTATGCCGGCGCGCGGCTCAGCCACGAGCTGCTCGGGGCCCAGCACGACACGTTGACGGGGCGGGCGCAGACCATCGCGATCCAGGTCGAGGCGGCCGTCGACGCCGTGAAGGCCCTGCGCGACGAGGAACAGGGGTTGCGCGACGCCAGGGCCGGACACGCCGGGGGCAGGGTCGGCGCTCTCGAGGAGGCGTGCCATCGGCATACGAGCGACCGGGAGGACCGGGCCAAGCGGCACCGCGCGTTCAACGCTGACCTCGACGCCGCGGGACTCGACCGGCTCGGCGACCCGGGGCGGTTCGCCGCGACGCGGGCGAGCGCCCTCGAGACGCGCAGCCGCGTCGAGGAGGACACCGCCCTCGCGAGGGAGGAGCAGGTCGAGGTCGAGGTCGCCCAGCGCGACCTCAAGCGTGAGAGCACCGAGATCAGCGCCGAGCTGCGCAGCCTCGGGCAGCGCCGCTCGAGCATCCCGCGCACCCAGCTCGAGCTGCGCGAGCGTCTCTGCGCCGACGTCGGGATCCACGACGAGGAGCTGCCCTTTGTCGGCGAGCTCGTCCAGGTGCGGCCCGAGCACGAGCGCTGGGCCGGGGCCGCCGAGCGGGTGCTGCACGGCTTCGCCCTCTCGCTGATCGTCGGGTCGGAGCACTACGCCGCCGTGGCCCGCTGGGTCGACGGCCACCACCTCGGCGCGCGCCTCGTCTACCACCGCGTCCGCGTCGGCGACCGCCACTCGCCCGAGACGCCCGACCCCGGCAGCCTGGCCGCGCGCCTCGAGCTGCGCGACGGACCGTATGCCGGGTGGCTCGCGGGCGAGCTCGCCGTGCGGGCCGCACACGAGTGCGTCGAGGGCACCGAGCAGTTCCAGCGGGTGGCCAAGGCGGTGACCCTGCAGGGCCAGGTCAAGTCGGGCAGCTTCCACGAGAAGGACGACCGGCGCCGGCTCGACGACCTCTCCGGCCATGTCCTCGGATGGGACAACACGGCGAAGAAGGACGCGCTCATCGCCCGCGGCAAAGGCATCCAGGAGGGCATCAATGCCGCCGCCGCACGCACGGCAGCGATCAAGGCACGGCTCCTGACCCTGCAGACCAGGGCGAGCGCGCTGACCAGCGTGCTGCGGGTGGACGAGGTCCGCGACCTCGACTGGTGGGACAGTGCCCGCCGGGTCGAGGAGACCAAGCGCGAGCTGGCACTCCTGCGCGAGGCGTCCGTCGAGCTCGCCGCGATCGAGGCCCGGCTCGTGTCGGTGGCCCGCGAGATCGAGGACCGGGAGCAGGGGCGCGGCGAGCTCGACCGCCAGCTCGGCGGCGTCCAGACCGAGCTGCGCCAGGTGGACCACGCGCGGCTGGGCGCCGAGGAGGTGCTGAGCGGCCTCCCCGAGACGCTCTCCCCCTCGGTAGGGCAGGCCGTCGAGGCGCTGCGCCGGAACGGCGTCGGCCGTGCCGACCAGGTGGCGGCTGCGGTCGAGGGGATGCGGGCCGGCCTCGACCAGCGCTCCGACGCCCTGGTGGCCCAGCTTCGCCCGGCGCGATCCCGCGTGGAACGGGCGATGGACGCCTTCCGCCGCGACTACCCGGCCGAGACGAGCGACATGGACGCCAGCATCGAGTCGGCGAGCGAGTTCCGCGAGTTCTGCGATCGGGTGTCCCGCGACGACCTGCCCCGGTTCGAGGCCGACTTCAAGCGCTACCTCAACCACAACACGATCCGCGAGATCGCCGCCTTCCAGGCCCGGCTCAACCACCAGGCCGACCAGATCTGCCAGCGCGTCGCCACGATCAACGGCTCGCTGCGCGACATCGACTACAACACCGGCCGGTTCATCCGGCTCGACGCCCTGCCGACCCCGTTCGTGGAGATCCGGGAGTTCCGGGCCGACCTGCGCGCCTGCACCGAGGGAGCGCTGCTCGGCGACGCGAGCGACGAGCTCTACTCGGAGAAGAAGTTCGAGCAGGTGCGGGCGATCATCTCGCGGTTCCGCGGCCGGGAGGGGCTCGCCGAGCACGACAAGGCCTGGACCGGACGGGTCATCGACGTGCGCAACTGGTTCGTCTTCAACGCCTCAGAGCGGTGGCGTGAGACCGACCAGGAGCACGAGGTCTACGCCGACTCCGACGGCAAGTCCGGCGGGCAGAAGGAGAAGCTCGCCTACACCATCCTCGCCGCCTCGCTCGCCTACCAGTTCGGTCTCGACGCAGTCGACCCCTCGGCCAAGACCTTCCGCTTCGCCGTCATCGACGAGGCCTTCGGGCGCGGGTCCGACGACTCGACCCGCTTCGCCCTGCTGCTCTTCGAGCGGCTCGGCCTGCAGCTGCTCGTCGTGACGCCGCTGCAGAAGGTCAACGTCATCGAGCCGTTTGTCCAGCGGGTGGGATTCGTCGACAACCCGAGTGGCGCGTCGTCGAGGTTGCTCACGATGACGATCGCGGAGTATCAGGCAAACCAGCAGCACGCCTCGGCCATGCGCGCCAGCGCCGTGGGTCGTCCCGTAGAAGTCACCGGTGAGCCATGAACGGATGCCCGGTGGGCGGACGAGCTATGACCACACGACCGGTGCGGGACGACCCTTGAGTGGACGACCGGTGAGCGCAGCCGCGGTGCGACGTGGGGGGACTAACGCGGCCCGATGGTCCTCGGTCGACGACGTCCGCACCCACCTGGCGCGGGCCTGGGACCGGGGTGACCTCCTCGCGCGCGCGGTCTCCAAGGATGACTGGCAGCCGATCCGGGTGCCGCTGCGGGGCCCCACCGCCCGCGAGCTCTCCGAGGAGTTCGGCGCCGTGCAGGACTGGGCCGCCGCCCTGTCGCGCGCGGCCGCGGCACCAGCCGGGGAAGGCGCCGGCGGGCCAAGCGGCGCGGCCGCACGGTCACCCCGGTTCCGCCTCGAGCACCGCAGCGTGGGCGGGCGGCTCGTCGGGCCCAACGCCGTGCCGGACGGTGCCTGGTTCGACACGCCGGAACAGGTCTGGTCGCTGCTGCGGGTCAAGGGGGAGGTCGTCGCCTTCCTCTCCCTCCTCGGCGCCACCCAGGCGCGCCACGGGCTCCTCGGCGAATGGGCGCGGGCTCATCCGCTCAAGGTGCTCGCCCACCGTGCGGTGTGGGAGCGGGCCGTGGAGACCACCCTGTGGCTGCACACGAGGCTCGGGACGGCGGCATACCTGCGCGAGATCGACGTGCCCGGAGTCGACACGAAGTTCATCGAGGCGCACCAGAGCCTGCTCGCAGAGCTGCTCGACCACCTCGATCCCAACGCCGCAGACCAGTCCCGTTCCGCGGCAAGCCATTTCGCGCGGCGTTACGGCTTCCTCGGCAAGCCACCGCTCATCCGGCTGCGGTCCCTCGACGGCCGTGCCCTGTTCGGCCCGATGACCGACGCCGTCGTGCGGGTCACCGAGCTCGCGGAGTCCGAGCTCGACTGTGCCGGGCTGCTCGTCGTCGAGAACGAGATCACCTTCCTCGCCCTGCCCGCCCTGCCGCGGGTCGTCGCGGTCTTCGGCGCGGGGTTCGACGTCCTCCGGCTGGGCCGGGTGCCGTGGGTCGCCGACGTCCCCGTCACCTACTGGGGTGACATCGACACGCACGGCTTCGTCATCCTCGACCGGCTCCGGGCCATGCACCCGCACGTCGAGAGCGTCCTCATGGACCTGCCCACCCTGACGACACACCGCAGCCAGTGGGTCCACGAGCCGAGGCCCTCCCGTGAGGTCCTCGGCCGGCTCACCGCCCTCGAGTCCGAGGTCTACACCGCCCTCACCTCCGACGCGCTAGGGTCTGCCGTCCGGCTCGAGCAGGAGCGGGTGAGCTTCGCGCTCGTCGAACGCACCCTGCGCCTCAGGCTGCTGGGATCCGCCAGCCGCCAGGACTCCCCGCCACCACCGGCTCGAGCCGGCAGCGGGCCGGCGCGCGTCAGCGGTTGAGGCAGAGCACCGCCCACGTGTCGAACTCGGGCACCTCGATGACGACGTGCTCGCCGTCGTCGCGCAGGTCGACCGGCCGCAGGCCCGACCCGGCCAGCGGGTGACCGAAGACGGCGCCGACGACGGCTGAAGCCACCCGGACCCGAAGGGTGAGACCGCGCACGACGCCCGTGGGGGCGCGGGGCACGTTCCATCGAGCGTCGCCCTGGGCGCGGTAGTCGACCAGCTGGATCACCAGCCGGCCGGCCACGTCGCCGGTCCGCAGCCAGATCGACCCCGCCTCGGGCCGGGTCGACACCCGCGCGCCGGTGACGACGACGTCCTCGTTGATGCCGAGGGCCAGCGTTCCCGTGCTCTCGCGGACGCCGAAGCCACTCCCGCCGATGCCGAACAGGAGGTCCCCGTTCGCGACCGAGAAGTCGGCGAAGGCGCGCAGGGTCGTGACGGCAGCAGGGTCCAGGGTCGCGAAGTTCGGGTAGTACGGGTGCACCAGCACGCCGTGCCGCTCACCGAAGAGGAGGTACTGGCCGCCCGCGGCCCACACCGTGGCCAGGGTGAGCTTGGCGCCGGCCAGCGCGCGCTCGCCGCTCGCGCCGGTCCCCTCGGTCGCTCCGGCAAGGGGCTCGAGGTATGCCGCGAGGATGGCCGGCCGTCCGGGCGCGACGTCGCGGGCGGTGCGCAGGAGGTCCACGAGATCGACGTAGTCGGTGTGGGGAGCCCACACCTCGATGTAGGTCGCGTCCTGTTGCGCACGCGCCGTGGCCCGGGTCGGGAAGTCGTTGACGTTGTTGAAGATCAGTGTCGCGTCGGGCAGCGCGTGCCGCACCGAGTCGATGAGAGCCGGCAGCTCGTCGGCGAGGTCGACGACCGTGCCAGAGCTCGTCAGCGCCACCTTGGGGTCGCCGTACTGGTCGAGATGCAGCCCGTCGAAACCCATGGCCGCCACCGCCTCGCGCATCTGCCCGACCACATGCTCCACCCACGCGGACCCCCGGCTGACGTCCATGATCCACAGGAAGTCGCCGAGCGTCCACGGCTCGCCGCCGCGGTGGTGCAGGACCTGCTCGGGGTGCGCGTCCGCGTACTCACGGCCGGCGCCGTAGACCGCGGCATAGGCCAGCGCCTGCGCCCCCGCCTCGTGGACCGCCTCCACCGCGGCCCGCACGGTGCGCAGCGACAGCGCCCTGCCGAGCGCGTCGACGAACTCGTCCTGGGGTGGGAGCAGCTCGGCGTGGCGGTACATCCAGTCGTAGAGCTGGACGTGGGTGACGTGGAAGGCCCGCAGCGAGTCCGCGACCTCGACAAGGTCGTCGCGGCCAGCCCGGAAGTCGGCGAGAAACCCGTACCGCGGCCGGTCGTTGCGGTCGCTGAGGACATCGAAGGCCGTGGTCGCCACGTCCCCGCCACGGCGCACGGTCACGGCATACCCGCCCTCGGGGAAGGCCCCGAGCGAGACCCGCTGACGGCCGCCGCCGAGGCGGACAGTGACCGCTCGCACCCGCTCGCCGAGGTGGTCGACCAGCACCGCTGCGCTGCCCGGTGCGGGCGCGTCGACCAGCAGCGCGACGTCGTCAACGGGCTTGAGCCCGCCGCGCTCCGGGCGGGCGTCGAGCGCCGCCTCAGCCACTGACTCCGAGCCGGTGCGCGACCCGGGCGGCCTCCTGCCGCCCCGACACGTCGAGCTTGCGCAGGATGTTGGAGACGTGGACGCTCGCGGTCTTGACACTGATGAAGAGGTGGGTGGCGATCTCCTGGTTGGTCCGGCCGGCCGCGAGACCGGTGAGCACCTCGAGCTCGCGCGGGGTCAGCCCGTAGGCGTCGAACGCGTCCGGCTCGGGTGCGGCGTGGGCAGCGAGGAGGTCGACCCGGTGCCAGCCCGCCAGGCGCTCCACCTCGGCGACGAGCCGGAGTGCGCCGAGACCCGATGCCGCCGCGTGGGCCGTGCGCAGCGCGGCGATGGCAGTGACGTCGACGCCGAGGTCGAGCCGGGCCTCCGCCTCGCGCCAGGCGGCATACGCGGCGGGCCACGGCCGACCGACGGCCCGCCAGCGCCGCGTGGTCTCCTCCCACCGGGCAGGGTCGCTGCAGAGCTCGAGGCGCGCCGCCTCCGCTCGCTGCCATGAGGCCATCGCCGCGTCGTCCGGGCGGGTGGTGCCGAGTCGCGCCGCCGCATCGTCGAGGGGCCGTCGCAGCGCGGCGAGCTCGCGCCGCGAGGCGGGGTCGCGACGCACCTCCGCCTGGTTGGCGAGCGCCCGGAACCCCAGGGAGACCAGAAGGCCACCGAAGGACTCCTCGTCGGTCCCGGCGATGGCCGCAAGCCCGTCGACGACGAGGTCGTATGCCGCGGCCGGCCGGTCCGCCCACAGCTCGACCTCGGCGGCGACCTCAGTGACGTCGCGCAGCCACGCGTCGGGCGCGTTCTCGGCCTCGATGATGACGCGGGCCTGCTCCGAGCGCTCCCACGCCTGCGTGAGGTCGCCGCGCAACAGCGCGACCCGGGCCGCCTGGGTGAGCACCGGGGCCGCGACGATGCCGCGCGGGTGGTGGGACAGGGCTTCGTCGATGACCGACGACGCCTCCGCGGCCAACCCGGAGTCGATGAGCGTGTGGCTCCAGTTGGCCTTGAGGAAGCTGCCGCTCTGTCGGGCGAGGCCGACCCCGGTCAGGACGTCGTTGCCCTCGCGACACAGCGCGACGACGTCGTCGAGACGCCCGGCCAGCCCGAGCACGTGGCTGAGGTTGATGTATGCCGTGGCGAGGTCGTTGGGGTTGGCGACCTCCCGGGCGATCCGCAGCGCCTCCCGCAGGTGGACGATGCCGTCGTCGACGTCGTGACGTGCCGCGGCGACGACGCCCATGGCGTTGTGGAGCACGCCCTCCTCGCGCAGGGCGCCCACCGCCCGGGCCACGACGAGGCCCCGCGCGCAGGCCTCGTCGGCGTCGTCGAGCCGGGACCACGCCGCCGCGAGGAGGGCGAGCCCGGCGTGGATCCGGGCGACGAGGATGCTCTCCTCCGTCTCGGGCACCAGCGACAGGGCCTCCCGGAAGCACCGCTCGGCCTCCGTGCGCCGACCGGCGAGGTAGTGGATCGAGCCCAGGCGCGTGCAGAGCGAGGCTCGCTGACGTGGCTCCGTGGCCGACGCCATGGCCCGCTCGACGAGCCGCACCGCCTCGGCACTGTCGCCCACGAGGCTGGCGCCCTGGGCTGCGTGCTTGAGCAGCCTGACCCGGTCGTGTGCGGAGCCGGGCACCTGGTCGAGGAGGTCGGCCGCCCTCGCGAAGGTCGCGTGCGCGTCGGCGAACGCGTGCATCCGCTCGGCGGCGTGGCCCGCGTCAACTGCCGCGTCGAGGGCCCGCGGCAGGTCGCCGGCGGCGAGCCAGTGGCGGGCCAGCTCGCCGGCAACGGCGTCGTGTCCGGACGCGGCGTCGTGCCCGGGCCCGCCGCCCGATGCGGGGAGGAGAGCCCAGCCGGCCTCGATGGCCTCCGCCGCAGCCCGGTGCAGCCGGCTGCGCTCGCCGGGCAGCAGCTCGGCGTAGACGACC
>JBBRZC010000126.1:0-10842 GCA_038237075.1 Actinomycetales bacterium
CGGGCCATCGCAGACCCAGACCGCTGACGTGATGACTCCACTCCCGCCGCGGTCCGGCGCCGGGTCGCTGCTGGTTCTCGCGCTGGTCCACCTCGTCCTGGCCGCTGCAGCAGCCATCTTCGTGGCGGCTCTGTTCGTGTCAGGCCTGGATCCCGGCGCTGAGCTGGGGGGGTCTTCGTGGTCTTCGGAGCCGGTCTGGCGCTCCCGGCGTTCGGCTACCTGACGCTGTCGGTCCTCTGCGTCATCGAGGTCCGCCGAGGCACGCCCCCTGCCATCCCTCTTTCGTTGACTCTCGCGATACTCGACACTCTCGTCGGCACAGGCTTCGTCGCGGCACTCGGCTACGCCGTCATCCAGCGCGACTCCCTCTCGGGCTCGCCGCTGTTATTCGGACTCATCCCCCTCGTCACCGGCACGGCAGGTCTCGTCACCATCGTCAGACTGCAGCGACCACCTCAGCCGGCCGGGACCAGCGCTCGTCCATAGGCAGTCCTGGAGCTCCGCGTGCAAAAGGGGGCGTATCACCGGGGGCGCCCGTCCCTCTTCCTGTTCGAGTGCAGCTGTTGAACCAGCGACCGGCCCGTGACCGGCCCGCATGACCCAACGACTGCGCACCGAAAGCTTTGACGGTTGGCCCGTTGTGGTACGTGAACCGTCGCCTCGCCCGGTCCCGGTGGGACCGGGCATTTCGGTGCCAGGCCCTTCCGAGGGGGCGTCAGCCCACCCGACGGGCCAGGCAGACGATGCCGTTGCCCCTGCGGGGCGCGAGCCGCTGGACCACCTGGAACGGGAGGACGCCAGCGGTGATCGCCACGCCCGCCGGTACCAGGCCAAGCGGGCCGGCCCGCCCGGTGCCGTATCCCCGACGTCGTCGCCGACGAGCTGGCCCCGCCCCTGCGGCGGGGAGAGCTTCGACCACATCCCTCGCCGACGAAGCACAGCCTGCGCGTCCATCGCTGCCGGATGGTGGCGCTCCCGGCCCACGTCCTGAAGTGGGGGTTTGCGCGGTGCTAGCATCCGCTGCCTGCGTGTTCATTGTCTTCCACGTCCCATGCGGAGTGAGCTTGTCATCGAACTCTACGGTCGGATCGCTCAAACAGGCCTACGCAGCGACCCTGCATGGAGTCGGCCGGGTGTTGACCCGAACCGGCCTGATGGGTGAGACGCCGCCACCGCTTGCGCAGCGTCGCCGGCACTGGGCCTACAGCCTGACCCGCGTGCATGACTCGCTGGCCATCGCAGAGCTCGACGTGCCGTGGTGGACCTACGGGGCCGTCGACGCCGTGAGCACGTGGCTCAGTGCGCAGACCCATCCGCTGCGGGTCTTCGAGTACGGCTCGGGAGCCAGCACCTTCTGGCTGGCCCGCCGCGTGGACCAGGTGCACAGCATCGAGCATCACCTCGGGTTCGGCGAGATGATGACCGAGGCGCTGGCCCAGTTCGACAACGTCGAGCTGCGGATCGTCGAACCGGTCCACTCGACGAGGCCCGTCGTGCCGTCGGCCAAGGAGGGTCACGGCAACCTGGACTTCGCCGACTACGTCGCCGCCATCGATGCCGTCGACGGCGAGTTCGACCTGGTGGTCATCGACGGACGGGCACGGGAAGCCTGTGTCCGTCACGCGCTGTCCCGGCTCGCCGCCGACGGCCTCGTCGTCTTCGACAACAGCGCCCGCCGGCGCTACCACCGGCAGATCGCGGCGCTGCCGGTGCGGGAGAAGGTGTACCGCGGACTGACGCCGACACTGCCCTACCCGGATCAGACTTCGCTACTGTCGCTTCGCGCCACCCCGGCTTCCGGCTGAGGAAGGTTGGACCCGGCGCCGCCGCGGCGGCGGCCGAGCAGGCCGGCCCCGGCGGCCAGCGCCACGTC
Organism: Actinomycetales bacterium; assembly: GCA_038237075.1. GTDB lineage: Bacteria > Actinomycetota > Actinomycetes > Actinomycetales > Dermatophilaceae > Lapillicoccus. The sequence continues at coordinate 1,874 of JBBRZC010000126.1, forward strand.
GGCGACCACCAGCAGGACGCGGGACGCGAGTGCCACCGCCAGCGCGGCGGGCGTCGGTACCAGTGCGCTGAATGTCGCGACGATGACCGCCTCGCGGATCCCGGCCCCGGCCGGTGCCGGGACGAAGATCAGCCCGGCCGCGAACGCGAGGGCCATGCCCCCGACAGACGCCGCGACGGCGGCGCCACCCCACCCGCCGAGGGCGTGGAGCATGAGGAACAGGTGCCCACCCAGCAGGGCCCAGGTGGCGAAGCCCCACAGGATGGCCCGCACCATTGCGGCCGGCGTGACACTGGCTCCGATCGGCGGCCGCCGGGCCAGCCGCAACAGCCTGTTGATGACAGCCGGGATGGCCCGAGGGTGGAGCAGTGCGACGAGGGGTGGGATGAGAAGTAGGGTCCACCAGTGCTGCCGCAGCCCAGCCGGGCTGGACCACGGCAACAGCAGGGCTCCGGTCAGCAGTCCGGTCGCGGTGACGACGGTGAGCATGAGAATGTTGGCGGCCAGCATGGTGCTGCGTGGGATGCCTCGGCGCCTCCCGAGCTCCATCTGCGCCAGGACCGGCCAGACCGATCCGGGCAGGTACTTGCCGAGCTGGCTGACCAGGAAAACCCGGGCCGCCTCCGCACCTGGGACCACCGCGCCGAGACCGCCCAGCACACTGACCCAGACCTGCTCGATGCAGAGCGTCCCGAGCATTCCGCAGAGCATCGCCAGAGCCGCCGCCGGCGCCCCAATCGTCGCCACCGCCTGCTGCAGACCGGTGCGGTCGCGGTAGACCACGACCGCTCCGACGATCAGAACTGTCAACGCCACCAGCCGGGGCAGCGTGCGGCGCAGCAACGCGGAGTTGTTCACGATGTGCAGACCCTTCATCGGATTCGGACCCGACGATACCCGTGGCGCGCGCGGCCAAAGGCGCAGACCGGCTTGGCGCTCGCGGGTGGGTGTTGACAGGACGAAGGACCGGGATGATCCCGAGGACCAGAGCTGTCGCTTGCGATGAGTCACGGTGAGGCACCCCGCGCCGAGACCGGCGGAGGTCGCCACCGAGAGAACACCCCGCCCGGGACATACGTGCCCATCTGCCCCTTGAGGAAGACGCGCTGGGCGTCGCGCGCCGCAGCCGCGACCCGAGGACGGCGACGAGGAAGCCGCTCCGCGTCAGCACCCCGGCGCTCCCGGAGGGGGCCGGCTCTCATGATCGCACCACGGAGGCTGCGGACTCGGAAGTCGTTGTCGCAGTGCGTATGCCGCAGCGGGCCCCGGCGCTGGACCCGGACCCGCTGCGGCGTGACGCTCAGACCTCGAGCGAGAACCCGATCGACTTCGCCACGGCCTCCCAGCCGACGCCGCTGCCGCTGACGATGGTGCGGTCCCAGGCGCGGAACCTCAGGACGTAGCCGCACGGCGCCATGAGCCCCGTCTCGAGCTGCCACGTCCCCGACGTGCCCGTCGTCGGAGCGACTGGGAACGACGCCGATCCGGAGATCGTCGCCGCGGCGCCGGCCGCAGGTCCGGCCGGGTCGAGCTCGATCGCCATGGTCCGGAAGTGCTCGTCCGCGACCGCGTAGTCGCCGACGAGGGTGTCGCCGAGCTTGAACTTCATGCACTCCTGCGCCGGCAGCGTCTGGCCGCCGCGGATGAAGTGCGTGATAGTGAACAGGCTCGTCGGGGCCACCTCGTCGAGGCGGACGCGGACGGTGGCGCGGCTCGTGCCGTCGGTGCAGATGATCGTCTGCGCTGTGTAGAGCGTGCCGATCGGGTCCTTGGCGACGACCTCGATCTCCCACAGTCCGGTCATCGGCGCTGCGGTCGACCACTCGGCCAGGACGTTGCCGACGACCCGGCGCCAGCCGACGCCCGTGTTGTTCGGGTCCTCTCGGTAGGTGTAGAAGTCGTCGGGGTCGGTGGTCTGCGTGATGCCGTACTGCGTGGGCAGGTTCGACCCGATCTGCTCGGTCACGGTGATGCCGAAGTCGTTGGTGAGCGCGTGGAAGCCGCCGCCCCCACTGACGTCTCGCACCCGGACGCGGTACCTCATCGGCGTGGCGCCGAGGTCGGGCGCTCCGGGGATGAACCCGGTCACCGTGAGCACCGCTCCGAAGGGCTGGTCGGCTCCGACGGTGCGGCCGTCGCCCTGGTCGATCGAGCACACCGGGACGCCGCTGATGGCGTCGACGACGGGTCGCAGACCGGTGACGACCCCGGCCGGCAGCTGGATCGTCGTCTCGACCCGGTTGCCCCACGCCGGAACCCAGTCCGGGTTCGACGGCGGCGGCGCCGAGGCCCACGACAGGATCGCCCGGACCCGGGGTTCGACCGGACCGTCGACGCAGGCCTGCCGGTGGGTGAACGTCGCGACCGGCAGGTACACGGCATACCGCAGGCCGTCGACGGGCACCGACTCGTCGTGGACCGTGGTGCTCGCCGTCCCGGCATACCCGAAGCCGGCCCCCCAGTCGACCCAGAAGGCGACGTACTCGAGACTCCCCGCGGTGCACGGGCCGCCGGAGTAGCCGCTGGGGCGCTTGACGGTGAGCACGCCGACGAGGGCGTCCTCGGCCGGGTCGTAGCCGATGCAGCCGAGCTCCTCGAAGTCGGTGTTGCCGTTGGTCTTGGCCAGTGCCCCGAGGATGTCGGTGAGGTCGAGGCCGAGCGAGGCGAGGTCGAGTGGGAGGGTGAAGCCGCCCGACGTGCTCGCCGGGGCCCGCGGCCCGCCAGCCGCCACGACGAGGGATGCCTTGAGCGCCTCCTGGATGTGGGGGAAGACGAACCGGTGCGGCGCGATGTCCTGCTTGAGGTAGAGCGGTGCGAGGTCGGCAAGGGCCGCGGGTACGGGGCTCTTCAGCTCGAGGGGCTGCTGCACGTCGACGAGGGCCTCGATCGGGCCGGGCAGCTTGACGTCGAGCGCCGCGACGAGGTCGCCGAGGACCAGGAGCTGCGAACCGGTGGGCGCGACGGTCACATCGACGACGTTGCCCCAGATCGGGGTGAAGAACGGGTCGCCGGGCGTGGGCGGCTGGCTCCACGAGAGGATCGCCCGCAGCGTCGGCTGGTTCTGCTGGAAGCACCAGCGGTGCCGCACTGGCACGGGGAGGTTGACCGCGAAGTCGAGCGGTCGGGCGCCGGTCGTGTCGTGGACGTCGAACGAGTCGGCGCCGAGGTCGGTCCACGAGCCGCCGCCGTCGTACGAGAGGTAGAAGCGCACGTACTCGCGCGAACCGCCGTCGCAGAGCGTGCCGCCGTATCCGTTGTTGGCCTTGACCCGGACGACAGCCTCCGCCTGGTCGAGGGCCGTGTTGAGGCCGACGCAGGTGAGCTGCTCGAACGCGGTGTTGCCCGCGATGGCGACGCCGACCGCGAGGTGGGAGGTCGCGGACGTCCCGAAGTGGTTCGGGTTGGCGAGCAGGAGGGCGGGCTGCTGGGCGCGCAGGACGAGGTGCTGCTTCTGCACCCTGATCGGGCGCTCGTCGGCGCGTGGCGATGTGGGCATGCGAATGGTCCTCTCGGTGTGGCGCGACCCCCCGGGTCGCACTCCCCCTCAAGAGGTGCCGGAGACGGCCCGGGATACGGGGGGCCGCCCACGTCGGTCAGCCGGTCAGGACCCGGACCCGGGCCGCCTCCGCGAGCTCCTGCTCCGCGAGCTCCTCCTCTGCCGGCTCCTGCCGGGCCAGCGCCTCCGCGGCGGAGATCCCGAACCGCATCTTCTTGGTGTGCTCGAGGGTGTCCTCGATGAGGATGCGGTTGGTGCGGATGAGGTCGGAGATGATGCCGAGCATCACCGACATGCATGCCGCGAGGATGCTGGCCACACCGAGCAGCAGCGACTGCACGTGGTTGCCGCCCTGGTCGGTCGCCTGCAGGTACGCGTAGCGCAGGAACGGCGCCAGCCCGAGCAGCCCGAAGAACAGGGTCAGCGTCCCGAAGATCGCATACGGCTTGTACATGATGTAGGACCGGATGATGGCCATGGCCGACTTGAAGACGTGCTCCCGCGTGGACTTGAAGAGGCGGGACTCGCGGGTCTTCGGGTTCGTCGTGACCGGGAGGCTGGCGATCCGGAGCCGCTTGTTGCCGGCCTGGATGATCGTCTCCACGCAGTAGCTGAACCGCGTCGTCGTGTTGAGGAGCATCAAGGCCTCGCGCGAGTAGGCCCGGAACCCGCTCGCGGCATCGGGCAGGTCGGTGCCGGCGGCCTGGTTGACGATGTGGCTGCCCAGTCTCTGCAGCGCGACCTTCGACCTCGAGAAGTGCTCGACCGTGTGGACCTGCCGGTCAGCGATGACCACCTCGGCCTCACCCCGCAGGATCGGCTGGACAAGGTCGGCGATCCGCTCCTGCGGGTACTGGTTGTCGCCGTCGGTGTTGACGACGATGTCGGCACCGAGAGCCAGTGCCGTCTGGACGCCGTCGTGGAAGGAGCGACCCAGGCCACGGTTGCGGGCGTGCCGCACGATGTGCTGCACCCCGTGGGCGCGGGCGACGTCGACGGTCGCGTCGGTGGACCCGTCGTCGATGATGAGGATGACGATCTCGTCGATGCCCGGGATGGCGCGGGGGATCGACTCGAGCACGAGGGGCAGCGTCTCCTCCTCGTTGAGACACGGCACCTGGACGACCAGCTTCACCGACGGACCTTTCTCGCAGGACGCGTTCAGAGTACCGTCCGCGCGGGGTCGACCGGTCGGAGCGGCGCCGCCGAGCGGCGCTCCGAAACCGCGGCCACAGCAGGATGCCCGCGACCCCGACGAGTCCCGCCAGGCTGGTCAGCCCCCCGGCCTGCAGGCCCGGCACGGCGTAGTGGACCCGCACGTCGTGCCTCCCGGCCGGCACGGCCACCGCCACGAACGCGTGGTTCGCGGGCACGAGGTCGGCCGGCCGTCCGTCGAGGGTGGCCGACCACCCTTGCTGCTGCATCGAGTCGGCGACGACGAGGTAGCCATTGCCCTGCGCGGTGACGGTCGCCGCGACGGTGTCGCCACCGTCGGCGGTGACCTGCACGGTGGCGGGCTTCCCGGCAGCCGGCGGCCCCGGTGACCCAAGGAGTACCGTGTCGGCGCCGACGCCGGCGGTCAGGGCCGTGACCCTTTCGGTGACGTCGGTCACGACCCTGCTCGCGCTGGCCCACCGGACCCTCGGCAGGCTGCTCAGCCGTTGGTAGACCACCGCGCCCGGTGCCGCGTGGACGAGCTTGAGACCGTCGGCCGCGGGAGCCACCGTCCCGCACACGGGGTTCGTCCCGTCCGAGCCGAGGGGCAGGCCCTGGTCGAGCCCGGTGATGGTGAGGTATGCCGTGAGCGCGCCACCGCGCGCGAGGTCCTCGCCCGGGACGGGAATCGCGAGCGGCCCCGCCGCCGCGAGCCCCGTGCCGAGGTAGCGGGCGCCCGTGAGGTCTCCCGAGGGGGTGTGGAGAACGACGGACATGGTCGGCGCCGGCCCGGTGCGGGGAGCGGGGACGGCCGCACCGACATCGACGACGGCCGCCCGCAGCGGCCCGGACGGGATCTGACAGCTGACCGTCTGGCCGGACCGCACGGTGGTCACCGACGTCCGGCCGCTCGGCGGGGCGACGGTGCCGCTGGCCTGGTCGTCCGGGGCGAGCCAGTACCTCACGGAGAGCTGGTCCAGCAGCGGCGCGTGTCCGACGCTCGTCGTGGTGCCAAAGGTGGTCGACGTGAAGCCGGAGTAGGTCGCAGACACCCGAGCGCGGGGGTCGGCCGCCAGCAGCAGGTCCCACCACGTCGGGGGGGTGAACTGGTGCCCCGTCGGCGAACGGATCTCGTAGAACGGGGCCGTCGCCGGAAGGCCGACGAGGTCCGCCCCCGAGAAGCGCTCCGCGCCGAGGCTGGCCTGCAGGAAGGCGTGGGTCGAGGTGACGGGATAGAAGCTGTCCCGGTCGCTGTCCCCGAGGTCGCTGTGCGCGAAGCGGGCCCCCTGCGCCACGACGAGCACGGCCACGGCCGCCGTCCCCGCCCACCTGAGCCGCGCCGCCCCCCGGTGCCGCTGCCCCCACCAGACGACCACGACGAGCAGCACCGTGGCGACGAGGATCACCGAGGGCAGCCGCAGGCTCGCCAGCAGGACGTCCTCGGCCTGCGCGGCCACCGCGGCCCGGCGCGCGCTCACGGCGACGGCACCCCCGAAGGCCAGGGTCACGAGCATGACGAGCACGGGCCGCACCAGACGCCCTCGGCGCCCTCTCCGTCCGGTGGCCGCGTCCGTGTCCGTGTCCGTGTCCGGGGGCTGGTGCTCGACGGCGCGAACCAGCCGGTCGAAACCGAGCCCGGCCAGCACTGCGAGGACGAACCCCAGCAGCGACCGGATGCGACCGATCGGGTTGTTGGAGAACACCGGCAGCGCCTGGACCGCAACGAGGAGCGGTCCGCCGACCCAGCCGACGACGACGATCATGGCGGCCGCGAGGGCCATGACGGCGACGACCCCGCGAGGCGCCGCCCGGCCCGTCCTCGCGGGGGGCCACGCCACGGCGACGAGCGCGAGGACGACGGCACCGGCGCCGACGAAGGCGATGCTCTCGATGGGGATGACCGTACTTGTCCAGGCACCCCCGACGCACGTCCCCTGGGCGTCGGCCGCGACGAGGGTGACGAGGCTGTCGAACGGCGAGTGGCTGCCCAAGACCTCGTCGCGGTAGGACAGGTCCACCCCCGCGAGCTGGGCCACGAAGGGCAGCAGCTGGAACGCCGACAGCATGCCGGCCAGCCCGAGCCCCACGACGGCAGACACGACGCCGTGCCCGATCCTGCGCGGCGCGCCCCGGTTGAGGACGACGAGCCGGACGACGAAGTACACCGCGGCGAGGTAGAGCGCCATGCCGGTGACGGCCGGGAAGCCGCCGAGCACCATGGCCGTGACGACGAGGGCGAGCGGCACGGCATACCGCAGCTGTCGTTGCTGCGCAAGGCGCTCGGCGGCCCAGAAGAGCAACGGGACCAGCGCTGCCACCTGCGTCTGTGGCCAGTTCGTCCAGCTCACCATGAACCCCGACGTGAAGAAAACCAGCCCGGCGAGCAGTCCGGCTGCCAGGCTCGAGCCCAGCCGACGGAGGAAGAGGACGCTTCCGAGGAGGACGGCGACGAGCTGGCCCAGCTTGACGAAGGCCGGCGCCAGCCAGAGCGGCATGACGTAGTAGGGGAGCGAGAGCGGGCTGAGCTGACCGTAGTTCGGCGTCCCGAGGGGGGTGCCGCCGACCCCGTAGGGCGACCATGCGGGGTAGCTGCCCGCGAACAGGGCCCGGCGGATCTCCGCGATGCCCGGCATGAAGAAGTCCACCGTGTCGGAGCGGCAGATGTTCGTCGTGTCGATCGACGTGCCCCGCAACGCCTTCCACGGCTGGAACTGGGTGAGGAGGTTGACGTCGATGAGCAGCGTCCGGCCGAGCAGCCCCGCGCCGAGCGTCACCGCGCCGAAGACGACGACGAGCCCGACGAGCAGCAGGTCGAGGCCTGCTATCCCCGGGCCGGTGGGCCGCCGACGCATGTGACCCCACTCCCGTCGAGCGTGCTACCTGGCCAGGCGCTGGACGCCGGTTACCCTACCGGACGGCGGTCGGCCGGCCCGCCCGCCCGCCTACGTACACTCGGCCTCGTGACCCTTTGCATCTCCGTCATCGGCACCGGCTACCTCGGCGCGGTCCATGCCGCCTGCATGGCCCGGATGGGGCACACCGTGGTCGGGATCGACGCGAACGCGCCGAAGGTCGCGTCCCTCAACGGCGGCCACGCGCCGCTCTTCGAGCCGGGGCTCGACGACCTCCTCGCCGAGACCCTCGCGACCGGTCGCCTCTCCTTCACCACCGACATCGCCGCGGCCGCGGAGGCCGACGTCCACTTCATCTGCGTGGGGACACCACAGAAACCCGGCGAGTATGCCGCGGACACCAGCTACGTCTTCGCGGCCGTCGACGCCCTGGCCCCGTACGTGCGCGCCGGGGCGCTCGTCGTCGGCAAGTCGACGGTGCCGGTCGGCACCGCCCGCATCGTGCGTCGGCACCTCGAGAAGCTCTCACCCGCCGGGGTTGACGTGCGAGTGGCGTGGAACCCCGAGTTTCTCCGCGAGGGCTTCGCCATCGAGGACACGGTCGCGCCAGACCGGCTCGTCTACGGCATCGAGGGCCCGCACGGGGACGCCGACACCGCCCTGCTCGACGAGGTCTACGCGAGCGCCATCGCCCAGGGCAGCCCGCGGCTCGTCGTCGACATCGTCACCGCGGAGCTCGTCAAGGTCGCCGCCAACGCCTTTCTCGCGACGAAGATCTCGTTCATCAACGCCATGGCCGAGGTGTGCGAGACCGCCGGCGGCGACGTCCTTCGCCTCGCCGACGCGATCGGGATGGACGAGCGCATCGGCCGCAAGTTCCTCGGCGCCGGCGTCGGGTTCGGCGGCGGCTGCCTCCCCAAGGACATCCGGGCCTTCATGGCCCGCGCGGGCGAGCTCGGGGCCGACCAGGCGCTGACGTTCCTGCGCGAGGTGGACGCCATCAACGGACGGCGCCGCGCCCGGATGGTCGACCTCGCCCGGGAGCAGTGCGGTGGGTCGCTGACCGGGCGACGGGTCACCGTGCTCGGTGCCGCGTTCAAGCCGAACAGCGACGACGTGCGCGACTCCCCCGCGCTCGATGTCGCCGCGGCCGCCCAGCTGGCCGGGGCCAGCGTCGTCGTTCACGACCCCAAGGCCATCCCGGCGGCGAAGGCGGTGCGACCGGAGCTGTCCTACGCGGACACCGTCGAGGAAGCCGTCGCCGGAGCCGACGTCGTCCTTCACCTCACCGAGTGGGCCGAGTACCGGGCGCTGGACCCCGCGGTGGTCGGCCGGCTGGTCGCGCAGCGCCACATCATCGACGGCCGCAACGCCCTCGACCCGGTGCGGTGGCAGTCGGCCGGATGGGTCTACCGGGCGCCTGGCCGCCCGAACATCTGAGCTCGCAGGCGCCGGGCCGACCGACA
>JBBRZC010000127.1:0-10661 GCA_038237075.1 Actinomycetales bacterium
CGCTCGGTCGTGCGTCCGCGGCGAGGCGGACCTGCGCCGGATCGTGCGCGAGGCGGTCGCCGACGACGCGGCCGAGGGGTCGCGCTGGCTCGAGATCCAGGTCGAGCCGTCGTCCTACGCCCCCTGGGTCGGTGGCATCACGCCAGCCCTGGAGATCGTCCTCGACGAGGCTCGGGCGGCGGCGGTCGAGCAGGGCATCGGGGTCGGGGTCGTCGTCGCCGCGAGCCGGATCCGCCACCCCCTCGACGCCCGCACCCTCGCCCGGCTGGCGCTCCGGTATGCCGGCTCGGGGTCCGGTCACGTCGTGGGTTTCGGGCTGAGCAACGACGAGCGCCGGGGGTCGCTGCTCGACTTCGCTCCCGCGTTCGAGATCGCCCGGCGCGGAGGCCTGCCCCTCGTGCCGCACGGCGGCGAGCTGCTCGGGCCGTCGTCCGTCCAGGACACCCTGACGGTCCTGCGACCGGACCGGATCGGTCACGGGGTGCGGTCCGTGGAGGACCCCGGGGCTCTCGAGCAGGTCATCGAGTCGGGGGTCACCCTCGAGGTGTGCCCCGGCAGCAACGTCGCGCTCGGGGTGTTCGCCGCAGCGGAGCAGGTCCCCCTGCGGACCCTTGTGGACGCCGGCGTGCCGGTCGCCCTCGGCGCCGACGACCCCCTCCTCTTCGGCTCGAGGCTGGCGGCGCAGTACGAGCTCGCCCGTGACGCTCTGGGGTTCACCGACACCGAGCTCGCCGAGCTCGCCCGGGACAGCATCCGCGGCAGCAGCGCCCCGGACGCGGTGCGGCGCGCGGCGCTGCGGGACGTCGACGGCTGGCTACGGGCCGAGCCCGGCTCGGCCTCGGTCAGAGGCTGACGCCGACGAGGACGGGCTCGCTGACGAGCCGGATCCCGAACGCCTCGTCGACGCCGTCCCGCACCTCGCGGGCGAGAGCGAGGACGTCGTGCGTCGACGCCCCGCCCCGGTTCGTCACGGCGAGGGTGTGCTTCGTCGAGAGGGCGGCTGGACCCGGTATGCCGTGCCCCTTGCCGAAGCCGGCCCGGTCGATGAGCCAGGCCGCGACGGTCTTGACGTGGCCGCCGCCGTCGGGAAAGCCCGGCAACGGTGCCGCGTCGGGTCCCAGCCGCCTGGCCACGCGCTCGGCGAGGGCGTCGAACTCGCGCGCGGGCAGGATCGGGTTGGTGAAGAAGGAACCGCAGCTCCACGTGTCGTGGTCGGCCTCGTCGAGGACCATCCCCCGCGCCCGCCGCAGGCCCAGGACCGCCTCCCGGGCGTTCGCCAGCGGCACGCGCGCGCCGACCTCGACACCGAGGGCGCGGGCGAGGTCGGTGTAGCGCACCGGCTCCGACAGGTCGGCCACCCGCAGCTGGAAGAGGACGTCGAGGACGACGTAGCGTCCCCCCGCGCCGTCGCCGCCCTTGAACCGTGAGTCCCGGTAGGAGAACCCGCAGTCGGACCCGAAGAGGGTGCGCACCTGCTGTTTCTGGCGGTCCCAGACCCGGACCTGCGCGACCGTCTCGGCGACCTCCTGACCGTAGGCTCCGACGTTCTGGATCGGCGTCGCTCCGGTCGAGCCGGGGATCCCGGACAGGGCCTCGATGCCGGACCAGCCCTCGGCGACGGCCCGCGCGACGACGTCGTCCCACACCTCGCCGGCGGCGACCCGGACGTTGGCACCGCCGCACCGGTCGTCCGACTCCACGGCGATACCTGTCGTGTCGACGTGGACGACGGTGCCCGCGAACCCCTCGTCGGCGACGACGAGGTTCGAGCCGCCGCCGACGAGGAGCAACGGCTCGTCAGCGTCGTCGACCTCGCGGACCGCGTCGACCAGCTCGTCGCTCGTCGCGACCCGGACCAGCCGTGCGGCGGGTCCTCCGACGTGCATCGTCGTGAGGTCGGCGAGGGCGACCCCGTGCTCCGCACGCATCGGTGTCGTCAGTATCGTCGGTCGGTCGGTCAGTCGAGCTGGACGACGGCCAGCGCGCGGCCGAGGACCTTGTCGCCGAGGCAGGTGGCCGTCAGCTCGACCGTGGCCCGTCGTGACTCGATGTCGACGCTCTTGACGATCCCGTCCACCACGACGTCGGCGCCCCCGTCGTAGGGCACGACCACAGGGTTGGTGAAGCGGACGCCGTACTCGAGGACGCGGCCGGCGTCACCCACCCAGTCGGTGACCACCGTGACCGCCGAGCCCATGGTGAACATGCCATGGGCGATGACGTCGGGCAGGCCCACGGACCTGGCGAACCGCTCGTCCCAGTGGATGCGGTTGCGGTCGAGGGAGGCGCCTGCGTACTGGACGAGCGTCGCCCGCTCGACGTGCACGGTCCTCCCGGGCAGCGACTGACCGGCCTGGACGTCGGCGACGGCGAGGACGCCCATCACGCACCGCCCCGGATGACGATGGTCGACATCGCCGTGCAGACGTCCTCGCCACCGGCGCTGAGCTCGGCGCGGGTCGTCACCATGGTGTGCCCGCCGGCGGCCTTGACCGCGTCGACGTGCAGGACCCCGACGACGTCGTCACCGGCGGTGATGGGGCGGTGGTGGGTGAAGCGCTGCTCGCCGTGCACGACCCGGCTGTAGTCGATGCCGGCCTCGGGGTCGCGGACCAGCTGGGCGTCGCACTGCTGGGCGATGAGGACGGCGAAGGTCGGCGGGGCGATGACGTCGCGATAACCGCGGGCCAGCGCCACCTCGCGGTCCACGTGCACCGGGTCGGCCGAGCCGACCGCCTCGGCGAACTCGCGGATCTTGGCCGAGCCGACGGCATACGGGGGGGTGGGCGGGTAGCTGCGTCCGACGAAGTCTGCGTTGACCGACATGGCCGCAACCCTATTACCCGGAACGACGACCGCTCCCCCGGCCGGGGCCGGAGGAGCGGTGCACGATGTGGGGGGTGGGACTCAGCGGGTCTCGCGGTGCGAGGTCTGCTTGCCGCAGTTGGGGCAGAACTTCGCCAGCTCCAGCCGGTCAGGGTTGTTGCGGCGGTTCTTCTTGGTGATGTAGTTGCGGTTCTTGCAGTCCACACACGCCATGGTGATCTTGGGACGGACGTCGACGCTCTTGCTGGCCACGGGACAACCTGCTCTCGAACTGATGGGGTGCTACGACTGACGGGACGCGACGTACGATCATAGGCGACGCGCCGGGCAACGAGAAAATCGTCACCGGTGCGACGCCCTGCGTAGCGGGAGCGGGGCTCGATCCCGCGACCTCACGATTATGAGTCGTGCGCTCTAACCAGCTGAGCTACCCCGCCCTGGTGGCCCGCACCGCACCTGCGCGAACGCGGCGCGGCCCAAGGACCAGAGCCCCAATAGGGAATCGAACCCTAGACCTTTTCCTTACCATGGAAACGCTCTACCGACTGAGCTATTGGGGCGCGGGCGGGGCTGGGCCCGCCCGGTCTGCGTCGCAGAGACTACACGCTCGCCTCGGCGGGGAAGAAATCGGTATGCCGCCTGGTCAGGCGTCAGCCGCGGGTCTGCCCGCGGGTGACGAGGACGCCATCGACGAACGAGGTGACCTCGCCGAGCCGTGGCAGGAGCATCGCCTGGTATGCGTGGTAGACGTCGGGCTTGCCCTCCCAGACGCGGCACGCAGGACGGTTCGCTGGGTCGAGCTCGTGGTGCCACGAGCCGCGCGCGGTGTCAACGAAGAGGGCCTGGGCGTGCGCGACCCAGCCGTCGTACCAGTCACGGTAGGACTGCTCCCCCGTGAGGAGAGCCAGCGTCCAGGCCGTCGAGATCGCCTCGGTGACGACCCAGTGCAGCCGGTCGCGCACGACCGGGGCGCCCTCGAAGTCGGTGGTGTAGACGAAGCCCTCCGCCCCGTCGACGGACCACCCGTCCCGGACTCCGGCCTCGAAGAGCGAGCGGGCGTCGGCCATCAGCCACTCCGGCGCCCGGTCGCCGAGCGCGGAGCGCACGTGCAGGGCCAGCCGTGACCACTCGAGGAGGTGGCCGATGGTGACGCCGTAGGGGCGGAAGCGGTCGGCCGGGTTGTCGCGGTTGTAGTCGAGCTGCACGTGCCAGGCCTGGTCGTAGTGCTCCGGCAGCCGGAACCCGTTTCCGCGGGCGAAGCCGTGGACGACGTGCTCGACGATCGTCGCGGCCCGGTCGAGCAGCACCGGCTCGCCGGTGACGTCGTGGGCCGCGAGGAGCGCCTCGACGGTGTGCATGTTGGCGTTCACCCCCCGGTAGGGGTCGAGCCGGGTGAACCCCCGGTCCCACAGGTCGGCGGCCATCCCGTCGCCGTCCTGCCAGAACCGGCGGTCGAAGACGTCGAGGGCGTCGTCGAGCAGGGCCCGGGCGCCGTCGTGCCCGGCCGCCGTCGCGCTGGCCGTGGCGAGGACGACGAAGGCGTGGGCGTAGCACTGCTTGGTGTCGTCCGCAGGGCGGGACGAACCCTCGGGGCCGTACGAGTCGACGGCGGCGAACCAGCCGCCGTGCTCGTCGTCGTGGAGCCGGTCGCGCAGGGCGGCGAGCCCGTGGTCGACGAGCGGGCCGACCGTCGCGTCGCCGAGCAGCTCGGCGAGGGCGAACACGTGGGTCATCCGGCAGGTGACCCACAGCTCGACGGGATGGTCGAGGATGACGGCTCCGTCGTCGTCCAGCCAGCCGAACCCGCCGTCCGGATGGGCACTGCCGCGGGCGAAGTCGACGAGCGAGCGGGTCTGGGACTCGAGGAAGGCGAGGTCGGCCGGCGCGAGCTCGGCAGCGGTGGGAACGGGGGCGGGCGAGGCAGCGGCGGCGGGGGGAGAACCCATACGCCCCAACCTATCCGTCGACGACGACGACGTGCAGCGTCCGGGGGCCGTGGACCCCCTCGACCCGGTCGAGCTCGATGTCGCTCGTCGCGCTGGGACCGCTGATCCACGTCATCGCACGCGCCGGGTCGAGCCGGGCCACCGCGTCGGGGACGTCGGGGACGACCTCTTCCACGCGCACCACGCACACATGGCGGTCGGGGACGAGGCTCAGGGCGCGCCGGCCCTGCCCGGGACCGTGGTCGAGGATGATCGTGCCCGTGACCGCGATGCCCACGGTGGCCGTGGTGACGACGGCGTCCACGCCGTCGAGGACCTGCGACGTGAGGTGGTCGTCGTCGAGCCGTTGCGCGCCGTCGGGGAGCCCGAGCCACTCGTCGGGAAAGCCCTCGGGGACCACGACCTTCACGGACTCGCCGAGACCCTCGCGGACCTTGTCGGCGACCTCGCCCGGCATACACCGCACGACGACCGCGCGGTAGTCGGCCACCCGCTCGACGAAGAGCCCGACGACCTCCTCCCGCTCCTGCGCCACGGGCGTCGGGGAGCCGCCCGCAGCGGACGCCGGAGGGTCGGTCTGCGCCGGATCCGTCGCCGCGGGCATCGGGCTGCCCGTGGGCGTCGGCGACGGTCCCAGCGCCGAACGGATCCGGGCGAGGATGTCCGCGCGAGCGCTCACGGGGTGCCCCCCGGCTGCGGGTGCCTGGTCGGGGGCTCGTTGCGGCCGCCGTCGGTGGCCTTCCACCACGCCCGGAACGACTCGCGCGGCGGTGCCGGCAGGTCGCGGGCGTCCGTCCAGGCCGCACCGGGACCGGGGATCCGGCCGATCGCGACCCGGCCGCCCGGCAGGGTGCGGTGGCTGAACGCCGTGACGACCCTGTTCACGACGCCCTCGGACTTGACGGCGAACCGCATCCGCTCCCCGCTGGAGAAGAGCATCGAGGTGGCCCGCATCGCGACGTCCCACCCCTTGGGCCGGCCGTCACGGTGGGCGTCGACGACCTTCGACCGCAGGTGCACGAGGACCTCGGGGATGTCGATCTTCACCGGGCACACCTCGTAGCAGCGGCCGCACAGGCTGGAGGCATAGGGCAGCGAGTCGATCTGCGCGTCGTGCCCGACGCCGCGCAGCAGCGGGTTGAGGATCGCCCCGATCGGGCCGGGGTAGACCGAGCCGTAGGCGTGCCCGCCGGTGCGCTCGTAGACCGGGCAGACGTTGAGGCAGGCCGAGCACCGGATGCAGCGCAGCGCCTGACGGCCCACCTCGTCGGCGAGGACGTTGGTGCGCCCGTTGTCGAGCAGGACGACGTGGACCTCCTGCGGGCCGTCACCGGGAGTGACCCCCGACCACGTCGAGGTGTAGGGGTTCATCCGCTCCCCCGTGCTGGATCGGGGAAGGAGCTGGAGGAAGACGTCGAGGTCGGCGAAACGCGGTAGCACCTTCTCGATGCCGACCACGCTGATGAGGACGTCGGGCAGGGTGAGGCACATCCGGCCGTTGCCCTCCGACTCGACGACGACCAGCGTGCCGGTCTCCGCGATGGCGAAGTTGGCCCCCGAGATCGCCACCCGGGCGCGCAGGAACTTCTCCCGCAGGTGCAGCCGCGCGGCGCCCGCGAGGTCGGCGGGGTCGTCGCTGAGGCCCTCCGGGGCCGGGCGCCCCACGCCGGCCATCTTGGTCCGGAAGATCTCGCGGATCTCGGCGCGGTTGCGGTGGATCGCCGGCACGAGGATGTGGGACGGGAGGTCGTCGCCGAGCTGGACGATGAGCTCGGCGAGGTCGGTCTCCCAGGCGGAGATCCCGTATGCCGCGAGGGCCTCGTTGAGCTCGATCTCCACGGTCGCCATCGACTTGACCTTGACGACCTCGGTGGCCCCGTGGTCTCGCACGACCTGCGCGACGATCTCGCACGCCTCGGCCGCGTCGCGGGCCCAGTGGACGACGGCCCCCTGGGCGATGAGCGACTCCTCGAGGGTCACGAGGTGCTCGTCGAGGTGGGCGAGCATGTCGTCCTTGATCGCCGCTCCCCGCACCCGCAGCGCCTCCCAGGCCTCGACCTCGCTGACGACGCGGGCCCGCTTGTCGCGGATGGTGTGCGTGGCGTGCGCGAGGTTGGCCCGCAGCTGGGTGTCGGCCAGGGCGGTGTGCGCGGCCTGCGGGAACGGCGGCATCCCGACGAAGGTGGCCCCCATCAGCGGTGACCGGCCCTGCGGTTGGTGACTCTGCGGTTGGTGACTCTGCCGTTGGTGACTCTGCGGTTGGCGGCTCCGGCGTGAGCGGCCCCGGGGTGGTGACGGCACGGCATCCGCATCAGTCGTCCTCCGTCTTGGCGAGGATCTCGGCGAGGTGCATGACGCGCATCCCGCCCTGCTGGCGCGAGAGGATCCCGCCCATGTGCATGAGGCACGAGTTGTCGCCGGCGACGAGGACCTCGGCGCCGCTCTCGCGGGCGTGCCGTACCTTGTCGGCGCCCATCGCGACGGACGTCTCGGCGTTCTTCACGGCGAACGTGCCCCCGAAGCCGCAGCACTCCTCGGCCGCCGGCAGCTCGACGAGGCGCAGCCCTCGCACGGCTTGCAGCAGCCGGGTCGGGCGGTCACCGACGCCGAGGGCCCGCAGCGAGTGGCAGGTCGGGTGGTAGGTGACCTTGTGGGGGAAGTACGCGCCGACGTCCTCCACCCCGAGCACGTCGACGAGGAACTCGCTCAGCTCGTAGGTGCGCGGGCTGGTGCGGGCCACCGCCGCGACGAGCGCCGAGTCGCCCGAGCGGTGCGCCACCATGTCGTGCTGGTGGCGCACGGAGCCGACGCACGACCCCGAGGGGGCGACGACGGCGTCGTAGCCGTCGAACGCCCGGACGAACTGACGCACGACGGGCACGGCCTCGTCGAGGTAGCCGGTGTTGATCATCGGCTGCCCGCAGCACGTCTGCGCCGGCGGGAAGTCGACCTCGACCCCGAGCCGGCGCAGCAGCCGCACCACGGACTTGCCCGTCTCGGGGAAGAGCGTGTCGTTGATGCAGGTGAGCATGAGGGCGACCTTCACGACCGGTCCCTCCCTTCGACAACGGTGACGCTACGCGCTGGGCCTGGCGGCGGCGCAGTGGACGCGGCACCACCACTCGGTATGCCGCGCCCGCGTCGGGTCACGGGACCATCCACCCGAGCACCGGCGTCGACTGGAGGAAGACGATGACGCACATGAAGAACAGGAACCCCAGCGACCAGAGGAGCACGCGGCGGAAGATGTCGCCCTCCTTGCCGGACATCGCCACGGCGCCGGCCGCGATGGCGAGGTTCTGGGGCGAGATCATCTTGCCGAGGACGCCACCAGAGGAGTTCGCCGCGGCCATGAGCAGGGGCGACAGCCCCGTCTGCTTCGCCGCCTGGACCTGAAGCGCGCCGAAGAGGCTGTTCGACGAGGTGTCCGACCCGGTGACGGCGACGCCGAGCCAGCCGAGGATCGGCGAGAGGATGGCGAAGAGGCTGCCCGAGGCGGCGAGCCACTTGCCCAGGGTGGCGGTCTCGCCGGAGGCGTTCATGACGTAGGCCAGCCCGAGCACGGCCATGACGGTGACGATCGCCGTGGCGAGCTGCCGGTACGTGGCGCCATACGCCCGCAGCGCCTGTCGCGGGGTGATCCCGATGATGGGGATGGTGATGAGGCCGGAGATGATCATCAGCGTGCCGGCGGCCGAGAGCCAGTTGAGCCGGAAAGTCGGGATGGCCGAGGGCTTGCCGGCGGACGTCTGGAGGTCGAGCCCCGGCCACGTGAAGGACGGGTTGGCGGCCTTGAGGTTGAAGAAGTCCTTGATGCCCGGAATCTGGGCGAGGATGAACAGGACGACGATGACGAGGTAGGGCGCGTAGGCCTTGACGACGTCGGACGTCGTGTCGTGGGACAGCCGGTCGCGCTCGGCGATCTCGGCCAGGGTGCCCACGCCCTGGCCGACGGGGTGGTCGTCTCCACCGCCGCCACGCGGCGCGCCGCCGGGCTTGCCGGCAGCGGGCGCCCCCGCGCGGGCCGCGGCCCGGCCGGCCGAGGCGGCGGCGCGGCCGGCCGAGTCGGCCGCTGCGTCGACGGCGAGGTCGGTGTCGGGGGCCTCGACGTAGTGGTGCTTGGGCTGCCAGAAGCGCAGCAGGATGACGACGGAGAGAGCACCGACGAGGGCCGCGACGATGTCGGTGAGCTGGGTCGAGATGTAGTTCGACGTGACGAACTGCGCGACCGCGAAGGCGATGCCGCAGGTCAGCGTGGCCGGGAGCGTCTCGCGCACGCCCTTGAACCCGTCGATGATGAAGACGAGCGCCATCGGCACGAACACCCCGAGCAACGGCGTCTGCCGGCCGACCATCTGGGCGAGCTCGTGCTCCGGCAGCCCGCTCACCGTGGCCAGCGTCGTGATCGGCACGGCGAGGGCGCCGAACGCCACGGGGGCCGTGTTGGCGACGAGGGCGACGATAGCGGCCTTGATCGGCTTGAACCCGAGGGCGATGAGCATGACGCTGGTGATCGCCACCGGCGTGCCGAACCCGGCCAGCGCCTCGAGGAGCGCCCCGAAGCAGAAGGCGATGATGACGGCCTGGACCCGCTGGTCGTCGCTGACCGTGGCGAACGAGCGCCTCAGGACGTCGAAGTGCCCCGTGACGACGGTCATGTTGTAGACCCAGATCGCGTTGATGACGATCCACAGGATGGGGAAGAAGCCGAACGCCGCGCCCTCGGTGCCCGCGAGCAGGGCCTGCCCGAGCGGCATGGAGTATCCGAGGACGGCCGTGAGCACCGCGACGGCGAGGGCGATGAGGGCGGCCTTCCACGCCGTCATCCGCAACGCGCCGAGCAGCACGAAGAGGACGACCAGCGGAAGCATGGCCACGAGGGCGGTGAGGAAGAGTGACCCGCCGACGGCGTCGAGAACCGGTTTGTACATGTTGACCTCACTGGGTTCGGGAGGAACCTGCTCCGACCGTGGGTTCACGGGGGGACGAGACACCGAGGGCCCCCGCCGACAGCCCTCGGATCGAGGCGTCGAGCACCTCGACGGTGTGGGCGAGCGCGACGTGGCCGCCGGCGCGCTCGACGGACGAGGCCACCTGCATGAGGCAGCCCGGGTTGGCGGTGACGAGCAGCGCGGCCCCGGTGGCGAGGACGTTCGCGGCCTTGCGGTCGCCGAGCTCGCGCGCCGGCTCCGGGTTGAGGATGTTGTAGATCCCCGCCGACCCGCAGCACAGGTCCGCGTCTGCGATCTCGCGCAGCTCCAGGCCGGGTATGCCGAGCAGCAGCTCACGCGGCTGGCGGCGGACCCCTTGGGCGTGCCCGAGATGGCACGCGTCGTGGTAGGCCACGGTGACGTCGAGGGGATGCCGGGTGGCGACCGGTCCGGCCTCGACGAGGATCTCGGCGATGTCGCGGACCCGGGCGCTCATCGCCTCGGCGCGTGCCGACCACTGCGGGTCGTCCGAGAGCAGGTGCACGTAGTCCTTCATCGCCGAGCCACACCCGGCCGAGTTGACCACGACGTGCTCGACGCCGGCGCGCTCGAACTCCTCGATGACGGCCCGCGCGAACGCGATGGCCTCCTCCTCGCGCCCGTTGTGGGAGGAGAGCGCGCCGCAGCAGCCCTGTGACGGCGGTGCGACGACGTCGAACCCCTCGGCGCGCAGCACCCGCACGGTCGCGGCGTTGACGTCGGGGAAGAACTCGCGCTGGACGCAGCCGAGGAGCAGGCCGACGGTGCCGCGTCGGGTCCCGCTGGCGGGGGTGTGGGCGGGGATGCGATCAGCCCGCTGCAATGGCGGAGCGAGCGACTCCATCGCCGCGAGGGTGGGTGAGAGTCGTTGCAGGACACCAGACCTGCGCAGCAGCCGGGGAATGCCGGTGCGCTGGTA
>JBBRZC010000128.1:0-10478 GCA_038237075.1 Actinomycetales bacterium
AAGAGCTGGGTGAGGAGCTTGACGTAGGGCGTCTCGCCGCAGCCGGCGCAGGCGCCCGAGAACTCGAACAGGGGTTGGAGGAACTGGGCGCCGCGCACCGTCCCGAAGTCCACCCGCGCCCGGTCGTTGACAGGCAGGCTCTCGAAGAAGGCGATGTCGCGCCGGCCCGGCTCGATCAGCGGGTCGGCCGGGGCGAGGTTGATCGCCTTGCGCGGCGAGGCCGCCCCCGACGCGGCCGCCCCCGACGCGGCCGCCCCCGACGCGGCCGCCCCCGACGCGGCCGTCCCCGACGCGGCCGCTCCCGGCGGCGCCGCAGAAGCGGCTCCCGGCCTGGACGGCATACCGAGCCCAGCGGCGCGCCCCGAGCCGATCCCGGCCATCGACACCGGCGTGACCGGGCACGCCTCGACGCAGAGCCCGCAACCGGTGCAGTCCTCGACATAGACCTGGAGCGTGTAGCGCGCCCCCGGCAGTCCGACGGCGTCGAGGGCCATCGACGGAAACCCCTCGGGGGCGGCGTCGAGCGCGCTCTCGTCGAAGTACTTGGAGCGGATGACGCTGTGCGGGCAGACGAAGCTGCAGTTACCGCACTGGATGCACGTGTCGGGGTCCCACTCGGCCACGAGGTCGCTGATGCGTCGCTTCTCGTATGCCGTGGTGCCGCTCGGGTAGGTGCCGTCCACGGGCATGGCGCTCACCGGCAGGGAGTCGCCGTGGCCCGACATCATCGCGGCGGTGACGGTGCGGACGAACTCGGGCGCGTCGGCCGGCACGATGTCGGGCATGGCGTGCCCCGTCACGGCCGACTCGGGTACGGGGATCTCGTGGAGGTTCGCGAGGGCGGCGTCGACCGCGACGTCGTTGCGGCGCACCACCTCGGGGCCGCGCCGGCTGTAGGTCTTCTTGATCGCCTCCTTGACGCGAGCGATGGCCTCGTCGCGGGGCAGCACGCCCGAGATGGCGAAGAAGCAGGTCTGGAGCACGGTGTTGGTGCGCCCCGGCAACCCGGCGGCGCGGGCCACGGAGTCGGCGTCCACGGCATACAGGGTGAGGTGCCTGTCGACGACCTGCTGCTGCACCGGCAGCGGGAGCGCGTCCCACACCTCCTGCGGGGGTGTCGAGGTGTTGAGGAGGACGCGGGCGCCGACGGCCGCGCAGCCGAGGACGTCGACGGTCTCGAGGAGGCGCATCTGGTGGCATCCGACGAACCCGGCCTTGGAGACGAGGTAGGGCGCCCGGATCGGTGTGGGTCCGAAGCGCAGGTGCGACACCGTCACCCCGCCGGACTTCTTCGAGTCGTAGACGAAGTAGGCCTGGGCGTTCACGGAGGGGTCGGCGCCGAGGATCTTGATGGTGTTCTTGTTCGCCCCCACCGTGCCGTCGGAGCCGATGCCGAAGAAGACGGCCCGCAGGGTCGTCGGCTCCTCGATGTCGAGGCCGGCGTCGTAGGGCAGGCTGAGGCCGCCGACGTCGTCGATGATCCCGACGGTGAAGCGCGGCCGCGGGCTCTCGGCGGCGAGCTCGGCGAAGATCCCGGCCACCATCCCGGGGGTGAACTCCTTGGAGGACAGGCCGTAGCGGCCTCCGATCACCCGGGGCATCGTCGCGAGGGTGCCGGCGCCGTGGGCCTCGGCGAGCGCGCCGATGACGTCGAGGAACAGGGGCTCGCCGCTGGACCCGGGTTCCTTGGTGCGGTCGAGGACGGCGACCTGGCGCACGGTCGCCGGCAGCGCGGCGACGAGCGCGGCGGCCGGGAACGGCCGGTAGAGGCGCACCTGGATGACGCCGACCCTCATGCCCCCGGCGACGAGGTGGGCGACGGTCTCGCGGGCCGTCTCGGCGCCCGAGCCCATGATGACGACGACCCGCTCCGCCTCGGGGTGCCCGGCGTAGTCGACGAGGCCGTAGGCGCGGCCGGTGTGTTGCGCGACCCGGTCCATGGCCTCCTGGACGACCCCGGGGATCCGCGCGTAGTAGGGGTTGACCGTCTCACGGGCCTGGAAGTAGACGTCGGGGTTCTGCGCGGTGCCCCGGATGAAGGGCCGTTCGGGGCTCAGGGCCCGGTGCCGGTGCGCGCGGACGAGATCCTCCGGCACGAGCTCGTGCAGGACCGCGTCGTCGATGAGCTCGACGGTGTTGATCTCGTGCGAGGTGCGGAAGCCGTCGAAGAAGTGGAGGAACGGCACCCTCGTCTCGAGGGTGGCCATCTGGGCGACGAGGGCGAGGTCGTGCGCCTCCTGGACCGACGCCGACGAGAGCAGCGCGAACCCGGTCTGCCGCACGGCCATTACGTCGGAGTGGTCGCCGAAGATCGACAGCCCTTGCGCAGCAAGGGATCTGGCGGCCACGTGAAACACCGTCGAGGTCAGCTCGCCAGCGATCTTGTACATGTTGGGGATCATGAGGAGCAGCCCCTGCGACGCGGTGAAGGTCGTGCTCAGAGCTCCGCCCTGGAGCGCGCCATGCAGCGCCCCGGCGGCACCCCCCTCGCTCTGCATCTCGACGATGGTCGGCACTGTGCCCCAGACGTTCTGCCGGCCGTGGCTCGCCCACTCGTCGGCGAGCTCCGCCATCGTCGAGGACGGGGTGATCGGATAGATGGCGCACAGCTCGTTGAGCCGGTAGGCCACGTCCACGGCGGCCTCGTTGCCGTCGATCGTCACGCGCATGTCAGGCCTCCGGGACCATGGTGATGGCGTGCACGGGGCACTGGCGGGCGCAGCTGCTGCAGCCGGTGCACGAGTCGTAGTCGAACTCGTAGCGCTTGCCGACGCCGAGCTTGATGACCGCGTCCTCCGGGCACGCGCCGAGGCAGCCGTCACACTCGAAGCAGTTGCCGCAGGACAGGCACCGGCCGGCCTCGAACTGGGCCTCGTCGGGGCTGAGCCCGGCGAGGACCTCGTCGAAGGCGGCCACCCGGGCGGCCGGGTCGAGCTCGACCTGCTCGCGCCGGGAGTGGTCACCGAAGTACCAGAGGTTGAGCTTGTCGAACGAGGCCAGCTCGTGCTTCGGCCCGGGCTCGAAGGCTGCCGAGCGCAGGTAGGCGTCGATGCTGCGGGCGGCCTTCTTGCCGTGCCCGACCCCGACGGTCACGGTGCGCTGGCTCGGCACGGCGTCCCCGCCGGCGAAGACCCCGGGGGCGCCGGTCATGAGGGTCTTCGTCGAGACCTGCACCGTGTCGTCGACGAGCTCGACGCCGGGCACGGTGCGCAGGAACCCGGTGTCGCTCGCCTGCCCGAGGGCGAGGATGACGGTGTCGGCCTCGAGGGTCTCGAACTGGCCGGTCCCATGCGGTCGCCCGGCCTCGTCGAGGGCCTGGATCTCGACGGTGAGGTCGCGCTCACCCATCGAGCTGATGGTGCGCAGCCAGTTGATCCGCACGCCCTCCTCCTCGGCGTCGAGCGCCTCGTCGGCGTGCGCCGGCATCTGGTCGCGGGTGCGCCGGTAGACGATGACCGTGTCGTCGGCGCCGAGCCGGCGGGCCACCCTGGCCGCGTCCATCGCGGTGTTGCCGCCGCCGTAGACGGCGACCCGGCCAGTCAGCGGCGCCTGCTCGCCGGTGGCGACCTGATGGAGGAAGGACACCGCGTCGAGGATCCGGGACGCGTCGCCGTTGGGGATGTCCGCGCGCTTGGAGAGGTGGGCGCCGACGGCGACGAAGACCGCGTCGAAGCCGCCTTCCAGCATCTCCGCCTGGAGGTCGGTGACCCGGTGGTCCTGTTCCACGGTGACGCCGAAGTCGGTGATCCGGCGCAGCTCCGCGTCGAGGACGTCACGGGGCAGCCGGTAGGACGGGATGCCGTAGCGCATCATCCCGCCGGGCTGGGGGGCGTTGTCGCGCACGACGACCTCGTGCCCGAGCCGGGTGAGGTGGTATGCCGCGGAGAGACCGCTGGGGCCGGCCCCGACGACGAGGACCCGCCGGCCGGTGCGTTCCGGTGCGGGCGCGAACGCCCAGCCCTCGGCGATGGCCCGGTCCCCGAGCGAGCGCTCCACCCCGTGGATCGAGACCGCGCCGTCGAGCTCGGCGCGGTTGCACACCGTCTCGCACGGGTGGTAGCAGACCCGGCCGTGGATCGCGGGGAACGGGTTGTCCGCGGTGAGGGCACGCCAGGCGCCCTCGTGGTCACGGGCCTTGACGAGGCCGAGCCAGGCCTGGATGTTCTCGCCCGCCGGGCAGCCCGCGTTGCACGGCGGCAGCAGGTCGACGTAGACCGGCCGGCTGACGCGGACCGGACCCGCCCGCAGCCGCCCGAGTCCGAGAGGTGCGGGCGGGGTGAGGTCGCGACGATCGTCCATGGGGGCTCCCGTGCGGGAGCGTCACGCGCCTGGTGCGCGTGAGCCCCACCGGACCACCCTCTGACAGGGACGAGACAGCGGGCAGGGACCTTCGTCCCGTCCCCCCCAGATCCGCGTCAGGCGGCGGGCTGCGCCGGGCCGGGCAGCGCGAGCCGGAAGATCTTGGCCCACGTCGAGGCGACCTGCCGGTACATCGGTCCAGTGTTGTAGGGCAGCCCGTAGCGCCGGCAGATGTCGCGGACGCGAGGCGCCACCTCGGCATACCGGTTGGAGGGCAGGTCGGGGAAGAGGTGGTGCTCGACCTGGTGCGAGAGGTTGCCGGTCATGAGGTGCATGGCCTTGCTGCCCGAGATGTTGGCCGAGCCGATCATCTGCCGCACGTACCAGTCGCCGCGCGTCTCACCGTTGATCATCTCCTCGGTGAAGACGTCGGCGCCCTCGGGGAAGTGGCCGCAGAAGATCACCGCGTGCGCCCAGATGTTGCGGACCGCGTTGGCCGTGAGGGTGCCGAGCAAGGCCGGGACCGCCGACCCGGTCAGGGCCGCGACGGCCGGGGTCGCGACGTAGTCCTTGGAGAACTGGCG
Organism: Actinomycetales bacterium; assembly: GCA_038237075.1. Taxonomy (GTDB): domain Bacteria; phylum Actinomycetota; class Actinomycetes; order Actinomycetales; family Dermatophilaceae; genus Lapillicoccus. Next base: position 4,884 of record JBBRZC010000128.1, read on the forward strand.
CACGACCTTGCGGCCCATCGCCTTGAGGTCTCGCATGAAGTCGGCCTTCGACTTGTTGCCGTTCGCAAGCTCGTCGATCTCGAGGTCGTAGACGGCGATGCCCCACTCGAAGACCGGCGCGAGGAGCGCGTTGTAGAGGGGGTTGCCGAGGTTGAAGGGCTTCCACGGCTGGGCCGGGCTGACCCGCAGCATGGTGTAGCCCACGTCGCGGTCCTTGCCGACGACGTTGGTCCACGTGTGGTGCAGGTCGTTGTGGGTGTGCTTCCACGAGGCGGCGGGCGTGACGAAGTCCCACTCCCACGTCGTCGAGTGGATGTCGGGGTCGCGCATCCAGTCCCACTGGCCGTGGAGGATGTTGTGGCCGATCTCCATGTTCTCGAGGATCTTCGCGACGGAGAGCATGGCCGTTCCGGCGATCCACGCGGGCGGCAGGCTGGAGAAGACGAGCGCCGCCCGGCCGCCGACCTCGAGGGTGCGCTGCGCCTTGATGACACGGCGGATGTATGCCGCGTCCTTGGCCCCGCGGTCGGCGACGACCGCGTCGCGGATGGCATCGAGCTCGCGGCCGAGCTCGGCCACCTGCTCGTCGCTGAGGTGCGCCGCGGCCGGGGGCCGGAGCGCGGGGTGGCCCTCGGTCGCCAGGACGGACCGGCGGCGCGAGGCCGGCGGCTTCGTGGGCGCGGGCCGGAGGTTGGTGGTCGCCGCCGTGGTGTCACGGTGGGTCAGGGTGGCTGTCATGGGTGGTGCTCCTCAGATGTCGAGGTGGACGGGTCCCGCTGCTGCGGAGACGCAGGTCTGGATGAGGGGGCCCTCGCCGGAGGCTCCGGGGAGCCCGCCGCTGTGGACCTCGCCGGTGCGCAGGTCGCGCACCTGCCCGGCCAGCAAGGGGGTGACGCAGGTGTGGCAGATGCCCATGCGGCAGCCGCTGGGCATGACGACGCCGGCGCCCTCGCCGGCCTCGAGGAGGGAGGTGGCGCCGTCGGCGTCGACCTCCTTGTCGGACTTCTCGAAGGTCACGAGGCCGCCGTCGCCCCCCGCGCCCTCGAGGAGGACGGGAGCGAACCGCTCGACGGTGAGCTGGTCGGGCACCTCGGCCTGGTGCCAGAGCGTGGTGGCGGCGTCGAGCATGCCGGCCGGCCCGCAGACGTAGGCCGCGCGGGCCGGCCAGTCGGGACAGGTGACGTCGAGGTCGGTGGTCGAGGTGAGGTCGATGCGGCCACGCTCGCCGGTGAGCCAGTGGACGACGCGCAGGCCGGGGAACTCACCGGTGAGCTCGCGCAGCTCGCCGCGGAAGAGGGCGTCCTCCTGCGTGCGGGAGGAGTGGACGAGCACGACGTCGGCGTCGGGCCGGCGGCGCACGAGGGTGCGGATCATGGACATCACCGGGGTGAGGCCGCTGCCCGCGGTGAGCATGAGCAGCGGTCGGGGATGGTCGGGCAGGACGAAGTCACCCTGCGGCGGGGCGAGGAAGAGGACGTCCCCGACCTTGGTGTCGCGCACCAGCGCCTCGGAGACCGCGCCGATCGCCGTCACGGTGATGGCCGGGTCCTCGCCGCCCGCAGTGGTGAGGGAGTAGGAGCGCCACTGGCGCACGCCCTCGATCTCGACGCCGATCCGTGCCCACTGGCCCGCCTCGTGGGCGCGCCAGCCGCGACCTGGCCGGAACCGGATCGTCGCCGACTCGGCGGTCTCCGGGATGACCGCGGTGACGACGCCGCGCAGCTGCCGCGGCGAGCTCAGCGGGTTCACCAGCCAGAGGAAGTCCTCGGGCGTGCGGGGCGTCGTGAAGACCGACGCGGCGCGGCGAAGTGGACGGAGGGAGGCCATGTATCGACAGTGCCACCGCGCGGCGCCCTAAGTCTCGTGCCACGGCATACGATGGTGAGCAGGAAACTGTCTCCACACGACAGACTCAGAGGGCGCACGCATGAGCCAGGTCACGAACGACCCGCCGTGGTTGGCCCTTCCCGCGCAAGTCAGCGACTTGCTTCGTCCGACGCTGCCCGCTGTCGTCGAGGAGATCATCGCCGCGATCCCCCTGGCCGTCCCCGCCTACGCGCGCCCGCTCGAGGGCCGCTTCGGCGAGGGCGTGCGGCGCGGGGTCGAGGTCGCGCTCGACCGCTTCCTCGACCTGCCGGGCACCCGCTGGCCGGCGCTGTCGGCCGAGAGCAGGCGGGTGTATGCCGGGCTGGGCCGCGGCGAGGTGCGCCAGGGCCGCACGCTGGAGGGGCTGCTCGCCGCCTACCGGGCCGGGGCCCGGGTGACCCTGCGCCGGATGTCGCGCGGCGTCCTCGACGCCGGCCTCGACACCGACGTGCTCCTCGCGCTCGGCGAGTCCGTGCTGGCCTACATCGAGGAGCTGTCGGCAGCGAGCGCGGAGGGGTTCGCCTTCGAGCAGTCGGAGCGGGCCGGCGAGATGGACCGGCGCCGGATCGAGCTCCTCGAGCTGCTCCTCCACGGCCAGGCCGACGAGGTCGCCGTGCAGCGCGCCGCCGCCGCGGCCGGCTGGGTGCTGCCACCCTCGCTCGTCGCCGTGACCATGCCCCTCGAGGAGGCCTCCGGCGTGCGGTTCCAGCTGGGGTCGCGGGCGCTGGCGATGCCCCGCCTCACCGACGCCGTGGCCCTCGTGGCGGCGCCGCGCAGCGACCGGGAGCGGCACGAGCTCGACCGGGCCCTGCGCGGTCGCCGGGCGGTGGTCGGCCCGGCGCGCGGCTGGCGCCGGGTGCCCGACTCGCTGCGGCTGGCGTCGATGGCGGCCACGGTGCTGGCCCAGGACGGCTCGGCGGAGCGGCGCGACGAGCCGCCGCTGTGGGTCGACGAGCACCTCGCCGACATCATCCTCGGCGCCGAGTCGCAGGCCCTGAGCGACCTCGCCGAGCGCCGCCTCGCACCGCTCGCGAGCCTGCGCGAGTCGCAGCGCGAGCGGCTGGCGACGACGCTCCTCGCCTGGCTGCGACACTGGGGCCAGCGGGCCCCGATCGCCGAGGAGCTGAGCATCCACCCGCAGACGGTCGGCTACCGGGTGGCCCAGCTCAGGGAGCTCTTCGGGGACGGGCTCGACGACCCCCAGGTGCGGTTCGAGCTCGAGCTCGTGCTGCGTTCCGGTCGCTCGTGAGATGCCGGCGGGCTCGAGCGTTCGGGTGGCTCGTGAGCGCGCCGGGGGATCGGGGTGATCTGACCACCCCGTGGCGTGGTCAGATCACCCCGAGGCACCGGCCGTGCCCCCCCGGCCGGCGCCCGAGCCGGGGCGGGAGCCCCGGCACGGCATACGAGGCCCAGGTTCGCGGTCGGAACCTGGGCCTGCGCGTCGCGCAGTGCTCCTACTTGCCCGTCGCGGCGATGTAGACCCCGGCAGCGCCGTTGGGGTTGAGCAGCACGGCCGGCGCGAGGCAGCGCGTCGGCAGCATGACGGTGGCCTCGATCTCGGCGTTGCCCGCCGCGCTGAACGGCACGGTGGCGGTCGGCGGCAGGATGCGGGTCCCGTTGCAGACGACGGTGGCCGAGAGAAGGGGAACCGGGTTGTTTCCGCGAGTGGGGATGATGAGCCCCTTGACCTCGACCTCGAGCCTGCCTGCGGTGCTCAGGCGCGCCTTGCCCTTCGAGATCACCCACGGAGCGCCGCCGGGGTTGGCTCCGAAGAGCGGCGGGTCGGTGAGCAGGCTGCCCTGGATCGGCGCGCGCAGGAGCGTCCCACCACCCTCGTCGTCCGAGCGGGAACCACTCGATGCGGACGCCACAGTCGTGGAGAGGAGGCTGATGCCGAGGACGGCGCCGGCAGCGAACGCAGCCGTTCGTGAGATTCGAAACATGGGAGCTCATCTCTCGTCGGGGGGATCGGAGCCGATTCCCTGCAGGGAGAGACGGGCCTTTCCGCGGAACGGTTCACGGACGGACGCGGGCCTGACACGGAGGCGGGCGCCGGGTCTGCGACGATCAGAGGATGGACCGGACGACGCGCGCAGCACGACGTGCAGACCGCTGACGACAGGGAACGTGAGGTTTGCCGGGCTGCTGCGGGCGACGGCGACACCGCGGCTGGTCGACGTCCCGGAGCTGAGCTTCCTGTTGGTCGACGGCCGCGGCGACCCCAACACCGCGCCGGCGTACCGGGAGGCGGTCGAGACGCTCTATCCCCTCGCCTACGCGCTGAAGTTCGCGGTCACCAAGGCCGGCGGGCCGGCGCACAAGGTCGGCCCGCTCGAGGGTCTGTGGTGGGCCCCCGACATGCGAGTCTTCGAGGTCTCGGACCGTGCGGCGTGGGAGTGGACCATGATGATCCGCCAGCCCAGCACCGTCACCGCCGACCTCGTCCAGCGGGTCACCGCCGAGGTGGGCGCGAAGAAGCAGCTTCCGGCGCTCGCCCTCGTGCGGTTCGGGGCGCTCACCGAGGGGCGCGCCGCGCAGGTGCTCCACGTCGGCCCCTACCCCGCCGAGGGCCCGACCATCGCTCGGCTGCACGCCTTCGTCGCCGAGCAGGGCCTGCATCTCGCCGGGAAGCACCACGAGATCTACCTCGGGGACCCCCGCCGCGCCGCACCCGAACGGCTGCGCACGATCATCCGCCAGCCGGTGACCGCCTGACCCTCAAAGACCCCCGCGCCTCCAGCAGGCCACCACGGGGTAGGCCGTGCCCGCGGCGGCACCTGCGCCCAGGGCATACCCGCCGTGTCGTCCGCCGCGCCGGGGGACCCACCCCGACCGGGCCGGTCCTACGCTGGCTGGCGTGACGTCACCTCCCCGCCGGCCGCAGACGCCAGGTGCCGCGGTCGGGGCAACCCCGCCCGCCGACACGGCTGCGACCTCCGGGCTGCCGGTGCGGCTGCTGCCCGTCGCGCTGGCCTTCGCCGGCATGTGCCTCGTCGCTCTGGCGCTCGTCAACGCGGGCGCCGCCCTGGGTCATGTGGCGCCGGCCGGGCTGCCGGTGTCTTGGCTCGAGCCGTGGGTCCGCTTCGACTCCGGCTGGTACGCCACCATCGCGACGCAGGGGTACTCCTACACCCCGGGCGTGCAGTCTTCCGTGGCGTTCTTCCCGACGTACCCGCTCCTGATGCGCGTTCTCAGCGCCGTCGTCGAGGTCCACGTCGCGGGAGTCCTGCTGACCCTGGCCTCAGGGCTCGTCTCGGTGCTCGCGTTCACCCGGTGGTGCCAGGGCCGTCTCTCGCGCACGGCGACGACGACCGCCGTGGCGATCCTGCTGCTCTACCCCTACTCGGTCTTCCTTTACGGCGCCGTCTACGCCGACGCGCTCTTCCTCGCCTGCGCCCTCGGCGCCTTCCTGCTCCTCGAGAGCGGCCACCCGTGGCTGGCCGGCCTCGTCGGCGCCCTGGCAACCGCGGGCCGGCCGGTCGGCATCGCCGTGGCCGCCGGACTCGTCGTCCGTGCCATCGAGCTGGCGGCGCAGCGGCCGGGCGCGACGCCGGGCGAAGGCGCCGCCGCGTCGGTGCTGCGCCGCCTGCGGTGGTCCGACTCCGGGGTGCTGCTCTCGATGAGCGGCCTCATCGGCTACATGGCCTTCCAATGGGTGGCGTTCGACATGCCGCTGGCCTTCGTCGCGACGCAGCGCTCGCCCGGGTGGGACCAGGGAACTGGCCTGCG
>JBBRZC010000129.1:0-10420 GCA_038237075.1 Actinomycetales bacterium
ACATGATGTTACAGCGACACGGCCGGAACGTCACGCGCGAAACGCCGTATTCGCTGGCTACATTCCTCGGCTCACAATCGTGCAACCCTGCAGGTCACCCCGCCAATCCGCCCTCAACGTCGTCGTAACCTCGGCCTAGCCGGGCGGCCGGCCTGCGGGCACCGATGCTGTGGTCACGGCAGCCACTCGGGTCACGGTTGTCACGGCGCCTCCACGGATGCGCGCGCAGTCCATGGGATCCCATGGACTGCGCGCGCATTGGTGGGCTCATCCCTGGACTATCGGTGGCGGCTGGGCCCGGGTCAGAGGCGGGCGATGACGGCGTCGAGCATCGGCTCGGTGAGGCGCCTGGTGAAGGTGTTCTGCTGGCTGACGTGATAGCTGCCGAGCAGCCGGACCGGCCGACCGCCGTCCGCGGCGAGCACCGCCTCGGCCCCGTGGCCGAACCGCGGCTTGGGCCCCGGCACGCCCCACCCGAGCCGTCGCGCGCTCGCCAGCACCGCGTCCCACCCGAAGCCGCCCAGCGCCAGCACCGACCGGATGCTCGTCGCGGCGAGGGCGAGGTCGCGGTCGAGCCAGTGGCCGCAGGTGTCGCGTTCTGCCGGAGTCGGCCGGTTGGCGGGAGGCGCACACCGCACGGCCGCGACGATGCGGATGCCGTGCAGCCCCTGCCCGTCCCCGCTCGCCACGCTCGTGGGCCGGCTCGCGTAGCCGGCGCGGTGCAGGGCGGCATAGATCCAGTCGCCGCTGCGGTCGCCGGTGAACATGCGGCCCGTGCGGTTGCTCCCGTTCGCGGCGGGGGCCAGCCCGACGACGAGGACCTGCGGTGCCGGGTCGCCGAACCCCGGCGCCGGACGCCCCCAGTAGGGCTGGTCGGCGAACGACGCCCGCCGTCCGTGCGTCGCCACGCTCTCGCGCCATTGCACGAGCCGAGGGCAGGCACGGCATACGGAGACACAGGCGTCGAGCTCGGCGACGCCGCCCGCCCCGGCCGCCAACAGGGCGACCTCCCGCGCGGTCCGGGCCACCGGTGTGGCGGGGCCGGCCGGGTCGCCGGGCCACCCCGTGCCCGCTGGGACCGGGGAGGCGAACAGCTGCCCGGTGACCGGGTGCGGCAGCGCCTCCTCGGGCATGGCGGCATCGTTGCACGACCCGCGGCTGCGGTGTGAGGCACGGGTCGTCGCCGTCCACTGGTGCCCGAGCCGTGGCCGGGGCAGAGTGGCTGTCAGGACCTGCGTGCCCTCGCCGTCGGTCGACGCCGGCTCGGCCGACTCGATAGTAGGCAGGGGGTGTGGCAGGGTCGCTGACAGACCGTCGTCGCTGGAGAGACCGTTGGCGACGACGGCTACCCAGGTGGTTGTGGCCAAGGAGGCCCTCGTGCAGTTCTCGCGCATCGCAGTCGTCAACCGGGGAGAGGCGGGGATGCGCCTCATCCACGCCGTCCGAGACCTCAACGCCGAGCACGGGACCTCCATCGAGGTCATCGCCCTGCACACCGAGGGCGAGCGCCGGGCCATGTTCGTCCGCGAGGCCGACGTCGCCTACAACCTCGGCCCGGCCTCGGCCCGTCCCTATCTCGACCACGCGGTCCTCGAAGGCGCGCTGCGCGAGACGCACGCCGACGCGGCCTGGGTCGGCTGGGGCTTCGTCGCCGAGGACCCGGCCTTCGCGGACCTCTGCGGCCGCATCGGGGTGACCTTCATCGGCCCGAGCGGCGACGCAATGCGCAGGCTCGGCGACAAGATCGGCTCCAAGCTCCTCGCCGAGGAGGTCGGCGTGCCCGTCGCCCCCTGGAGCCGCGGCCCGGTCGAGACCCTCGATGAGGCGATCGCGATGGGCAACGAGATCGGCTACCCGTTGATGCTCAAGGCCACCGCCGGGGGCGGGGGCCGCGGCATCCGGCTGGTCGCGTCCGACGAGGAGCTCGCGGAGGCCTACACCCGCACCCGCGATGAGGCGGAACGCGCCTTCGGCAGCGGGGTCGTCTTCCTCGAGCGGCTTGTCACGGGCGCGCGGCACGTCGAGGTCCAGGTCATCGCCGACGGGCAGGGCACCGCCTGGGCCCTGGGTGTGCGCGACTGCTCCGTCCAGCGTCGCAACCAGAAGGTCATCGAGGAGTCGGCGTCACCGGTCCTGTCGGCCGAGCAGAACGAGGAGCTCAAGGACAGCGCCGAACGGCTGGCGCTGGCCGTGGACTACTGCGGCGCCGGGACGGTCGAGTTCCTCTACCACCCCGGGGAGAAGTTCTTCGCGTTCCTCGAGGTCAACACCCGGCTCCAGGTCGAGCACTCCATCACCGAGATGACGACGGACATCGACCTCGTCAAGGCCCAGATCCGCGTCGCGCAAGGGCACCGGCTCGAGGGCAACCCGCCGCGCGAGCGGGGCCACGCCATCGAGGCACGGCTCAACGCCGAGGACCCCGATCGCGACTTCGCCCCGTCGCCCGGACGGATAGCCCTGCTCTCCCTGCCCTCCGGCCCGGGCATCCGGGTCGACACCGGGGTCGCCGAGGGCGACACCATCCCCGCGGACTTCGACTCGATGATCGCCAAGATCGTCGCCTTCGGCCAGGACCGCGGCGAGGCGCTCGGGCGGCTGCGACGAGCGGTCGCCGAGACGACGGTCGTCATCGACGGGGGCGCGACGAACAAGAGCTTCGTCCTCGACCTGCTCTCGCAGCCCGAGATCGTCGACGGCTCCGCCGACACCGGGTGGATCGACCGGGTCCGCGGCGAGGGGCGGCTCGTCTCCCACCAGCACTCGGGCATCGCCCTCGTCGCCGCAGGGATCGAGGCCTACGAGGAGGAGGAGCAGGTCGAGGTGGCGCGGCTCCTCGAGACCTCCCGCGGAGGCCGTCCCCAGGTGCAGCACCAAGTCGGTCGCCCGGTCGACCTCAAGCTGCGCGGGACGACCTACAAGGTCATGGTCACACGCACCGGCCCGCACAGCTTCCGGATCATCGTCGACGGGGAAGGCCCCGTGGACGCCGAGCTGGAGCGCCTGGACGACTACGCGAGCCGCCTCGTGGTCGGTCGGACCCGCTACCGGCTCATCACTGCGACCCACGGGACCGTGCACCTCGTCGAGGTCGACGGCACGACGCACCGGGTCAGCCGGGACGAGGGAGGCGTCATGCGCTCCCCTGCTCCTGCCCTCGTCGTCGCGACGCCCGTGGCCGTGGGTGACGTGGTCGCCGCCGGAGCTCCGGTCCTCGTCCTCGAGTCCATGAAGATGGAGACCATCCTGCCGGCGCCCTTCGCCGCGACCGTGAGGGAGGTGCTCGTCGCCGCCGGCACCCAGGTCGAGACGGGCGCGCCCCTGATCCGGCTTGAGCCCACCGGCGGCGAGGCCGAGGCCGACGTGGCTCCGGCTGCGGACGCCGTCGACCTCGAGCTGCCCACCATGCCGGTCGACCGAGAGCCAGAGGAGCGGGTAGCCCACGGGCTCGTCGACCTGCGTGGGATGCTGCTCGGCTACGACATCGTCCCGAGCGACGAGAGCCGCACCCTGGCGGCATACCTCGCAGCCCGGGACGAGCTCGCCACCGAGGGACGCCCGCCAGTGGACCGAGAGGTCGAGCTCATGTCGGTGTTCGCCGACTTCGCCGAGCTGAGCCGCAACCGCCCCGTCGGGGAGGACCAGCACGTCGAGAACCGGGTCCACTCCCCCCGCGAGCACTTCCACACCTACCTGCAGAGCCTCGACATCGAGCGCGGCGACCTCCCCGACGAGTTCCGGAGCAAGCTGACGCGCGTCCTCGCGCACTACGCCGTCGACAGCACGGAGCGCAGCCGCGAGCTCGACGACGCGGTGTTCCGGATCTTCCTGGCCCAGCGGCGGTCCGCGCCGGAGACGCGCCTCGTCATGGCCGTGCTCCAGCGGTGGCTCACGGACGCCAGCCCGCAGGGCCCGCTGGCCTCCGACGCGCGCGACGTGCTCGCCCGCCTCGTCCTGGCCACCCAGCTGCGCTTCCCCATCATCGGCGACCTCGCGCGCAGCGTCCGGTTCCGGTGGTTCGACCAGCCGTTCGTCGACTCCGACCGCTCCGCGGTCCTCGCCTCCGTCGACGAACAGCTCAGGGCCCTCGATGCCGACCCCGACGCGCCCGACCGCTCGGCGCGGATCGACGCGCTGGCGGCCATCCCCGAAAAGATCGTGCGGTTCCTCATGGACCGGCTCCAGGGTGGCACCCCGAAGCAGGAGCCCATGCTCGAGGTGATGGTCAAGCGGCACTACCGCGAGCACGAGCTCGTCGGGCTCAGCACCGACCCCATCAACGGCCGGCCGTTCGCCGTCGCCGACTACCGGCTCGACGAGCGGCCCACCCACCTCGTGTCGACGATCGGCACCGTCGCCGAGCTCACCGAGGGCAGCGCGCTGGTCCGCGACGTCTCGGCGCAGGTGGAGCAGGCCACACCGGGTCACGAGTCCGTCGTGGACCTCTACCTCTCCTGGCCGGGGCTGCCGGCGGCGCCGGACGAGGCCTCGGCGAGGCTCGCGCGCGTCATCGGGCAGCTCGGCTTCGCGCAGCGGGTGCGCCGGGTCGCCGTGGCCGTGGCCGCGGGCGGTGACCGACCCGTCAGCTACTTCACCTTCCGGCCCACGAAGGGGGGCGGCGTCATCGAGGACGACCTCGTCCGCGGTGTGCACCCCATGGTCGGTCGCCGGCTGAACCTCTGGCGGCTGCGGGAGTTCGACCTCACCCGGCTCGACGCCCCCGAGGACGTGCTGCTGCTCCACGCAGTCGCCCGCAACAACCCCGCCGACCAGCGGCTCGTCGCCTTGGCCCAGGTGCGCCAGTTCAGCGTCATCCGCGACGAGTCCGGCCGGATCACGTCGCTGCCGCACGCCGAGCGGGCGCTGACGAACTGCCTCGAGGCGATTCGCGGAGCCAGAGCGGCCCGCGGCGCGAGCGGGGCGAAGCTCGACATGAACCAGGTCTGGCTCCAGATGTGGCCGGTCATCGAGGCCGACGTCGGCCAGCTCACCGCGCTCAAGAGCACCATCGCCCCCCTCACCGTGGGGGCGGGGATCGAGGAGATCCTCGCCGACGGCATGGTCGCGGGACCGGACGGCACCACCCAGCCGATCTCGGTGCGCTTCTCCTACCAGCTCGGCGCCGGCGTGGTCTCCAAGGTGGGCGTGCCGGCCACCGAGCTTCTGCGCCCCCTGGACGACTACCAGCAGAGGGCGCTCCGGGCTCGCCGCCGCGGCACGATCTACCCCTACGAGATGCAGGACCTCGTCGCCGGACGGGGCGGCTCCTCCGTCGAGTACGACCTCGACGACACCGGCCGCCTCGTACCGGCGAACCGCCCGTACGGCCTCAACAAGTCCGGGATCATCGTCGGCGTCGTCACGACCCGGACCCCCGCCCACCCCGAGGGGATGAGCCGCGTCGTCCTCAGCGGCGACCCCACCCGGGCGCTCGGGGCGGTCGCGGAAGCCGAGTGCTTGCGGCTCATCGCCGCGCTCGACCTCGCCGAGGAGATGCGCGTTCCGGTCGAGTGGTACGCCCTGTCGGCGGGCGCCCGGATCTCGATGGACTCCGGGACCGAGAACATGGACTGGGTGGCGGCGGGTCTCAAGCGGATCATCGAGTTCACCCAGGCGGGGCACGAGATCAACATCGTCGTCGCCGGGATCAACGTCGGGGCGCAGCCGTACTGGAACGCCGAGGCGACGATGCTGATGCACACCAAGGGCATCCTCATCATGACGCCGGACAGCGCCATGGTGCTCACCGGCAAGCAGTCGCTCGACTTCTCGGGCGGCGTGTCGGCGGAGGACAACTTCGGCATCGGCGGCTACGACCGGGTCATGGGCCCGAACGGCCAGGCGCAGTACTGGGCGCCCGACCTCGGGGGAGCCCTCGCCATCCTCCTCGCCCACTACGACCACACCTACGTCGTGCCGGGAGAGAGCGGGCCGCGCCGCGCGGAGACGACGGACCCCGCCGACCGTGACATCACGGCATACCCGCACTCCCTGGCGGGCAGCGACTTCACCTCCGTCGGCGACATCTTCTCGATGCAGACCAACCCCGACCGCAAGAAGGGCTTCGACATCCGCACCGTCATGCGAGCCGTGTCCGACCAGGACCACGTGCCCCTGGAGCGCTGGGCGGGGATGGCCGACGCCGAGACGGCCGTGGTGCAGGACGCCCACATCGGCGGGTACCCCGTCTGCCTGCTCGGGATCGAGTCGAAGGCGGTGCCACGGCGGGGGTTCCCGCCCACCGACGGCCCGGACGTCTACACCGCCGGCACCCTCTTCCCGCGCTCCTCGAAGAAGGTGGCCCGGGCGATCAACGCGGCCAGCGGCAACCGCCCGCTTGTCGTGCTCGCCAACCTCTCCGGGTTCGACGGGTCGCCGGACTCGATGCGCTCGTTGCAGCTCGAGTACGGCGCGGAGATCGGGCGAGCCAACGTCAACTTCAAGGGCCCCGTCGTCTTCGTGGTCATCTCCCGCTACCACGGCGGCGCCTTCGTCGTCTTCTCGAAGGCCCTCAACCCGAGGATCACGGTGCTGGCCGTGGAGGGCTCGTACGCCTCGGTCATCGGCGGCGCGCCGGCCGCTGCGGTCGTCTTCTCGCCTCTCGTCGACACGCGAACCGCGGCCGACCCACGGGTGAAGGCGGCCGAGGCCGGGGTGGCGGAGGCCGCGGGTGCGGAGCGACCGGCCCTGGCGGCGCAGCTCGCCGAGACCCGGGCGGCGGTCCGCGCCGAGAAGCTCGGCCAGGTCGCCTCCGAGTTCGACACGGTCCACGACATCCATCGGGCGGTCACCGTGGGCTCCGTCGACGCGGTCATCTCGGGAGAAGAGGTGCGCCCCCAGATCATCGCGGTCCTGGAGCGCGAGCTGGGCGGACGCGCCTGACCCGGCCCAACCCGCGCTCGATGAGTGAGGGCGAAGTCCACGGGATCCCATGGACTTCGCGCCCATCGGCAGATCCGGCAACATGGCCAACGGCGTCGACTGCTGCGCGCCCAGGCGCGCCCAGGCGCGGCGGAGCAAGCAGCCAGGAGCACGGTGCCCAGGAAGCCACGGGTATCCGAACCCGCCGAACCGAGACCACCCTTCTCTCCGACGATCGCGTCGTTGCGCGTCGTCAGTCGGACTTCCCGATTGTTCGGTCGCCGGCCGGGGTCGGCCTGCGAAGAGGGTTGACGTGGCACCTGCCATCGTGATCGAGCCGGGCGTCCCCCGAGCCGGCGGAAGCTCACGGCAGGCGCGGGGACTCCCTACCTCGGCACCGAGGGTGTCCAGGACGGCCACGAGAGGCCGGCCTGGACGTCCGGATCAGCCGAGGTCGAACCGATCGAGGTTCATGACCTTGTCCCAGGCTGCCACGAAGTCGTGCACGAACTTCCCCTGCGAGTCGTCGCTCGCGTAGACCTCCGCGAGTGCACGCAGCTCGGAGTTCGAACCGAAGACGAGGTCGACGCGGCTGCCGGTCCACGTGAGCTCGCCCGTGGCGAGGTCGCGGCCCTCGAAGGTCTCGGCTTCCTCGGAGGTCGGCTTCCAGGTCGTGCCCTGGTCGAGCAGGTTCACGAAGAAGTCGTTGGTCAGCGACTCAGGTGCCGAGGTGAAGACGCCCAGGGGCGACTGCTGGAAGTTCGCGCCCAGGACGCGCAGCCCGCCAACGAGGACGGTCATCTGGGGGGCGCTCAGGGTCAGCAGGTTCGCGCGGTCGAGCAGGAGATATTCGGCCGGCAGTCGGTGACCCTTGCCGAGGTAGTTGCGGAACCCGTCCACGGCCGGCTCGAGTGCGGCGAAGGACTCCACGTCGGTCTGTTCCTGCGACGCGTCAGTGCGTCCCGGTGTGAAGGGGACTGCGACGTCGTGGCCGGCGTTCTTGCTGGCCAGCTCGATGGCGGCGCACCCGCCGAGCACGATCAGGTCGGCGAGCGAGACGCTCTTCCCCCCGGTCTGGGAGCTGTTGAAAGCCTCCTGGACCCCTTCCAGGGCACGCAGCACCATCGAGAGCTCGGCCGGGTCGTTGGCCTCCCAGCCGCTCTGCGGTTCGAGACGGATGCGCGCCCCGTTTGCTCCGCCGCGCTTGTCGCTGCCGCGGAACGTCGAGGCCGACGCCCACGCGGTGGAGACGAGCTGGGACACGGACAGCCCCGAGGCGAGGATCTGGCCCTTGAGGATGGCGAGGTCCTGCGCCCCGACCAGCTCGTGCGTGACGGCTGGGACGGGGTCCTGCCACAGCAGCGTCTCCTGCGGGACCAGCGGTCCGAGGTAGCGCGCCAGGGGCCCCATGTCACGGTGGGTCAGCTTGAACCACGCACGGGCGAAGGCGTCGGCGAGCTCCTCCGGGTGCTCGAGGAACCGCCGCGAGATCCGCTCGTAGACCGGGTCGAGGCGCAACGCGAGGTCCGTCGTCAACATCATCGGGGCTCGCGTCAGCGAGGGGTCGCCCTCAGGGTCGGGCACGGTGCCAGCCCCGCCGCCATCCTTCGGCTGCCACTGGTTGGCCCCGGCAGGGCTCTGCGTCAGCTCCCACTCGAAGCCGAACAGGGTCTCGAAGAAGGTGTTGTCCCACGTTGTCGGGGTAGGCGTCCACACGATCTCGATCCCGCTGGTGATCGCGTCCCTGCCCCTGCCCGTGCCGAACGTGTTCTTCCACCCGAGGTCCTGCTGCTCGAGCGGGGCCCCCTCGGGCTCGGGCCCGACGTACTGCTCCGGGTCGGCCGCGCCGTGGGTCTTGCCGAAGGTGTGGCCGCCCGCGATCAGCGCCACCGTCTCCTCGTCGTTCATCGCCATGCGCCGAAATGTCTCGCGAATGTCCGTGGCCGAGCCGAGCGGGTCCGGGACGCCGTTCGGACCTTCCGGGTTAACGTAGATCAGACCCATCTGGACGGCGGCCAAGGGGTCCTCGAGCTCCCGGTCACCGGTATAACGCTCGTCGCCGAGCCAGGAGTCCTCGGGGCCCCAGTAGACATCCTCGTCCGGTTCCCAGACATCCTCGCGACCGCCGGCGAAGCCGAAGGTCTTCAAGCCCATCGACTCCAAGGCGCAGTTGCCCGCGAAGATCAGGAGGTCGGCCCACGAGATCGTACGACCGTACTTCTGCTTGACTGGCCAGAGCAGCCGGCGCGCCTTGTCGAGGTTCCCGTTGTCGGGCCAGCTGTTGAGCGGCGCGAACCGTTGCATGCCTGCGCCGGCGCCCCCGCGACCGTCGCTGATGCGGTAGGTGCCCGCGCTGTGCCATGCCATCCGGATGAAGAGGGGACCGTAGTGGCCGAAGTCCGCCGGCCACCAGTCCTGCGACGTGGTCATCACGTGGTCGACGTCGCGCCGCAGGGCAACGAGGTCGAGGTTGTTGAACTCCGCGGCGTAGTCGAACTCCTCGCCCATGGGGTTCGCCACGGCAGGATGCTTCCGCAGGATCGATAGGTTCAGCTGCTCGGGCCACCAGTCGCGGTTCCCCCCGCGCTCCGCAGGGTGCTTGCGACGCCCCGTCGTGACCGGACACCCGCCTTCGGTCTCCTCGTTCATGTCTCCAACAACGGCGTCAGGACTATCAGACACGGGAATCCTTTCGGGACCAGAGGGTGTGCTCAGGAACGGTGTGCGGCCGAGCAGCTGGGGCACGAGCCCCAATAGATGACCTCGGCCTCGTCGATCGTGAAGCTTTGGTCGTCGGACGGGGTCAAGCAGGGCGTGATGCCGACGGCGCAGTCGACGTCGGCGATGGCGCCGCACGACCGGCACGCGACGTGGTGATGGTTGTCCCCGACGCGAGACTCGTACCGCGCCACCGAACCCGACAGGTGGATCCGACGCACCAGGCCCGCAGCGGTCAGTGCTCGCAGCACGTCGTAGACGGCCTGGTGGGACACCCCGCCAAGATCCGTGCGGACGACACCGATGATCCAGTCCGTGTCGGCGTGCGGATAGTTGTGCACCGCGGTCAGCACCGCAACCCGAGGACGCGTCACACGGAGTGCCACCCCGCGCAACATGCGCTCGAACTCCGAAGTCGTGGGCACGATCCTTCAGACTAGCCCATCTTCTGGAATCATTCAGAAATCAGGCGCAAGGGCAGTCGGGTTGACGAGCCACAGTGAAGCCTCTGCTGACGTGACCTGCGCTTCGAGGCTGGCCATGCGTCAAGACCACGCAGCCGGAGACGTGGTCCGGCCCGGCCTCAGGTTCTTCTTCTCCTTGACCATTACCGTCCAGTTCTCTACAGCATCGACGCTCCCAAGCGTTGAGGTGAGCGCGCGGCGCGCGACGGGGCGTATGGAGGGGGGGTGCGCGTTCTAGGTCCCGTGGCGCCGTACGACGATCGTGGGTGGGTGCCTCAGGCTCTGGCCCACGACGCAGTAGCGCTCCGTGGAGGTCGCCAGCCGAGTCATGGTGGTCTCGTCGAGGTCGGCATCCACGGTGGCGGTCACGGTGATGG
>JBBRZC010000130.1:0-10351 GCA_038237075.1 Actinomycetales bacterium
CGCCTCTGGATGTCCGGAGGACCCCCGTCACCTCGAGCAGAAGGACTGTCACGTGAACGAGAAGCGTCGAGCGCTGGGGCGCGGACTGGGCGCCCTCATCCCCAGTAGCCCGCACGGGGCGGGGCGCCCGACCGACGTCTTCTTCCACGACCACGCTCGCCCCGGTATGCCGTCCGGGGAGCAGGGCCCGGCGGGCGCCCCGGCAAGCGGCGGTGTCGGTCTGGCGACCCGGCCTGACGACGGATCTGCAGCACCCGGAAGGCACGGCCTCGACCACGGCGGGGACTCCGGCACGTCGGCCGACTCCTTGGACCACGCGGATGTTGGTCACGCAGACACCGTGGAGGCGGGAGACGCCACCGGGCTGGCTCCGGTGCCGGGAGCGCGGTTCGCCGAGGTGCCCGTGGGCGCGATCCGACCCAACCCGAAGCAGCCGCGCACCATCTTCGACGAGGACGAGCTGTCAGAGCTGGCCCACTCGATCGCCGAGATCGGCGTGCTCCAGCCCGTGGTCGTCCGACCCGTGGGCGACGACGCGGACGTGTCCGACGGCGTCGAGTTCGAGCTCGTCATGGGCGAGCGTCGTTGGCGCGCAACGCAGCTCGCAGGCCTCGAGACCATCCCGGCGATCATCAAGGAGACCCAGGACGACGCCCTGCTTCGGGACGCCCTGCTGGAGAACCTCCACCGCAGCAACCTCAACCCCCTCGAGGAGGCCGCGGCATACCAGCAGCTGCTCGACGACTTCGGCTGCTCGCACGAGGAGCTGGCCACCCGGATCGGGCGCTCGCGCCCGCAGATCTCCAACACCCTGCGCCTGCTGCGGCTGCCCCCGCTCGTCGCGCGCCGGCTGGCGGCCGGAGTGCTCAGTGCCGGTCACGCCCGCGCGCTCCTGTCGCTCGACGACGCCGCCGCCATCGAGCGGCTGGCGCAGCGCATCGTTGCGGAGGGCCTGTCAGTGCGCAACGTCGAGGAGATCGTTGCCGTCGGCGGCGACGCGGCGCCCAGGGTGCGACGGCTGAGGGCAGGGACTCGGCATCCGCAGCTTGACGACGTCGCGGCACGGCTCTGCGACCACCTCGACACGCGCGTCACCATTGCCCTCGGCCAGCGCAAGGGCAAGCTCACGGTGGAGTTCGCCTCGGTCGAGGACCTCGACCGGATCGTCAAGATCCTCGGGCTTCCCTCGGAGCGCGTTCTCCGGGAGTAGAGGTCAGTCGCCCGGCGCCCGGTGAGCGCGCAGTCCATGGGATCCCATGGACTCGCCGCTCATCGACGGACTCCAGGGTGCCAGAGTGACCGCTGTGACCGCTGTGACCCGCGTGCCCGGGTTGCTCCGACGACCCGGGGTCGCTAGCTGCTCGCCGGCACCAGGGGGTTGTGCCCGGCCGCCACGGCCTCGCCCTTCGCCACCGGCGCCGGCGGCGTCCCTTCCCCGAACGGTCGGCCACCGAGCGCTTCGCGGCCGTGCGGCTCGAGCCACTCCTCGAGTAGCGGCCCGGCAGGGACCACGCCGGTGGGGTTGATTTCGTGGTGGACGACGTAGTAGTGCCGCTTGATGTGGTCGAAGTCCACGGTGTCGCCGAACCCGGGAGTCTGGAAGAGGTCGCGGGCGTAGGCCCACAGGACCGGCATCTCGGTGAGCTTCTGCCGGTTGCACTTGAAGTGGCCGTGGTAGACCGGGTCGAAACGGGACAGTGTCGTGAACAGCCGCACGTCAGCCTCGGTGATCGTATCGCCCATGAGAAACCGTTGTGTCGCAAGGCGATCCGTCAACCAGTCGAGCCGGTCGAAGAGTTGGCGGTACGCCGTCTCGTAGGCTTCCTGGGTGCCGGCGAACCCCGCGCGGTACACGCCGTTGTTGACGTCGCGGTAGACGACCTCCATCACCTCGTCCATCGCCGGCCGCAGGTGCTCCGGGTAGAGGTCGGGGGCGCCGGCCCGGTGGTGGGGCCGCCACTGGGTCGACAGGTCGAGGGTGAGCTGAGCGAAGTCGTTGGTGACGACCTGCCCGGTCGGCACGTCGACGATGCACGGGACCGTGATTCCCTTGGGGTAGTCGGGGTAGCGCGCGAGGTAGGCGTCGCGGATCCGGGGGATGCCCAGGACAGGGTCGACGCCACCGGGGTCGAGGTCGAAGGTCCACGAGCGCTGGTCGTGCGTCGGTCCGCAGACGCCCATCGAGAGCGCGCCTTCCAGCCCGAGCAACCGGCGCACGATGATGGCCCGGTTGGCCCACGGGCAGGCCCTGGCCACGACGAGACGATAGCGGCCCGGCTCGACCGGCCAGGGCCCCGGACCTGAGGCGATCCGGTCGGGGATGTAGCTCGTGTCGCGCGTGAAGCTGGGCTTGACGTAGCCCCGGTCCGTTCCCTGTGCCATGTCGCCCACCCTAGTGAGCACGCCGAGACGGGAAGGCCGTGGTGGGAACGACGTTGGAGGGCAGACAGACAGGCCCGGGTGGGCGAGAATGGGGGCACGCCATGGGCGGTGACAACGGAGGTGAGGCAGTGGGGCGCGAGATCCTGCCGCTGACGCTGGACCGGCTCGGTGACCTGCCCGGGCGGTGCGCCGACTGTGCCTTCTGGGAGCTCGCCCCCGCGCTGCTCCATCGCGGGAAGCGGAGCCCGCGCGCCGACAAGGAGGGGTGGCTGACGACGACGCTGCTCGAGTGGGGCACCCCAGGACGCGTGGCCTACGTTGACGGTCGCCCCGTGGGCTACATCAGCTACGCGCCCGCTCACCTCGTCCCCCGGGCGATGGCCTTCCCGACCTCGCCGGCCAGCGGCGACGCCGTGGTGCTCATGACCGCCCGCATCGACCACCGGTATGCCGGGCAGGGGCTGGGGCGCGTCCTCGTCCAGTCGGCGGCCAAGGACGTCATCAGGCGCGGAGTCCGCGCCCTCGAGGCCTATGGTTCGCTCGACGGGCGGGCCGACTGCGTTCTGCCGGCGGACTTCCTTCTCGCCGTGGGCTTCCACACGGCCCGGGACCACGCGGCATACCCGCGGCTGCGGCTCGACCTGCGCACCGCGCTGAGCTGGCGCAGCGAGGTCGAGCAGGCCGTGGAGCGGCTCTTCGCCCCGGTCCTCGGGCTTGGGGCGCGGCAACCGGTCGGGACGGCCCATCGGGAGGACCCGGCGCCTCCGTGATGCCGGGGCACTGGCTCGGCTGGCTCAGCCGGCCAGGTTGGCCATGTAGGCACGCAGGTCACTGAGGCGAAGGACGCCGGTGGCGTTGGTGTCCTCCTCGCCGAGGTACATCCGCTGCAGTGCCACGACGACGCCCTCCGCGAGGTCGTCGCGGAAGGAGGGGTCGGCGAGCCGGGCCGCGTCGTCGGGGTTGCTGACGTAGCCTGCCTCGACGCGGACAGCCGGCATCCGGGTGTACTGGAGGAGCGCCCACGAGCGGGGGTGCGCGCGGCAGTCGGGAAGGCCGGTGCGCGCGACGGTCTCGCGCTGGATGAGGTCGGCGAGGTGCTCGCCGATGGCGGACCAGGCACCGACCCGGCTCTGGCCGAAGAAGAAGGTGGCCACGCCACTGGCCGAGACCTGGTCGGCGCTGTCGCAGTGCACCGACAGGAGGATGTCGGCCCCGCAGGCGTTCGCGAAGCCGGCCCGCGCGGTGTCGTCGCCGGCGCCCCCGTGCTGGCCGCGGGTGTAGACGACGTTGGCGCCGTGGGCACTGAGCCGGCCACCGATGCGCCGGGCGATGTCGAGGACCACCTCGGCCTCGACCACCCCGTGTGCCACCGCGCCGAGGTCGGTGCCGCCGTGCCCCGGGTCGAGCACGACGACGCGCCCGGCGAGGCTGTGGCCGGAGCGGCGGACCATCTCGCGCTCGCGCAGCGTGTGGGGTGACCCACCGGAGACGCTGCGGCGCAGCCCGGTGAAGGACCGAAGCGTCTCTGGCCCGACCGCCCCGTCGGAAGCCAGCCCGCAGCCGCGCTGGAACTCGCGCACGGCCCGTTCCGTCGCTGCCCCGAAGAGCCCGTCGACGCGGTCCGGCGAGAACCCCAGCGTGAGCAGGCGCTCCTGCAGATCGGCGACGTCGTCGCCGCGAACGAGGTGGCCTGGGGTGAACTGGAGGAGCCGGTCGCCGAGCCGCCAGCGCGCCGCGTCGAGCGCGGCATACGTCTGCGGCCCGACGAGGCCGTCGACGACGAGCCCGCGGTGCTGCTGGAAGCCGCGGACGGCCCGGTCGAGCGCCTCGTCGAAGACGTCACCGCCGGCCAGCACCGCGGGCAGCTCGGTCCCCCCGTGAAGACGCTCGCGGATCACGCGGACGGCGAGGCCCCGGTCGCCCATCCGGGAGAGCAGGACGCCTTGGGTCTCTGTCATGCTCCCTCGCTCTCGGCCGGCCTCGTCGCGAGGCCGACGCGGCGCTCAGGGCACGATAGCCGACAGCGTGCGCGAACGGCGCGAACCGGACGGCTCGTCGGCGCGGTGCCGCGCCGACGGGCGCCGACCCGGCACCGCACGTCAGTCGCCGATGAAGGCCTCGAGCTCACGCAGCAGCCGCGGCTTCGGCAGCGCACCCACGAGGGTCTTGACGACCTCGCCGTTGACGTAGACGTTCATCGTCGGGATGCTCGTCACGCCGTAGCGCGACGTCACCGCGGGGTTCTTGTCGGTGTCGAGCTTGTAGACCTCGAGCTTGTCGGCGTGGGTGCCGGCGATCTCCTCGAGGATCGGGGCGACGGCCTTGCACGGTCCGCACCACTCGGCCCAGAAGTCGACGAGGACGGGCTTGCCGCTCTTGAGGACGTCGGCCTCGAAGGTGGCGTCGGTGGTGGACTTGGTGGCTCCCATGATGGGTTCCTTCCTGAGGTGGCTGGTGGAGGTGTCGCAGCCCCGGACGGGGCTCTAAGGGGATCGGGTCGGGTTGTCGCGTCGGGGAGTGCCGCGCCTCAGACGCTAGCGGCGGCCGCCGACAGCTCGGGCTGCGGCGGGGCCGGGACGTCGTCGAGGGAGGCGAGGTAGTGCTCCGCGTCCAGCGCCGCGGAACAGCCCGACCCGGCGGCGGTGATGGCCTGGCGGTAGGTGTGGTCGACGAGGTCACCGCAGGCGAGGACGCCCGGGACGCCGGTCGTCGTCGCGCGCTGCGAGCCGTCCGTGCCGGTGACGACATAGCCCGCCGCGTCGAGCTGGAGGTCGGGTATGCCGCGGATCAGCTCGTTGCGCGGGTCGTGGCCGACGGCGACGAAGACTCCGGTCACGGCGAGCTCGCGGGTGGCCCCGGTCACAGTGTCGGTCAGGGTGATACCGCTGACCTTGTCGTCGCCGTGGATGGCGGTGACGTGCGCGTTCCAGGCGAACCGGATCTTGTCGTTCGCGAAGGCCCGGTCGGCCATGATCTTGCTGGCGCGCAGCGCGTCGCGGCGGTGGACGATGGTCACGGTGCGGGCGAACTTCGTGAGGAAGGTGGCTTCCTCGATGGCGGAGTCGCCGCCACCGACGACGGCGATGTCGTGGTCGCGGAAGAAGAACCCGTCACAGGTGGCGCACCACGAGACCCCGCGGCCCGAGAGCCGCTTCTCGTCGGGCAGCCCGAGCTCGCGGTAGGCCGAACCCATCGCGAGGATCACCGCGTGGGCGCGGTAGATGTTGCCCTCGCCGTCGACGACGGTCTTGACGGGGCCGGTCAGGTCGACCGAGACGACGTCGTCGGTGACGATCTCGGCGCCGAACCGGACCGCTTGGGCGCGCATCTCCTCCATGAGAGCCGGGCCCATGATGCCGTCGCGGAAGCCGGGAAAGTTCTCGACCTCGGTCGTGTTCATCAGGGCCCCGCCGGCGGTGACGGCCCCCTCGATGACGAGCGGGTGAAGGTTGGCACGGGCGGCATACACGGCGGCGGTGTAGCCCGCCGGGCCGGAGCCGATGATGATGACGTTGCGCACGTCGCTGGTCACGAAGTCAGCCCTTCGAGGTCGGGTGCGGATCGGATTCAGGCGTCGGCGGGTGGGGTCAGGCCGGTCCAACCGCTAGATGATGTGGACACGTCGTCCTTGGACCCCAACATACCGGTGCGCAGGTGAGAACCCGGGATCCGAGGCGTTTGTTCCCCTGTCAGCTGACGCTGGTCTCGGCCACCTGGGCCCGGAAGTGACCCTCACCGTCGGGTGCGAGCCGGGTGAACCAGAGGATGACGAGTGTCCCCTTGGCCGCGCCGGCGTTGGGGACGGTGACGGAGACGTCGCCGTCCTGCCCGCTGACCTTGCCGACCTCGGTGGCCCCGTCGATGGAGGCCTGGTTCGCGACGTAGACGGTGACGTCGGACGCGCCGCGCAGGGTGAACGCGACCCGGTGGACGTCGGTCGGCTGCCCGAGGTCGAGGACGAGCCCGAGCCCGGCCTTCTGGAATCCACCGAAGGCCGGCGAGCCGTACCACTTCGACGACCGCCACATCGTCGCGGGATCGCCGTCATAGGCCAGCGCCGCGGTCCGGCTCGTCTGGACCCCCCCGTTGTCCGGGTCGTACTGCCTCGCGTCGACGATGCCCACCGGCTGCCCGGTCGGGGTCGCCGGGCTCGGAGTCGCCGGGCTCGGGGCCGGGGGCACCGCGGCCGATGGCGGCGTGGCGGTCACCGTCGCGGTCGCGAGGGGGGCGGTGCTGCTCGCCGGGCTGCCCCCGAGCTTGGGCAGGCCCCACACCCCGAGGACGGCGGCCACGACGACGAAGGCGAGGACGACGAGCAGGGCGAACCTCGACTGGTCGCGGTCGAGCGGCTCGCCGGCACCTCCGGGCATCATGGGCACGGGCGGCTCGATGGCCTCGTCGGTCTCCTCGAGCGTCTCGGACAGCCGCATGTCGTGGCCCTCGAACAGGTCGTCGTCGAGGTGCTCGGTCTGCCGGCGCTCGGCCCGGTCGGCCGACCTCTCGGCGGTCCGGTCGGCCGCGGTGCGGGCCAGCCCGCCGACGCGGGCACCCATCGTGGCGGCGGCACTCCCGGCCGCACTTCCGGCGGCTCCGACCGCACCCACCGCGGCGCCGACCCCGAGGCCGAGCACCGTGGCGCCACGGCCGGCCGCTCCCGAATGGACCACACTCGCCGCGAGGTCAGCCGGCGCCGACGTGAACGAGTCCGCTGAGGCCGCACCTCGAGAGACAGCACTCACAGCGCCCGCAGTCACAGCGCCCGCGCCCGCACTGGCCGCACCCGCCGAGACGGTCGCTCCCCGCGCGACGCCGCCGGTGGAGGGATCGCGGTCGAGAGGCTCGGTGCGGGAGCCGGGCCGAAGGCGTGCGCCGCCGGCACCGGAGTGCGGTGTGCCCGACCACGGTGCGATCTGCGCCGCGAGGTCACCGGGAGAGATCGGCCCCTTGTCGTGGTTGAGAGTGTGCCGGGCGATGAG
The DNA here is from genome assembly GCA_038237075.1 of Actinomycetales bacterium. Classification (GTDB taxonomy): domain Bacteria; phylum Actinomycetota; class Actinomycetes; order Actinomycetales; family Dermatophilaceae; genus Lapillicoccus. The sequence continues at coordinate 7,359 of JBBRZC010000130.1, forward strand.
GTCGAGGTCGGCGGGAACGCCCGCGGCGACCTCCGAGGGCGCGGCGACGCCACCGACGACGCGCGGGGCGGCCTCCAGCCCCGAGTCCGACCCCCAGGCCGGCCCGGCGAGGGGCCACCGCCCGGTCAGCACGGCATACGCGAGAGCCACGAGGGCCACCGCGTCGGTGCGCGAGGCGGCGTCGGAGTCGCTCTCCTCGGCCTCGGCGAGGGCTGCCTCGGTGGCGAGGCCGCGGACCTTGACCGAGCCGTCCTCGAGCAGCAGCACCGAGCGGGGGGTGAGGACCTGGTGGTGCAGGCCGCGCACCCGGGCGGTCTCGAGGGCGGATGCGGCCTCGCCGACGATGCGGCGCCCCTCTTCGGCGGGCAGGCCGCCGTCACGCAGGGCCGCGTCGAGGGGGTGGGCGTCGGTGAGCGGCTCCTCGACGACGAAGGCGATGCCGGCGTCGCGGCCGACGTCGAGCACCCGGACGAGCCGGGGCTCCTCGACGCCCGCGGCGCGGCGGGCGGCGTCGAGGGCGGCCGAGGCCTGTGGTCCGTCGGCATCGAAGCAGAGGAGGACGACCGCACGGTCGAGGGTCTGGTCGGACGCGGCCCACCGCTCGCACCGGGGGTGCCGCGAGAGGAGCCGCGCGACGACATAGCGGCCTCCGAGCAGCGACCCCGGACCCATGCCCTGCACGAACTCTCCCTCGTATCGGGTCGGTCCGGGCAGTGGCACCCCGGACCGCGGTCCTCATCCTACGGGCCACCGGTCGGGGCACCCCCCGCGGCGCGCAGGCCGCCGGCGGTCGGGTATGCCGTCAGCGGGCCTTCACGGGGCGGCGGCGCAGCCCGCGGACGATGCCGAGCACGAGGATGAGGGCCACGATGCCCCCCGAGACGAGGTAGAAGGCGCCGCCCGGCGGGTTGGCGCGGACCGTGATCGTCGCTCCCTGGCCGACCGGAGTGCCGTCTGACGTCGTCAGAGTCGCGCTGACGGGCACGAGACCAGCGGCGACGGCCCGGGCCCGCACCTGGACCACGGCGCGGCTCGCGGCCGCGATCTGCACGGGGGCGGGCTGTTCGAGGATGCGCAGCCGCGGGTTCAGCGGGCTGAGGACGAGGCGCAGGTCCTGGACGGGCACCGCGAGGTCGTTGACGACGGTGACCTGGAGGACCCCCTCGTCGGCGAGGAAGTTCGTCGTCTGACCGCTCACGTGGATGCCGCTCGTGGCCTGCGCGCCGGCCTGGGCGGCCTGACCGGAGATCACCGCGAGGGACTCCGGCGCCGCCCTCCAGCGCGTGGAGGTGAGCTGGTCGAGGGTGTCGTGCCACTGGCTGCGGTAGGAGTCCCCGAACCCGCCGAGGATCGTCGCCACCCTGTCGATGGTCCGCCGCTCGGCGCCGATCTGCCCGAGCCGGACCGCGTCGAGCTGTGGCGGGCCGGCCAGCGTCCAGGACCCGGCGGTGGCGCCGCTCGCGGGCGTCTCTGCCTGCGCCGCCCGCTCGAGGTCGTCCGTGGGGACGACCCGGACCCAGGGGAGCGCCGCCACCGTCGTGAGGAAGGCCCGCAAGGCGCCGGGGTCGGGGTCGATGCCGCGGGGCAGCGCGACGACGAAGGCGCGGGCGACGCCCGGCCGCTCGCCGAGGATGGTCGCCGTCTCGGCGACGAACTCCTGGGCCATCAGGACGCCCTCGCCCGGCGTGCGAGTCCGGAGCGTGAGCCGGCTGAGCGCGTCGTCCCACGCGAGCAGGGGCAGCCCCGTGGGGGAGCGGCGCGCCCCTGCGCCGGTGAGCCCGTCGGTCTGGGGCAGTGCCGACGACGAGACGACGACGACGGAGGGGCCGAGCGCACCGTATGCCGTGCGGAGCCCCTGCTCGCGCGGCGGCTGCAGACCGCCGTCGGCCGGCCACGCGACGCCGGCGCGGACCGGCACGCCGAGGGCGGTCTGGAGCGTGGTGCTCCGCTGCACGAGCGATGCCACGGTCGGGTCCGCCGGGCTCGCCGCGAGGCTCGCCGCGAGGTCGGCGTCGGCGTAGGGCAGCGCCCAGACGGGGTGCCGGGTCGCCCCGGCCGTGAGCCGGGCCGCCAGCGGCGCGACGACCTGGGTCACCGGGTCGGCGGCGGCCTGGGCGGGGGTGAGCTGGTCACGGCCCAGCACGGCGGGGTCGACGGCCCAGCTGACGGGGACCGGGCCGAGGGGGCCGGTCGCCTCCGTCCCGTCGAGGATCCGCGCGATGCGGCTGCCCGGCCCGACCTCGTGGCGCCAGGCGTCGGTGCGGGCGGGCGTGGTGGCCTCGAACACCGCGACCGACGGCGCGAGCGTCACCGGGGCGACGATGCCCAGTGAGATGGGTTGGTACTCCTTGCTGCGCTGCCAGCCCACGAAGGTGCGGAGCACCTCGTGGTTGGCGGGGTCGAGGTCGGCGACCTCGATGGCGATGGGCAGGACACCCCAGGGCCGGCTCAGGGTGGCTCGCCCTGGGGGGATCTGCAGCGTGAAGGTGGTGCTGGTCCCCGTGGCGAGGGCGGCGGTCGTCAGCGAGCTGGCCAGCTCGGGCCCGTTGAGGACCTTGCTGTCGGCGAGCCAGGTCGCGACGTCCTTGCGGCTGACGACGGGACTGGTCCCGAGGACCGCCCGCACGGTGGGGTTGGTCAGCGGGCGCCGGCGGGCCGTGAGGGTGCCGGTGACGGAGACCGGGATGCCGGGTCGCGCGACCGCGGGGCTGATCGACGTCAGCGTGATGACCGTGGTGTCGGCCGGCCCGGCGGTCGGTGAGGTCGACGGCGGTGGTGTCAACGGCGGAGATGTCGACGGCGGTGTGGTCGACGGCGGTGAGGTCGACGGCCGCGGTGTCGGGCTCGTCGCTCCGGGCGCCGGCGCCGTGACCGCGGCCCCGGCGGCTGGGTGGGGGGAGGCGCGCGCCACGGCATACCCGGACGAGGCGGTGGCACTCGCGCCGAGGACCGTGAGGAGGAGTGCGAGGGCGGCGACGCGAGCCCGACGCCGA
>JBBRZC010000131.1:0-10346 GCA_038237075.1 Actinomycetales bacterium
ACCGTCCCCGTCGGGACGACCGCCCCGCGACCGGCGGGTACGAGCGCAAGGCGCCGGGCGGCTTCGACCGTCCCCGTCGTGAAGACGGCCCCGCGACCGGCGGGTACGAGCGCAGGGCGCCGGGCGGCTTCGACCGTCCCCGTCGTGACGACCGCCCCGCGACCGGAGGATACGAGCGCAGGGCGCCGGGCGGCTTCGACCGTCCCCGTCGTGACGACCGCCCCGCGACCGGCGGGTACGAGCGCAGGGCGCCCGGCGGCTTCGACCGTCCCCGTCGTGACGACCGCCCGGCCACCGGCGGCTACGAGCGCAAGGCGCCCGGCGGCTTCGACCGTCCCCGTCGTGACGACCGCCCGGCCACCGGCGGCTACGAGCGCAAGGCGCCCGGCAGCTTCGACCGTCCCCGCCGTGACGACCGCACCGCCACGGGTGGCCATGACCGTCCGCGTCGTGACGACCGCCCCGCTACCGGCGGCCACGACCGCAAGGCGCCCGGTAGCGTCGACCGTCCGCGCCGTGACGACCGCTCGCATCACCACGGCAACAACGTCGCCTGGGAGCGCGAGGACCGCATCGGCCAGGACGCCGAGGCCGAGCGCATGGAGGCTGACACCTGGACCAAGGCGACGAACCGGGGCCACGTCGACGGCCCGGTCGAGGTCCTCGCTGACAACGGCTTCGCGGCCCTCGGGCTGCCCGAGCGGCTCGTCGAGCGGCTCGCCCGCGACGGCATCACCACCCCCTTCCCCATCCAGATCGCGACGATCCCCGACGCCCTGGCCGGGCGTGACGTCCTCGGGCGCGGGCAGACCGGGTCCGGCAAGACGCTAGCCTTCGGCCTCCCGACGCTGACCCGTCTCGTCGCCGACGGCCCGACATCCAAGCCTCGCCGGCCCCGGGCCCTCGTCCTCGTGCCGACCCGCGAGCTGGCCATGCAGGTCTCCGACGCGCTCGAGCCCCTCGTGCACGTCATGAGCCTGAAGCACAAGCTCGTCGCCGGCGGACTCAGCTACACGACCCAGATCAACGCGTTGAACCGCGGCGTCGACCTTCTCATCGCCACCCCGGGGCGGCTCAACGACCTCATCGAACGCGGCGCAGTCGAGCTCGGCGACATCCAGGTGGCGATCCTCGACGAGGCCGACCACATGGCTGACATGGGCTTCCTCCCGGAGATCACGGCGATCCTCGACCGGATGCCCGACGGCGGCCAGCGGCTGCTCTTCTCGGCCACGCTCGACAAGGGGGTGGACGGGCTCGTCGCCCGCTACCTCCATGACGCCGTCACGCACTCGACGGATGATGCCAAGGCCTCGGTGACGACGATGGAGCACCACGTGCTCCTCATCGACCCCATGCACAAGAAGGTCATCACCGCCGAGGTCGCCAACCGCGCCGGGCGCACCCTCGTCTTCGTCCGCACCAAGCTCGGCGCCGACCGCGTCGCCGAGCAGCTGCGCGAGCAGGGCGTCATGGCAGCAGCGCTGCACGGCGGCCTGGGCCAGGGTGCCCGCAACCGGGTGCTCGGCGCCTTCCGCGACGGGACCCTTCCGGTCCTCGTCGCCACCGACGTCGCCGCCCGTGGTATTCACGTCGACGACGTCTCGGTCGTCCTCCAGGTCGACCCCCCGGCCGACCACAAGGACTACCTGCACCGCTCCGGGCGTACGGCGCGTGCGGGCGACCGGGGCACCGTCGTGACCCTGGCGCTGCCGCACCAGCGCAAGGGCATGGAGCGCCAGCTGCGCGACGCCGGTGTCGACACCGTCCCGACCCGGGCCGTCCCCGGCGACGCCGTGCTCGCGGCCACCGGAGCCACCCCCCCGAGCGGGATCGCCCTGCCCGACGAGGCCTTCCGCCGGCTCCTCGAGGGCGAGGCGAAGCGACGTGGTCCGGGCGGCGCCCGCGGCCCCCGGTCCGGGGCACGTGGCGGCTTCCGACCGCACCACAGCGGCGGCCCGCGTCCGCGCGCCGCCGGCCAGGACCGGCCCGCTCGCCGGGGCGGCCCGGACCGCCGGATCGTCCGCGACTGACCGAGGCGCGCCTCGCGGGCACCGCCCGTTCGCTGGGGCCGGGACCCGACTCGGGGACCGGCCCCACGGCATACCCCGCCGTGACATGACCCCGCCGTGACATGACCCCGCCGTGACATGCCCCGCCGTGACGGTGGCGGATGCGAGACTGAGGGGGTGACCGACGCGACCGCCCACTTCCTCGCGGGCAGCCTCCTCGTCGCGACCCCGCAGATCGAGGAGGGCCCCTTTCGGCGCGCCGTCGTGCTGGTGCTGCACCATGACGAGGGGGGCGCCCAGGGAGTCATCCTCAACCGGCCCCTCGACGCCGACGTCGAGTCGGTGCTGCCCGGGTGGCGCTCGGTGGTGACGCTGCCGAAGACGATCTTCCAGGGCGGCCCGGTCGAGCTCAACTCGGCGATCGGCATCGCCACGGTGCCCGGTGACGAGCGGGATCCGCTGGGTTTCAAGCCGCTCTTCGGCCAGATGGGCCTCGTCGACCTCGACGCGCCACCCAACCTCCTCGCGACCGAGGTGGCAGGCATGCGGATCTTCGCCGGGTATGCCGGGTGGGCTGGTGGGCAGCTCGAGGCCGAGATCCAGCGCGGTGACTGGTACGACGTCGACTGCGAGGCGCGGGACGCCTTCACGGCGCATCCCGACCTGCTGTGGTCTGAGGTGCTGTCCCGCCAGAGCGACAACCTCAAGCTCGTTGCGAGCTTCCCCGACGACCCGGCGATGAACTGACCAGCCGCCGGGGGAGGCCGCTACGCCGCGCCCTGATCTCGGCTCGCGGGCGGAGCCCGGGAGGAACACACTCGACGGTGACCACCCCTGGACCCCGGGAGGACACCATGTCACGCGACCGAGCCACACGCGACCGAGCACGACGTCTGCAGCGGCGGACGAACCTGCCGGGCCGGGGAGGCCCGACGAGACGGCGCGGCCTGGCGTTGACCGCCGCGGTCGGGGTCATTGCGCTCCTCGCCTCGCCCGCCGTCGCCGCGAGCCCCGGACCTCCCGTCGTGCGCACCGTCAGCCAGATCGCCCAGCAGGACGTGCCAGCGCTGCCGGGCTCGGAGCCGGACACCCTCGTCGAGCCCGACGTCGCCGTGTCCCCGGTCAACCCGGACATCGCCGTGGCCGCAGCGCACGACGGTCGCTACCCCGACGGCGGCGCCGTGGGCATCGAGACGAGCTGGACCCATGACGGCGGCACGACGTGGCACCATCAGCCCCTTTCGGGGGTCACCGCGACGACCGGCGGAGAGGCCACCTGGGAGCGCGCCAGCGACCCGGTCGTGGCCTTCTCCCCCGACGGCGACGTCTACATCTCCACCCTGGTCTTCAACGCCGGCTGCGACAGCGCGGTGCTGGTCTCGAAGAGCACGGACGGGGGCGCCACGTTCGGCATGCCGATGACCGCCCACCGCAGCGCGACCTGCGCCGTCTCGGACGACAAGAACTGGCTCGTCGTCGACACGAGCGCCTCGAGCCCGCACCGGGGGCGGCTCTACCAGTTCTGGACACCGTTCCTCACCGACATCTTCGGCAACTTTGACGGGTCTCCCCAGGCCCTGGTCGTCTCGGACGACGGAGGCGCGACGTGGAGCGCCCCGGTGAACGTCAGCCCGCCGCACGCCAACACCCAGAACTCCCAGCCCATGCTCAAGCCCGACGGCACCATCGTCGACTCCTACATCGACTTCGGCCCGAACGCCTCGGCGGAGGGGCCGGAGGCCGCGGAGGCCCGGGCTGCCGCCCGTCGCGGCGCCTCGGCCGCGCCACGGGTCGCGAGCCCTGCGGTTCCGGCCGCCCCCGCCTTCCCGGTCATCGTCACCGCGATCTCGACGAACGGCGGAGCCACCTGGTCCCCGGGCGGCGACATCACCCGCGACCTCGGCGACGGCGCACCCGGACTCCGCTGCTGCCTCCCGTCGGCGACCGCCGACCCCATCACCGGCAAGCTCTACGCCGCCTGGAACGCCGTCGACCCGACGAAGGTCAAGGTGTCGTCGTCGACCACCGGCCGCACCTGGTCGCCGCCGGTGCTCGTCAACCGCCCGGACCCGGCTCTGCTCGGCGTCAACGTCGACGTCTCGGCCTACGGCGGCACGGTGTCGGTGGCCTACGGGCTGACGAACCGCGACACGACGTCGGGCCGGTTCGGTCGGCAGTTCGTCGCGACCTCTCGTGACGGCGGCCGGCGCTTCCTCGTGCCGACTGCGGTAGGCCCGCGGATCGACTATGCCTTCGCCGCGTTCGCCCGGGGCATCTTCCCGGGGGACTACATCGGCACGGCGATGACGAAGGGCCGGCTGTATGCCGTCTGGGCCGTTTCCGGCCCGCCGCCCGTCGCGGGGGCGCGGTTCCACCAGGTCATCTACGGCGCGGCGTTCGACACCGTTCGCAGCCCGCTGAGGGTCGACGCGCCGCGCTCGGAACGCAGTGCCGTGATGCAGCCCTGACTCGGTGACGTCGAGGCGGCGCTCTCCTGTCACCCGGGACCGTCGGCCACGCCCCCATCCACGTGTTTGCGGCGGCCCCGCTTTCGGGTGTCGGCAACCCACGTGTTGTGGTGAGCGCCGCTCGACGGGATCCGACGGGCTACGTCCTCTGCCTAGACTTGGTGGGTCGAGGCCACGGGACCGGGGAGGTTCCATGTCGCAGGGCCACTACGAGAGCTGGGTGGAGCGGCAGATCCGCGAGGCCCAGGAGCGCGGCGAGTTCGACAACCTCCGTGGTGCCGGGAAGCCGCTTCACGACCTCGGCGACCCGAACGACCCGGACTGGTGGATCCGGGGCCTGATCCAGCGCGAACAGCTCGATGTCTCCGGCGCCCTGCCGACGCCGCTGGCACTGCGCAAGGAGGCGGCCGGCTTCCCGCAGTCCCTCGCGGACGTCCGCACGGAGCCGCAGGTCCGGGAGATCGTCGAGGACTACAACCGCCGCGTCAAGCTCGACCGGCTGCGTCCCGCCGTCGGGGACCTGCCGCCGTTGCTGGCCCGCACCGTCGACGTCGACGACCTCGTCGAGCAGTGGCGTCAGCTCAGGCAGGCCCAGGCGTCTGCACCCCGACCCGCGTCGGCTGGACCTGCCTCGGCCGACCTGGCCGCATCGGACCCGACCCGCCCGGTCATCGGCCCTCCGCGAGGCCGCTGGTGGCGCCGGCACCGGTCTCGCCACCAGCCCCCGTCATAGACTCCTGGGATGAGCTATGAGATGCCGCCGGACCCGTTCGCGCCGCAGCCGCAGCCACAGACCCAGCCGCAGGGACCCGGCACCTCGACGAGCGTGCTCGAGCGTCAGGAGCAGCGAGAGCAGCTCGCCGAGCCGGGTGACCACGAGCGCTTCAGCCACTATGTGCGCAAGGAGAAGATCCTCGAGAGCGCCCTGTCCGGCGACCCGGTCGTCGCGCTGTGCGGCAAGGTCTGGGTTCCCGGGCGCGACCCGAAGAAGTTCCCGGTGTGCCCCGTCTGCCAGGAGATCTACGACGGTCTGCGCGACCCGCAGGACGGCGGCAAGAGCAAGGGCAAGGGCGGCAAGGGGGGCAAGGGGTCCGGCGACACGGGCTCCTGACCGGCTGCAGCCGGCCCACGCCGCGCCGGCCACCACGGTCCGGGCGGACGGCGGCTGGAGGTTAGAGTCGTCCCCCTATGCGTACGTCGGCCGCCTCACACCTGTCACCGGCTTTCCCGGAGCGAGCGGCCTGGGGGACGGCCGGCAAGCTGCGCGCCTGGCAGGCCGCCGCGCTCACGGCATACCTGCGGGCCGACCAGCGCGACTTCCTCGCCGCGGCCACCCCCGGCGCGGGGAAGACGACCTTCGCGCTGCGCCTCGCCACCGAGCTCCTCGCCCGCGGGGTGGTCGAGCGGGTCACCGTCGTGGCGCCGACCGAGCACCTCAAGACCCAGTGGGCCGACGCGGCCGGGCGGGAGGGGATCGCGCTGGACCCGAGGTTCTCCAACGCCGCCGGGCGGCACGCCGACGACTACGACGGGACCGCGCTGACCTATGCACAGGTCGCCGCCCGGCCGGGGCTGCACCGACAGCTGACGACCGCGAGGCGGACCCTCGTCGTCCTCGACGAGATCCACCACGGCGGCGACGCGAAGTCGTGGGGCGACGCGATCCGCGGTGCGTTCGAGCCCGCGACGCGGCGGGTCGCCCTCACCGGCACGCCGTTCCGCTCCGACACCTCGCCGATCCCGTTCGTGCGCTACGAGATGGACCCCGCCGGCATCCTCACCTCCGCGGCCGACCACACCTACGGCTACGCCGAGGCGCTGCGCGACGGGGTGGTGCGCCCGGTGCTCTTCCTCGCCTACGGCGGCAGCATGCGGTGGCGCACCCGCGCCGGCGACGAGCTCTCCGCCAACCTCGGCGAGCCGATGACCCGGGACATGGTCGCGCAGGCGTGGCGCACCGCTCTCGACCCCAAGGGAGAGTGGATCCCCGCCGTCCTCGCGGCTGCCGACCGGCGGCTCACCGAGGTGCGCCGGCACGTCGCGGACGCTGCGGGCCTCGTCATCGCCTCGAACCAGGCCCAGGCGAGGGCGTATGCCGCGCACCTCACCTCGATCTGCGGCGAGCGACCGACGGTCGTCCTGTCCGACGACGCGGGCTCCTCGGCCCGGATCGAGGCCTTCACCGCGGGGTCCAGCCGCTGGATGGTCGCCGTGCGGATGGTCTCCGAGGGCGTCGACGTGCCTCGTCTGTGCGTCGGCGTCTACGCCACCTCGACGTCGACGCCGCTCTACTTCGCCCAGGCGGTCGGCCGGTTTGTCCGGGCCCGGCGCCGCGGCGAGACGGCGTCGGTGTTCCTCCCGTCGGTGCCGGTGGTCCTCGACCACGCCGCCCGGATGGAGGAGCAGCGCGACCACGTCCTCGACCGCAGGAGCGCCAGCGACGTCGCGTCGGAGTGGGCGCAGGAGGAGGCGCTGCTCGCCGAGGCCAATGGGCCCCGCAGCGAGCCCGGGCCCGACGAGGCGGCGTTCGAGGCGCTGGAGTCCGCGGCCCACTTCGACCACGTGCTCTTCGACTCAGAGCAGTTCGGCATGCACGCGAGCGTCGGGTCGCAGGAGGAGCAGGACTACCTCGGCCTGCCGGGCCTGCTCGAGCCCGACCAGGTGGCCGTGCTGCTGCGGCAGCACCAGACGCGGCAGAGCGCCAAGAACCCCGGGGCGGCGGCGCCGGTGGCGGCGCACCGGGCCCTGGCCGCCCGCCGCAAGGAGCTCAACACCCTCGTCGCGGCATACGCGCGCAAGTCATCCGCGCCACATGCGCTGGTGCACCACGACCTCCGCCGGGTCTGCGGCGGTCCGACGCTTGAGGCCGCCACCGGCGAGCAGGTTGCGGCGCGCATCGACACGATCCGCGACTGGCTCGTCGGGCGGCGCTGAGGTGTCTCCCTCAGACGGCGCGGGTATGCCGTTCCTCGCGCCCCTGACCCTGACGGGCGCGCTCGTCACGCTGGAGCCCCTCAACCACGACCACCACGACGGGCTGGTGGCCGCCGCGGAGGAGGGGCAGCTGTGGGAGCTCTGGTACACCTCGGTTCCCGAGCCCGAGATGATGCGCGATGAGATCGACCGGCGGCTGGGTCTGCAGGCTGCGGGGAGCATGCTGCCGTTCGCCGCGCGACGCACCGACTCCGGCGAGGTGATCGGGATGACGACGACCTGAATGCCGACCCGGTCAACCGGCGCGTCGAGATCGGGTCAACGTGGAACGCGGCGTCCGCGCAGAGCACGGGGACCAACACGGGGACCAACACGGAGAGCAAGCTGCTGTTGCTCTCGCACGCCTTCGAGACGCTCGACTGCATCGCCGTCGAGTTCCACGCGCACTGGATGAACCAGCAGTCCCGAGCTGCGATCGCCCGGCTCGGCGCAAAGCAGGACGGCGTGCTGCGCAGCCACATGCGGATGGCCGACAGGTCGTTGCGCGACACCGTCGTCTCCTCGATCATCGCGTCGGAGTGGCCGTCGGTCCGCAACGAGATCCGGCGCCGTCTCGCCTCGCGCCGCTGAGGGTGGGTGACCCTGCTCCGAGTGTCTGACCGCCCAACAGGCTGCCCTTCAGGGGGGGCTGCTGCGGACCGCCGCTCCCACGAGGGGCAGGGTCCGGTGCTCGATCCGGGTGGCCAGGGAGATCGCCGTGGACGCCCGGATCACGTGGGAGTCGTCGACGACCAGGTCGATGACCCGCTGCAGGTCCGCATTGTCCCGGGCGACCACCCTGATGAGGAGGTCGCCCGACCCGGTGATGGTGTGCGCCTCGAGCACCTCGGGGATCGCGCCGAGGTGCTCGACGACGGGGCCGTGACCGCGCCCCTGCCGGATCTCGAGAGTGCAGAACGCGGTCACGGGGTAGCCGAGCGCGGCCGGGTCGAGATGGGGGGCGAAGGACCGGATCACGCCGCGGTCCACCAGGCGGTCGAGCCGGGCCTGGACGGTGCCCCGGGCCACGCCCAGCCGCCGGGAGGCGGCGAGCACGCCGACCCCGGGTTCCGCGGCGAAGAGGCCGATGATCCGCACGTCCAGCGCGTCGACGGCACGAGCGGCGCGAGCGGTCTGTCGGGGCTGCGTCATGGGCAGAGTGTCCACCCGCGGACGGCATACGGGCAACAACCTGCGCATCCTGACCACCCCGGGACACGTGAGTTGACCAGCTACGGCGGCCTCCGTCACCCTCACACGATGACTGACACCGTGGTGGACCTGACCGAGCAAGAGCGCCAGGAGGGCTTCGACGTCGAACAGCTCAAGCAGCTCGTCGGCCTCGTCGAGTACGACGAGGAGCAGGACGTCTTCCCCGTCACCGGCTGGGACGCGATCGTCTTCGTCGTCGGCAACGCGACCCAGAGCGCGCACTACTACCAGTCGGCGTGGGGCATGGAGCTCGTCGCCTACCGCGGCCCGGAGACCGGCCACCGCGACCACAAGTCCTACGTCCTGCGGTCCGGCTCGATCCGGTTCGTTCTTAACGGCGCCGTCGACCCCGACAGCCGCCTGACCGAGCACCACCGCGCCCACGGTGACGGCGTCACCGACATCGCCCTCGAGGTGCCCGACGTCGACCGGTGCATCCGCCAGGCCCGGGTCGCCGGCGCGCGGGTCCTCGAGGAGCCGCACGACCTCACCGACGAGCACGGCACGGTGCGGGTCGCGGCCATCGCCACCTACGGCGACACGCGGCATACCCTCGTCCAGCGCGTGGTGAACGGCAGCAGGTATGCCGGGCCCTACCTCCCCGGCTACGTCGCCGCCGATTCCGGCTGGGTCCGGCGGGAGGGCGAGCCGAAGCGGCTCTTCCAGGCCCTCGACCACATCGTCGGCAACGTCGAGCTCGGCCGGATGGACGAGTGGGTCGGGTTCTACAACCAGGTGATGGGCTTCGTCAACATGGCCGAGTTCATCGGCGACGACATCGCGACGGACTACTCCGCGCTGATGTCCAAGGTCGTCGCCAACGGCAACCACCGGGTCAAGTTCCCCCTCAACGAGCCGGCGATCGCCAAGCGCAAGAGCCAGATCGACGAGTACCTCGAGTTCTACCGCGGGCCCGGCGCCCAGCACCTCGCGGTGGCGACGAACGACATCCTGCGCAGCGTGGACGCGCTGCGCGCCAACGGCGTCGAGTTCCTCGACACCCCCGACTCGTACTACGAGGACCCCGAGCTGCGGGCCCGGATCGGCGAGGTGCGGGTCCCCGTCGAGGAGCTGCGCAAGCGCAAGATCCTCGTCGACCGCGACGAGGACGGCTACCTGCTCCAGATCTTCACCAAGCCGCTCGGCGACCGCCCGACGGTGTTCTTCGAGCTCATCGAGCGGCACGGCTCGCTCGGCTTCGGGAAGGGCAACTTCAAGGCGCTGTTCGAGGCCATCGAGCGCGAGCAGGACCGGCGCGGCAACCTCTGAGGGCTCCCGCTCGTCCGGCTGGCCGCCCGCGACCGCTCCGTGTGGTCGGAGCCCTCAGTGGGCTGTGAGACTCTCAGAGCATGACGCAGCGCGCGGGATGGTACGACGACCCCCACAACCCGGCGAACCTCCGGTACTTCGACGGGATCATCTGGACGGGTAACACCACGCCCAAAGCGTCGCCGACCGCGGCCCAGTCGACCATCGGGCGCACCACTCCCCTGACGCGGGAGCGGCCGCATCACGCGCCTCCCCCGCAGGAGGTCCCCCCGGGCACCCCCGGGCAGGCGCCGCCCGCTGAGCAGCCCGGCCAGCAGAACCCGTATGGGCAGCAGAACCCGTATGGGCAGCAGAACCCGTATGGGCAGCAGAACCCGTACGGGCAGCAGAACCCGTACGGGCAGCAGAACCC
>JBBRZC010000132.1:0-10131 GCA_038237075.1 Actinomycetales bacterium
ACCACCCTTGGAGCCGCCTGAGGTGGCCGCCGGCCCAGAGCCAGAACCCGATGAACCCGATGAGCCAGAACCCGATGAGCCAGAACCCGAGGAGGAGGCGGAGCTCTGGTCGGCGGACGCGGCGGCGGGGGATGCCTTCTCCGAGTCCGACCCGCCCGAGCCGTTCGACCCGCCCGAGCCATTGGACCCAGCCGCGGCTCCTGCCTTGGAGCCTGAGCCGGCCGCCGCGCGCGAGTCGTTGCGGTAGAACCCGGAGCCCTTGAAGCTCACGCCGATCGAGCTGTAGACCTTGCGCAGTCGACCACCGCACTCGGGGCAGGCGGTCAGGGCGTCGTCACTGAACTTCTGGACCATGTCGAACGCATGCCCACAGTGGGTGCAGGCGTAGGCGTACGTCGGCACAGCTGCCCTCCAAGGATGTCGTGGATGAAGGCCAGTCTACGTTGGCGTTCACGCCCAGCCTGCCAGGCGCCCCTCCTCGTCAACGGCCCGCACCCGGGCCTCGGCCGCGCGCCGGACCTCGGCGGTGGTGACGATGAGGAGCTGGTCCAGGTGCTTGAGCGTCGTCTGCGGCTGGGGGACGAAACCCACGCCGTCGCGGACGACGAGGGTGACGTTGGCTCCGGGCGGCAGCCGCAGCTCGAAGACCTCGACCCCGTGCAGCCGCGAGCGGTTGCCGACGGTCACCTCGATGATGTCCGCGCCGAGCGTGTCGAGGGGGGTGGTCTCGACGTTGAGGTCGAGCTGCTGAACCGACTCGGTCAGCCCGAGCCGGTGGGCCACCCACGGCAGCGCCGGCGCCTGGATGATCGTGAAGATCACGACGAGGACGAAGACGAGGTCGAAGATCCACGCGGTGTTGGCGCTGCCCAGCGTCGTCGGGACCGTCGCGAGGACGACGGGAACGGCTCCACGCAGGCCCGCCCAGGACAGGAAGGCCTGGTCCCGCCAGCCGATCCGGAACGGCGTGAGGCTGACGAACACGGAGAGGGGCCGGGCGACGAGGAGCAGCACGAGGCCGATGACCACGGCGGCGCTGATGCGCTGGGGGAGCCGGTCCGGGCTCTCGAGGAGCCGGTCCGGGCTCGCGAGGAGGCCGAGGAGCACGAACAGCCCGATCTGGGCCAGCGAGCCCATGGCCGAGCCGAACGCCTGCACCGCGACCCGGTGCGGCAGGCTGCTGTTGCCGAGCACGAGCGCGGCGAGGTAGACGGCGATGAAGCCGGACGTGTGCGCGGAGGCGGCCACGGCATACGCGAGGACAGTCAGGGCGACGACCCCGATCGAGAAGAGGCCCGACGAGCTCCCGGCGAGGCGACGCAGGGCTCGACCGCCGACGTAGCCCAGCGCCAGTCCGATGGTCGCGCCGCCCACGAGCTCGACCCCCGCGTGGAGCAGCAGCTGCCACCAGCTCTGTCGCTCCGCTCCGGGGACCGACTGCGTCGCGAGGGCGACCACGAGGATGACCACCGGGGCGTCGTTGAAGCCGGACTCCGCCTCGAGTATGCCGCTGAGGCGCCGCGGCAGGGGCACGGTGCGCAGCACCGAGAAGACCGCCGCCGCGTCTGTCGAGCTGACGATGGCGCCGACGAGGAGGGCGACCGTCCAGGAGAGGTCGAGGACGTAGCGCGCTGCCACCGAAACGACGAGCACTGACACGACGACGCCGACGGTGGACAGCACCGCCGCGGGGGCGACCGCACTGCGGATGCCCGACCAGCGCGTCGTGAGGCCGCCCTCGGCGAGGATGAGGACGAGGGCGGCATACCCGAGCACCTGGGTCAGGGAGTTGGAGTCGAACCTGATACCCAGGCCCTTCTCACCGATGCCGAGCCCGATCGCGAGGAAGAGGAGGAGCGACGGCACCCCCGAGCGGACCGAGAGGCGCACGGCCGCGACCGCGACGAGCAGGACTGCCGACCCGACGAGGAGGGCGACGGTGAGGTCGGTGATGCCGAACTCCGTCGCGACGACCGCTTGGCTCACGTCTGGCCTCCTCCCGGGCCATCCCATCACCGATCGGGGTGCGAGCGGTGGTCCTGCGGCTCGTCGTGGCCGGGGTGTCCTAGTCTCGCAGGGTGCAACGCGCCAGAGTTGCCCGACGGGTCGCGTTGGGTCTCGTCATCCTCCTCGTACTCGCCGTCGGGGCTCTCGGCGTCGTCGGGACCGCCGTCTTGCGCCAGTCCTGGCCCCAGGTCGCGGGCCAGATCCAGCTCAACGGCCTCGGCGCCCGGGTCGACGTCATCCGCGACGCCCGTGGCGTGCCGCAGATCTACGCGGACTCCCCGGACGACCTCTTCCGGGCGCAGGGCTTCGTCGCGGCGCAGGACCGCTTCTTCGAGATGGACTTCCGCCGCCACGTCACGGCCGGCCGGCTCTCCGAGCTCGTCGGGTCCGCCGGCCTCGAGACCGACAAGGTCATCCGCACGCTGGGCTGGCGCAAGGTCGCCGAGGCTGAGCTGCCGCTCCTCGCGCCGGAGACCAGGGCCCATCTCAACGCCTACGCCGACGGGGTCAACGACTACATCGCGAGGGCGGGCGAACCCGGCAACATGGGTCTCGAGTACACGGTGCTCGGTCAGCAGGTCCCCGACTACCGGGTCGAGAGGTGGTCGGCCGCCGACTCGCTCGCGTGGCTCAAGGCGATGGCCTGGGACCTGCGCAGCAACTACGACGCCGAGCTGATGCGGGCCCGGCTCGGCACGACCTACCCGCTCGCCCAGCTCAAGGTGATCTTCCCCGACTTCGCGGCCGCCGGGCACCGCCCCATCCTCTCGGCCGACGACTGGAGCCCGGGCGCCCAGCCGGCCGGCTCCGCACTGCCCCCGGCTCTGACCGCCACACCAACCGCCGGGTATGCCGTGCCCGCGAGCCCCGCGGCCCTCGTCCCGTCGACGCCCCCAGCCCCGCCTGTTTCGCCAGCGCCGCCTGTCCCGCCAGCGCCGCCTGTCCCGCCAGCGCCGCAAGCCCTGACGAGCGCCCTGCTCGCCAGCGTCAAGGCGGCGCTCGACGCGGTGCCGGTGACGATGGGCCGCGGCGACGGCGTCGGCTCGAACTCGTGGGTCGTCGCAGGCTCGCACACGACCACGGGCAAGCCCCTGCTCGCGAACGACCCGCACCTCGACACGTCGATCCCCGGCATCTGGTACCAGGCCGGCCTGCACTGCCGCACCGTCGGGCCCAGCTGCCCGTACGACGTCTCGGGCTTCTCCTTCGCCGGACTCCCGGGCATCGTCATCGGGCACAACTCGAGCATCGCCTGGGGCTTCACCAACCTCGCCCCCGACGTCTCCGACTTCTACCTCGAGAAGATCACCGACGCGACCTACCTGCGCGACGGCTTGCAGGTGCCGCTCCAGCTGTCCACCGAGACGATCAAGGTGGCCGGAGGGGCCGACGAGACGATCCAGGTGCGGCACACCGTGCACGGCCCGGTCGTCTCCGACGTCATCGGCTCCACCGCCGAGGTGGGCCGGCGCGCCCTCGTGCGCCTCGCCCCCCAGCAGGACACCTACGCCGTCTCCCTCGCCTGGACGGGTCTGGTCCCGAGCGCCACCGCCGACGCGATCTTTGCTCTCGACACCGCCCAGAACTTCACCCAGTTCCGCGCTGCGGCGGCGAAGTTCGCGGTGCCGTCGCAGAACCTCGTCTACGCCGACACCGCGGGGCACATCGGCTACCAGGCTCCGGGGCTCATCCCCGTGCGGGCGACCTCGGTCCCCAACACGGTGCCGGGGTACTGGCCCGCGCCGGGCTGGGACAGCCAGTGGGACTGGAAGGGCTACGTGCCCTTCGACCAGCTCCCGTGGTCGCTCGACCCCCGCGAGGGGTTCGTCGCCACGGCGAACCAGCAGGTGTCGGCCGCCACCGGCCAGGGGGTCCCGTTCCTCACGAGCGACTGGGACTACGGGTGGCGCAGCGAGCGGATCCGGCAGCTGCTCGAGGCGACGCCCAAGATCTCGCCCGAGCGGATGGGCCAGATCCAGCTCGACACCTACAACGGGTTCGCCCCGGCCCTCGTTGAGGCCCTGCGCAAGATCGACCTGTCCGGTGACGAGTTCACCCAGCAGGCGCAGCGGCTCCTCGGGGACTGGGACTTCACCCAGCCCGACGACAAGAGCAAGGAGGCGGCGCGGGCGGCATACTTCAACGCGGTGTGGCAGCGGGTCGTCGAGTACACCTTCAACGACGAGCTGCCCAAGGACCTGCGCGCCAACGGCGGGGGCCGGTGGATGGTGGCGACGACGACGCTGCTCAAGGACGCCGCCAACCCGTGGTGGGACGACAAGCGCACGCCGGGCATCGTCGAGGCCCGCGACGAGATCCTCCGCCATGCCCTCGTCCAGGCCCGGCTCGACCTCGCCAAGCACCTCGGCAAGGAGCCCGGCACATGGAGCTGGGGCAAGCTGCACACCGTGACCCTGACCCATCCGGTGCTCGGTGGCGACAGCGTGCCCGATCTCGTGCGCCGCATCTTCAACCGGGGGCCGATCTCCCTGCCGGGCGGGTCGTCGATCGTCAACGCCAACGCCTGGGACGCGTCGACGGGGACCTTCGACGTCACCTCCGGGCCGTCGATGCGCATGGTCGTCGACCTCGGCAACCTCGACGCCTCGACGTGGGTCAACCAGAGCGGCAACAGCGGGCACCCCTACAGCGCCCACTACATCGACCAGGCGGACGCGTGGGCGGAGGGACGAACCTACCCGTGGCCGTCCAGCCGGGCGTCCGTCGACGCCGCGGAGGCCGACCGGCTCGAGCTCAGCCCGACTGGCGGCACCTGACCAGACCACGCCCGGGCGTGATGACCGCATCAACGGGCACGTCGTGGGGATCCGCCGGCAGCGGTCCTTCCACGAGCTCGTCGTCGTAGAGGAGCGTGACGACGAGGGTGCCTGGGTCGCGTCCGGCGAGGGCCCGGTCGTAGGAGCCGCCGCCCTGCCCGAGCCGCGTGCCCGAGCGGGTCACGGAGAGTCCGGGAGTGATGACGACCCTCGCGGTCCGGACCGCGGCGGCTCCAAGTGGAACGACCGGCCCGGGGCGGGTCCAGTCGAGGCTGAGGTCCGGGAGGGTGATCGGCAGGACGACCTCGTGGCCCGCGGCCTCGAGCGCGTCGATGAGACGGTGCGTCGGCGGCTCGGTGGGCCGGGCCTCGTAGGCGGCGACACGGCATACCCCCGGCCCGAGGTGCCCACGCACCGCGGCGACGGCGGCCTCGGCCAGGGCCCGGGCGTCCCCCTCGCGGTCGCGTTGCCCGAGCAGCTCGCGGCGGTGTGCCCGCAGCTGTCGACGAGCCGCTCCCTTCACGTCACCGGTCACGCCGAGCATCGTAGTGTTGCGCCATGAGCGCTGCAGGGCTGAAACAGGCCACCGAGAAGATGCGGGCCCACGGCGAGTACGAAGCGTCCGTCGGAGTGTTCGAGCGGTACTACGAGCGGCTCGAGGAGATCCTCGACACCGGCTCGGGCGGGACCATCCCCGAGTCGACGATCGAGCCGCTGACCGACGTGCCGTCGCTCAAGGACTACGAGGCGAGCGACGAGGCGATGACCGCCGCCCTCGGCCAGGTCGCCATGGTCAAGCTCAACGGCGGTCTCGGGACGTCGATGGGGATCACCGGCCCGAAGTCGGCGCTCGCTGTCAAGGAGGGGCTGAGCTTCCTCGACGTCATCGCCCAACAGGTCCTCGCCCTGCGGCGACGGCACGGGGTGGACCTGCCACTGATCCTCATGAACTCGTTCCGCACCCGCGACGCGTCGCTGGCCATCCTGGGTCGCTATCCCGACCTCGAGGTCGGGGGACTCCCGCTGGACTTCCTCCAGAGCGCCGAGCCCAAGCTGCGGGCCGACGACCTCACGCCGGTCGAGTGGCCGGCCAACCCCGATCTGGAGTGGTGCCCGCCCGGGCACGGTGACATCTACCCCGCCATGGCGTCGACCGGGTTGCTGAAGACCCTGCTGGACAAGGGTTTTCGCTACGTCTTCCTGTCGAACGCCGACAACCTCGGTGCGACATGTGACCCGCTCATCGCCGCCTGGCTCGTCGAGCACGACGTGCCCTACGTCGCCGAGGTGTGCGAGCGCACGGTCAACGACCGCAAGGGCGGTCACCTCGCCGTGCGCGCCTCGGACCGCCGGCTGATCCTGCGCGACAGCGCCATGGTGGCGCCAGGGGACGAGGACCACTTCCAGGACAACACCCGCCACACGATGTTCCACGCCAACAACCTGTGGGTCGACCTGCACGTCATCGACCGGCTGCTCGGCGAGGGCGGTCTCGACCTGCCGATCATCGTCAACCGCAAGACCGTCGACCCGTCGGACTCGTCGTCCACGCCGGTGATCCAGCTCGAGACGGGCATGGGCACGGCCATCGAGCGGATCGAGGGGGCGCAGGCGATCCACGTGCCGCGCACCCGGTTCCGCCCTGTCAAGACGACCAACGAGCTGCTCCTCGTGCGGTCCGACATCTTCGAGCTCGACGACGACGCCCAGGTCGTCTCGGTCATCGACCACCCCGAGCCCTTCGTCGACCTCGACGGCTCGTGGTTCAAGCTCGTGCCCGACTTCGAGGAGCGTTTCCCGCAAGGGGTGCCCTCGATGCGCGAGGCGACGTCGCTGCGGGTCACCGGTGACGTCCGCTTCGGGGCGGGCGTGGTCTGCGTCGGCGACGTCGTCGTGGACGCGGCGACCGACGGCGCCTCCATCGCCGACGGAACCCGGCTCACCGGGCAGCGCTGAGGTGCGCACGGTCGAGGAGCACCTCGCCGCGATCCTCGCCGCCGTCGCCCCGGCCGAGCCGGTGCGGCTGCCGCTGCGGGAGTGCCTCGGCCTCGTGCTCTGCGAGGACGTCACCGCGCGCGTCGACCTGCCGGGCTTCGACAACTCCGCGATGGACGGGTATGCCGTGCGCTCGGCAGACGTCGCCGCCGCGGACCCGGAAGCCCCCGGGTCGGTGGTCACCCTTCCGGTCGTCTCCGAGGTCGCCGCCGGCCAGGTGGCCACGAGGGCGGTGGAGGCCGGCGAGGCGGTCCGGATCATGACCGGCGCGATGATGCCGGCCGGCGCCGACGCCGTCGTCAAGGTGGAGGACACCGACGGTGGTACGGAGCAGGTCGAGATCCGGGCGAGCGTCCCTCTCGGGACCTCGGTGCGCCCGGCTGGCGAGGACGTGCGCAGCGGCGTCGTCGTCCTCGGCTCGGGGTCGGTGCTCGACGCCCGGCGCGTCGCCCTGCTGGCGGCCACCGGTCACGGGGAGGCGCTCGTGCGTCCCCGATCCCGGGTGGCCGTGGTGTCGACCGGCGCCGAGCTCGTCGAGCCAGGGAAGCCCCTGGGCCCCGGCCAGATCCACGACTCGAACTCGCACATGCTCGAGGCGGCCGTCGCCGAGTGTGGGGCCGTGACGGTCCACCGGATGACGCTCGAGGACGACGGGCCCACCGTGCTGCGGGTCGTCACCCAGCTCGCCGAGGAGGTCGACGCCATCGTCACGAGCGGGGGCGTGAGCATGGGCGCCTACGACGTCGTCAAGGAGTCGCTGCGGGACCACGGCGTCGACTTCGTCCAGGTCGCGATGCAGCCGGGCAAGCCGCAGGGCTTCGGGGTGGTGGGCCTGCGCCGGGTGCCGGTGTTCGCACTGCCCGGCAACCCCGTGTCGTCCTACGTCTCGTTCGAGGTGTTCGTCCGGCCTGCGCTGCGGACCCTGATGGGCCTGAGTCCGGTGAGCCGCCCGACGTTCACCGCCCGGCTCATGCACGACATGAGCTCGCCGGCCGGCCGGACGCAGATCGCCCGCGCCGTGGCGCGACGTCGGGAGTCTGGGTGGGAGGCGAACCCGGTGTGGGGTCAGGCGTCCCACTTCATCGCCGACCTGTCGCGGGCCAACGCCTTCGTGATCATCCCGGCCGAGGTCACCCGGCTGGCGGCCGGTGACGAGGTGCAGATCTGCCTCCTGGACGGCGTCGAGGGCCGGACGGCCGCGTGGTGAGCGACGCGGCCGAGGTGCCCGCCGTGGCAGGCGCCGCCCGGCTGACCCACGTGCGCGCCGACGGGTCGGCGCACATGGTCGACGTCAGCGCCAAGGACGTCACGGCCCGCGAGGCCTCCGCGGCGGGGCGTGTCCTGCTCAGTGGCGCCGCGGTCGGGGCGCTGCGGGCCGGCAACGTCCCCAAGGGCGACGCCCTGGCGGTCGCCCGGATCGCGGGGATCCAGGCCGTCAAGCGCACTCCGGAGCTCATCCCGCTCGCGCACCCGGTCGCCGTGCACGCGGTGAGCGTCGATCTCGAGGTCGTCGACACGGGGGTCGAGATCCGGGTCACGGTGCGCACCGCCGACCGCACCGGCATCGAGATGGAGGCGCTCACCGCCGTCGCCGTCGCGGCGCTCGCCCTCATCGACATGGTCAAGGCCGTGGACCGGCACGCGCGTATCACCGACGTGCGGGTCACCGCGAAGTCGGGTGGCCGTTCCGGCGACTGGAGCGAGCCGTGACCGCGCAGCGCGTCGGTGAGCACGCGGCATACCGGGCGTCCGTCGCCGCCAAGCGCGCCGTGGTCATCTGTGCGTCGACCCGGGCCGCGACTGGGGTCTACGAGGACCGCACCGGGCCCCTCATCGTCGAGGCGCTGCGCGGCTGGGGGTTCACGGTCGACGACGCGACGGTGGTGCCCGACGGCGAGCCGGTGGCCCAGGCTCTGGTCGCCGCACTGGCGCTGGCGCCGGCCGTCGTGCTCACGACCGGAGGGACCGGCATCTCGCCCACCGACGCGACGCCGGAGATGACGGCGCGTCACCTCGACCGGGAGGTGCCCGGCATCGCGGAGGCGATCCGCGCCGCCGGCGTCGCCAAGGGGGTCCCGTCGGCGATGCTGTCCCGCGGGGTCGCCGGTGTCGCGGGCGCGACCCTCGTCGTCAACCTGCCCGGCTCCACCGGCGGCGTCCGTGACGCGCTCGAGGTGCTGGGCGCGGTTCTCGACCATGCCGTCGACCAGATCCACGGTGGGGACCACCGGTGATCGAGTGGCCCGTGACGCTGGTCTCGCAGGACGCGCGCCGGCCGTCAGTCGTGCTGCGCCGGCTCGTGGTCCGCGACAAGGCCGAGTGGGACCTCGTCCGCCGTGACAACGCCGACTACGTCGGCCAGTGGGAGCCGACCGCGCCGGACGGGGTCTCGCAGCGCATCACCTTCCGGCAGTACGTCCGGGGGCTCGACAAGGAGGCGCGGGCCGGGCGGATCCTGCCGTTCGTCATCGAGAGCGACGGGCAGATCGCCGGTCAGATGCACCTCTTCGGCATCGTGCAGGGCTCGCTCCAGTCGGGGGCCGCGGGCTACTGGGTCGCGCGCCGGCAGGCGCGGAAGGGACTCGCGACCCGGGCCCTGGGGATGATCTGCGACCACGCCTTCGAGGGAGCCGGTCTGCATCGGGTCGAGGTCAACATCCGCCCGGAGAACGCCGCTTCGCTGCGGGTCGTCGAGCACCTGAGGTTCCGCGACGAAGGGGTGCGCGTGCGCTACCTGCATATCAACGGCGAGTGGCGCGACCACCGGACCTTCGCGCTGACCCGTGAGGAGCTCGCCGGCCGGTCGGTTCTGGAACGCTGGGCACACGAGTAACACCAGCCACTTCAGCGACACACCGTTACAGGTCCGAGACCATGGGACGTGGAACGCCTAACGTCTGATCCGTGCAGCTCAGCAGCCTCATCTTCCTGGTCGTCGTGGTGATCTGGGCTGCCTACCTCATCCAGCACTGGGTCCGGCGGCGCGAGAACCTCGCCACTGCCCGGTCCGTCGACCGGTTCAGCGAGGCCATGCGCCTCCTCGAGCGCAAGGTGCCGCTGCCCGCCTCCGAGCTCGTGTCGCCGGCGCACTCGTATGCCGTGCAGCGCGCCACGGCGCCGCTGCGCGCCCGTTCGGCTTCGTCCGTGACCGCCTCGTCCGGGACCGCCTCGTCCGTGACCGCCTCGTCCGTGACCGCCTCGTCCGCTCCCTCGGGGACTCATCTCGCGACTGCGCCCAGTGCTGCGGGAGGCCCCGCTGGCCCTGCTCGCTCGGGTGGGTCGGGGCGTCCTGCACGCCCCGGCCGGTCGCGGCGGCAGGTGCTGGCCAGGAAGCTGCGCGGGATCGGCTTCC
>JBBRZC010000133.1:0-10094 GCA_038237075.1 Actinomycetales bacterium
CTCATCTTCGACGAGCCCACCAACGGTCTCGACCCGGCAGGCATCCACGAGATCCGCACGACGATGCGGGCGCTCGGCGACGCGGGCCAGACGGTGCTCGTGAGCAGCCATATCCTCAGCGAGGTCGAGCAGGTGGCCGACACCGTCTCGATCATCGGCCACGGGCGGCTCCTCGCTTCGGGCACGGTGCGCGACGTCATCGGCACCGGCACCGTCAGCGGGCTCACCGTGGGGGTCTCCGACCCCGACGCCGCCGCCGCCGTGCTCGTGCAGGCGGGGATCGCGGTGACACGTGAGGGCCGCCTGCTGCGGGTGCAGGGCGTCGTGGACGGCGCCGATATCACCCGGCGGCTCGCCGCGCACGACCTGTGGGTCAGCGAGCTGGTCCCCGTGCGGGCCGACCTCGAGTCGGTGTTCCTCCAGCTCACCCACGACGAGAGCCTCGGCCGCAGCGGTGCGGACCCCGGGCAGGTCCGCCCGGACGGCCCGAGTACGGGGTCGCGGGACGACACCACGGAGGTCATCCGATGACCCGGCTCGTGCCTCTCGAGCTGCGCCGGTTCTTCTGGCGGCGGCTGACGCGGGTCTCGTGCGTGGGCCTGCTCGTCGTCATCGGGTTCGCCGTCTTCGCGATCCACCAGCAGGCCTCCGACTCGACGCCGGCCCGGGTTCAGGAGCGGGTGCAGGAGCAGCAGAGGCAGTGCCAGGAGGCCCAGGCCCAGGCCCGTCAGAACGACCCGGCGGCCGACCTCGGGTGCTCGAGCATCACCGCAGAGTCGTTCGCGAGCGATGAGCAAGTGGGGTTCGTCCCGCTGGTCCGCCAGGGAGTGAGCGGGCTGGCGCTGGTCCTCGCCTTCGTCGGCTACCTCGTCGGGGCCGGGTTCGTCGCGGCCGAGCTCACGACCGGCTCGATGGCCACCTGGCTGACCTTCGAGCCCCGACGGCTCCGGGTGTTCGCCAGCAAGCACGTCGCAGTGGCCTTGGGGATGCTGCCGGTCAGCCTCGCGGCGCTCGCCGTCTTCGTCGGCGGTGTCTACGCATCGACACGCCTCGTCGATGTCGTGGGGCCGGTATCGGCGGACCAGCGGGGCGACCTCCTCGGTCTGGCGCTGCGGACCGTCGTCGTGACGAGCGCGGCGGCGGTCGGAGGCGCCGTTCTCGGCACCCTGACGCGCCATACCGCAGCAGCCCTGGGCGTGGCCATCGGGTACGCCATCCTCGTGGAGGGGTTCCTCGCCGCCCTCATCACGAGGTTCGTGCCCGACCCCGTGCCGTGGCTCGTCCAGCCGAACTTCCAGGCGTGGGTCAGCCGCGGGTACACGTACAAGTACCTCGACTCGTCTGCCTGCGCCGGCCCGGGCGGCGGGCCGGCCTGCCAGCCGATCGAGCGGACCCTGGAGTTCGGCCACGCCAGCCTCTACCTCGGCGTGCTCGTGGCGGTGGCGCTGGCCCTCGGCGCGTGGGTGTTCCAGCGGCGGGACGTCTCCTGACACCCGAGCGGCACCGCGTGGCCTGGGGCCCGTGCGGCAGCCCTCGTCGTCACCGGGCTCGGGGACCGGTCGCGCGCCGGCCCACCCGGCGCAGTCGGGACGCCTCCACCTCGTAACGGCTCTGCGTGCTGGCGCCGGCCCGGAAGAACCGCCGCCGCAACGCCCCCTGCACCTCGACGACGTCGTCGGGCTGAAGCCGCTGCGCGGACCGGCGGGCGGCAGCGCTCCAGCAGGTGACGTCGATGGTGTCCACCTGGGCTCGGGACGGCCGGGCGGCGGCCTCCGCCTCGTCGCTCCCGGTTCGGGCCGTCGGCGAACGGCGTCGTGGCGGGCGGGGGATGACGACTCGAAGCTGCACGAGCAGGTCTCCGCTGGGCAGCTCACGGACCTCGGGCGCGGCACTGACCCGCCCCACGAGCCGCACGTCGTTGACCACCGCCACGCCGCCGGTCGTCGGGTCGACGGCCGCGAGCGGACCCGCGGCGACCGCCGCCGGGTCGGCCGTCCCGCCCTCGTCCAGTGGCTGCTCGGGCTGGGGCTGCGCCCGCGTCCGTGCCATGTGCCCTCCGTCCCTCGTGCCGACCGCGTGGAACCGCGTCGCGCCTCGAGCCAACCGCGAGCGGCCCGCGTGCGCGAGCGCACCCGCGGGGCTGTGGACGGCGGGACGACACTCAGATGGCCTGTGGACAGGCGCTGCTTCAGCCGCCGAACGCCGTGTTGATGTCCTCGACGGAGACGGTCCCGAGCACTTCGCCGGCCGGGCTCACCGCGAGGACGATGCGCAGCGGCTCGGCGCGGGTGACCCCCGACGGCCGACTCACCCCGCCGGCCTTCCCGTCGCCCCCGGCACCGGCTTCCCCGTCACCGCCGGCACCGCCGCCCGCGCTGGGCCCGCTCACCATGGCGGTGATGACCCCCGAGACGTCCGCGGCGCGGTCGTCGACCACGACGACCCACCCGTCGGGCTGGCGCACGAGCACCGCGTCGACGGGCACCTGACCGCGGTGGCCCGGGTCGATGCCCTGGACTGCGGCCAGGTCGACCAGGCCCACGGGCCGGCCACCCGGCCCGATGCCGACGAACGCCGTCGCCCCGGACGCCGCCGGGCGCTCGGCGAGCCGCTCGACGACACGGCTCACGGGCTCGCTCGTCCCGACGATCTCGACCGGGCGCAGCACCCGGGCGAGCGGCACGCTCTCGATGACCCGCCGGCTCGTGCCCGACCGGATCGCGCTCGACGCCCCGACCCAGAGGAACGCGCCGATGAGCCCGCACCACACGATCGTGAAGAGGGACGGCTGGTCGCCCCGCAGCAGCGGCAGCCCGACCAGCCACAGCACGACCCCGACAGTGAGGACGCGCCCCAGCCACCCGGCGACGATGAGCCCCTTGTTGCGGTCCCCCGTGACCTTCCAGACGAGCGCGTCGACGATGAACCCGCCGTCGAGCGGCAGCCCCGGCAGCAGGTTGAACAGGCCCACGAAGACGTTGGTCAGGGTCAGCGCCCCCAGGAGCAGCGCGGCCACGCCGTCGCCGACGGCGGACTGCAGCAGAGATCCCACGCCGGCCAGCGCCAGGTTGGCGACCGGGCCAGCCACGGCGATCGCGGCGCTTCCGCCGGGGCGCGACGACGAGCTGTCGTAGACGGTGTGCCCGCCCCAGAGGTCGGCGACGATGCGGTCGACGTGGTAGCCGAAGCGCCGCGCCGTCACGGCGTGTGCGGCCTCATGGGCCAGCACCGAGAGCAGGAGCACCAGCGCGTAGGCGACGGCCACGGCATACCCGAACAGGCCGCCCTCCTCGCCGCTCGGCTGGCTCACCTGCGGCCCGAAGGTGAGGACGATGACCCCGGCCACGACCGGCCAGCTGCGCCCGAGGAAGATGGGTACGCCATGCACGGCGCCGAGCCGCCAGCCGAAGCCCTGCGCGGTGCTGGCGCCGGGGCTCATGCCGCGACCCTACGTCATCGGCAGTGGCCGCTTCCGTCCCCGGGCTGTGGAATGAGTCCATACTGGGACGTCGTTCTCACCTCGCGAGACCACCTCCCGCCGCGCACCCACCCGAAGGATCCCGTGACCGAGACCCAGACCCTGCGACCCGACGCCAGCGACGCACTGTCGTCCCTGCTGCGCGAGCGCGTGCTCGTGCTCGACGGGGCGATGGGCACGATGATCCAGCGACACGGGCTCGGCGAGGCGGACTTCCGCGGCGAGCGCTTCGCAGACTGGGACAGCGACCTGTCGGGCAACAACGACCTGCTCACCCTGACCCAGCCCGAGATCATCGCCGGGATCCACGGAGAGTACCTCGCCGCGGGGTCCGACCTGGTCGAGACCAACACCTTCAGCGCGCAGCGGATCTCGCTCGCCGACTACGGCATGTCCGACCTCGCCTACGAGCTCAACGTCGCCGCGGCCCGGTTGGCCCGCACGGCCTGCGACGCCATGACGGAACGGACCCCCGACCGTCCCCGGTTCGTCGCCGGTGCGCTCGGCCCGACGACGCGGACGGCGTCGATCTCCCCCGACGTCAACGACCCGGGCGCGCGCAACATCACCTACGACCAGCTCGTCGAGGCCTATCTCGAGCAGGCCAACGGGCTCGTCGACGGCGGCGCCGACCTGCTGCTCGTCGAGACGATCTTCGACACCCTCAACGCCAAGGCCGCGATCTTCGCCCTCGAGACGCTCTTCGAGGAGCGCGGGCGCCGCTGGCCGGTCGTCATCTCGGGCACCATCACCGACGCGTCCGGGCGCACCCTGTCGGGACAGGTCACCGAGGCGTTCCTCGACTCGGTGCGCCACGCCCGGCCCCTCGCCGTGGGCCTCAACTGCGCGCTCGGCGCCGCGGAGATGCGGCCCTACCTCGCCGAGCTGTCGCGCATCGCCGGCTGCTTCGTGTCCTGCTACCCCAACGCCGGGCTGCCCAACGCCTTCGGGGAGTACGACGAGACGTCCGAGCAGATGGCCTCCGTCGTCGAGGAGTTCGTCGGCAGCGGGCTCGTCAACATCATCGGCGGGTGCTGCGGCACGACGCCCGACCACATCGCCGCACTGGCCAAGGCTGCCGACGGCGCCACCCCCCGGGTGCCTCCCGTCGTCGCGCCGGCGCTGCGGCTCTGCGGGCTCGAGCCGCTCACCGTCACCGAGGAGTCGCTGTTCGTCAACGTCGGCGAGCGCACCAACATCACCGGCTCGGCGCGCTTCCGCAGGCTCATCAAGGACGAGGACTACCCCACCGCGCTCAACGTGGCCCGGCAGCAGGTCGAGTCCGGCGCCCAGGTCATCGACATCAACATGGACGAGGGGATGATCGACGGCGTGGCGGCGATGGACCGGTTCGTCAAGCTCGTCGCGAGCGAGCCCGACATCTCCCGGGTGCCGCTGATGATCGACTCGTCGAAGTGGGAGGTCATCGAGGCCGGGCTCAAGTGCGTGCAGGGCAAGCCGATCGTCAACTCCATCTCGATGAAGGAGGGCGTCGCGAAGTTCGTCGAGCACGCCCAGCTCTGCCGCAAGTACGGGGCCGCGGTCGTCGTCATGGCCTTCGACGAGGACGGCCAGGCCGACACCCTCGAGCGGCGCAAGGTGATCTGCCGGCGGGCCTACGACATCCTCGTCGACGAGGTCGGGTTCCCGGCCGAGGACATCATCTTCGACCCCAACATCTTCGCGCTGGCGACCGGCATCGAGGAGCACGCGGCATACGGGGTCGACTTCATCGAGGCCACCCGGTGGATCAAGGAGAACCTGCCGCACGCGCTCGTCTCCGGCGGGGTCTCCAACGTCTCCTTCTCGTTCCGCGGCAACAACGCCGTGCGCGAGGCCATCCATGCGGTCTTCCTCTACCACGCGATCCGCGCGGGCATGGACATGGGCATCGTCAACGCAGGTGCCCTCGTCGTCTACGACCAGGTCGACCCCGACCTGCGGGAGCGGATCGAGGACGTCGTCCTCAACCGCCGCCCCGACTCCGCCGACCGGCTCCTCGAGGTCGCCGACCGCTTCAACACCGGCGACACCAAGCAGGAGGCGATCGCCGAGGAGTGGCGCTCACTGCCCGTGGGAGAGCGGATCACCTACGCCCTCGTCAAGGGGATCGACGCCCACGCCGAGAGCGACACCGAGGAGCTGCGGGCCGAGATCTCGGCCCGGGGCGGGCGGCCGATCGAGGTCATCGAGGGTCCGCTCATGGATGGCATGAACGTCGTCGGCGACCTCTTCGGCGCGGGCAAGATGTTCCTGCCCCAGGTGGTCAAGAGCGCCCGGGTGATGAAGAAGGCGGTGGCCTACCTCATCCCCTTCATCGAGGCGGAGAAGACGCCGGAGGAGACCGCGGCGAACCGCTCGAAGGGCAAGATCGTCATGGCCACGGTCAAGGGCGACGTGCACGACATCGGCAAGAACATCGTCGGCGTGGTGCTCCAGTGCAACAACTACGACGTCGTCGACCTCGGGGTCATGGTGCCGGCGCAGAAGATCCTCGACGCGGCCCGGGCCGAGCAGGCCGACGTCATCGGGCTGTCGGGGCTCATCACGCCATCCCTCGACGAGATGGTCACCTTCGCGAGCGAGATGGAGCGGCAGGGCTTCGAGATCCCGCTCATCATCGGCGGGGCGACGACGTCGCGGGCCCACACCGCCGTCAAGGTCGACGAGAAGTACCACGGCCCCGTCGTCTGGGTGAAGGACGCCTCGCGCTCGGTCCCCGTCGTCTCCGCGCTGCTCTCCGACGACCAGCGGCCGCAGCTCTTGGCCGACGTCAAGGCCGACTACGACAGCCTCCGCACCCGGTACGCGGCCAAGAGCGGCGAGCGGCCGCTCGTGGGCCTCGAGCAGGCCCGGGCCCGGCGCACCCCCGTCGACTGGACGGCATACCGGCCGCCCTTGCCCCACCTCGTGGCCCATCAGGAGAAGGAGATGCTACGCCGTCAGTCCGGCGCGCCGCTGCGCACGGTGACCCACTTCGTCCGGACCCTGCGCGACTACCCTCTCGCCGAGCTGCGCGACTACATCGACTGGGGGCCGTTCTTCAACGCCTGGGAGATGAAGGGGCGCTTCCCCGACATCCTCCACAACCCGGCGACGGGCGAGACCGCGACGCGGCTCTACGAAGACGCACAGCAGATGCTGGACCAGCTCGTCGACGAGAAGTGGCTGCGCGCCAACGGGGTCGTGGGGCTCTTCCCGGCGAGCTCCGTGGGCGACGACATCGAGGTCTACACCGACGAGGGTCGGGCGGTCGTCGCGGCGACGCTGCGGACCCTGCGGCAGCAGGGCCAGCACCGCGAGGGCGTGCCCAACCGCGCGATGTCGGACTTCGTCGCGCCTCGCGAGAGCGGGTTGCGCGACCATGTCGGCGGCTTCGCGGTGACCGCCGGCCACGGCGTGCAGGAGCGCGTGGAGGAGTTCAAGGCGCACCACGACGACTACAACGCGATCCTTCTCGAGTCGCTCGCCGACCGGCTCGCCGAGGCGTTCGCCGAGCGCCTCCACGAGCGGGTGCGCCACGACATGTGGGGCTACTCCCCCGACGAGCACCTGCGGAGCGAGGATCTCATCGCCGAGAAGTACGTCGGCATCCGCCCCGCCCCCGGCTACCCCGCCTGCCCCGACCACACCGAGAAGGCCACCCTCTGGTCGCTGCTCGACGTCGAGGAGCGGGCCGGGATCACGCTCACCGAGAACATGGCCATGTGGCCCGGAGCGGCGGTCAGCGGCTGGTACTTCTCGCACCCCCAGTCGCAGTACTTCGTCGTCGGCCGCCTCGGCCGCGACCAGGTCGAGGACTACGCCGCGCGCAAGGGCTGGAGCCTACGCGAGGCTGAGCGGTGGCTCGGCCCGAACCTCGGCTACCAGCCGGAGGACTGACAGCCACGGCAGCGGGTATGCCGTGGGGCTGGTCGAACGGGGGTATGTCGCGCGATCGCAGCGGGGGCCACGCGGCGGCCACTCCTGCCTCATCCGCCCCAGCGTGGAGCGTCTTCCGGGCGCTGTCGGGGGTGCGGCATACAGTCGTCACATGAGCATCTCCGTGGACGCCGCACCGACTGCAGGCCCGCTACCGGGCCGATCGGCCGCGTTGTCCCCGAGCCGGGCCGCCGACTTCATGCAGTGCCCGCTGCTCTACCGCTTCCGGGTCATCGACCGGCTGCCGTCCCCGCCGTCGGCCGCGGCAGCGAGGGGGACCCTCGTGCACGCCGTGCTCGAGCGGCTCTTCGACCTGCCGGCCCTCGAACGCACGCCGCTCGCCGCCGCCGCGCTCGTCGGTCCCGAGTGGCAGCGGCTCGTCGAGGCCGAGCCCGAGCTCGCGAGCCTTTTCGAGGCCGACGACGACGTCACGCAGGAGTCCTGGTTCGCCGACGCCGTCCGCCTCGTCGACACATGGTTCACGCTCGAGGACCCGACCCGGCTCGAGCCTGCGGAACGCGAGCTCTACGTCGAGGCCGAGGTCGACGGCCTGACCCTGCGTGGCTACGTCGACCGCCTCGACATCGCCCCCAACGGCGCGGTCCGGGTCGTCGACTACAAGACCGGCCGCTCCCCCTCGGAGCACTTCGAGGCCAAGGCCCTGTTCCAGATAAAGTTCTACGCCCTGGTGCTCTGGCGCACTCGCGGAGTGGTCCCCCAGATGCTCCAGCTGGTCTACCTCGGCAACCGCGAGCTCATGCGCTACTCCCCCGACCAGGCCGACCTGATCGCGACCGAACGCAAGATCAAGGCGCTGTGGCTGGCGATCGAGCGGGCCGCGACGACCGGCGACTGGCGCCCGCGCATCTCGCGCCTCTGTGACTGGTGCGACCACAAGGCGATCTGCCCCGCGTGGGGTGGCACCCCGCCGCCGCTGCCACCGGACGCCCTGGGGCTCGCGCTCGACCCGCTCGTCACCGGCGAGGTCGAGGCCGGCGACGACTGAGGCACAGTCGGCCGACCACCAGTGTGACCAGCACCAACCGACCGAGCCCGCAGCACCGAACCGAGAGGCACCGATGGACGCGACGAACGAACGGCCCTGGGCCGCGAGCTACTCACCTGGGGTCCCTCTCGACATCGTCACGCCCACCGACTCGCTCGTCGACCTGCTCGAGACCTCGGTCGGCCGCTTCGGCCCCCGCGTGGCCCTCGACTTCTTCGGCGCCACGACGACCTACGCCGAGCTCGGCGTCAGCGTCGCGAAGGCCGCCGAGGCGCTGCGCCGGCTCGGGGTGCAGCGGGGTGACCGCGTCGCCCTCGTCCTGCCCAACTGCCCCCAGCACGTGGTGGCCTTCTACGCCGTCCTGCGGCTGGGCGCCGTCGTCGTCGAGCACAACCCGCTCTACACCGCCGAGGAGATGTCCCACCAGCTCGGCGACCACCGACCGCGGGTGGTCATCGCCTGGGACCGCGTGGCCGCGATGGTGACCCGCGTCGTCGCCGATCTGGACGTCGAGGCGGTGCTTGCCGTCCACCTGCCCGCGGCGCTGCCCAGCACCAAGCGCTGGGCGCTTCGGCTGCCGCTCGCCAAGGCGAGGAAGGCACGCACCGAGATGTCGGGCCCGGCGGGCACGGCCCGCAGCTGGGAGCGGCTCGTGGCGCAGGCGTCGCCGCTTGCGACCAGCCATCCCCGCCCTGACGTCGGCGACATCGCCGTCCTCCAGTACACCGGAGGCACCACCGGACGCCCGAAGGCGGCCGTCCTGACCCACCGCAACCTCCACGTCAATGCCGTCCAGGGGCGGGCCTGGCTGCCTGGACTCGTCGACGGCGAGGAGGTCGTCTACGCCGTCCTTCCGCTGTTCCACGCCTATGGCCTGACTCTGTGCCTCACCTTCGCGATGAGCGTCGGCGCCACGCTGGTCCTCTTCCCGCGCTTCGACGTCGAGATGGTGCTCGAGGCCATGAAGCGACGGCCGGCCACGTTCCTGCCGGCAGTGCCCCCGATCTACGAACGGCTCGCCGCGGCGGCCAGCGAGCGAGGCGTCGACATGACCTCGATCCGCTATGCCATCTCCGGGGCGATGTCGCTTCCCCAGAACATCGCTGACCTGTGGGAGTCGGTCACTGGTGGGGTCCTCGTCGAGGGGTACGGGATGACCGAGACCTCCCCCGTCGCCCTCGGCAACCCGATAGGCACCAGGCGGGTGGGCGCGGTGGGCGTCCCCTTCCCCTCGACCGAGGTCCGGGTGGTGGACCGCGACGACCACACCAGACCCGTGGCCCGCGGCGACGCGGGCGAGCTGCTGCTGCGCGGACCCCAGGTCTTCGGTGGCTACTGGGAACGACCGGAGGAGTCGGCGGCCGTCGTCCTCGAGGACGGCTGGATCCGGACGGGTGACGTCGTGGTGATGGACGGCGACGGCTTCTTCACCATTGTCGACCGGATCAAGGAGCTCATCATCACCGGCGGCTTCAACGTCTACCCCTCCGAGGTCGAGGAGGCGCTGAGGCAGGTGCCCGGTGTCGCCGAGGCTGCCGTCGTGGGTATGCCGTCCCCGCACGGCGGGGAGGACGTCACCGCAGCCGTCGTCCTCGAGCCCGGAGCCGACTTCGACGAGAAGGCCGTCCGGATGGCCCTGAAGGAGAATCTCACCGCCTACAAGGTGCCTCGCCGGATCTTCGTCGTCGA
>JBBRZC010000134.1:0-10084 GCA_038237075.1 Actinomycetales bacterium
CCGCGGCTCCGAGGGCGACGCCGGCGATCTTCCTGGTTGTGCGCATTGCTGTTCCTCCTGGGTCCTGGACGGGCCGCTGAGCTGGTCCCGGTTCGGCCGGGAGCCGAAGGCCGTCTCCAAGAGGTCATTCGGCGCCCCGGACCCGACGGATGGGATCGAGGCAACCTTTCTCTCGGGCCGGCCTCGGAACCGGTGAAGAACCCACGCCAGGGATCTCTTGAAAGAAGCCTTTCGAAAGACTACTTTCCACGTATGCCGTTCACGCCGAGGACCCTCACTGACGCCAGGACCCTGCGGGCCGTGGCCCACCCCCTGCGGCTCTCGATCATCGAGCAGCTGACCATCCACGGGCCGCTGACGGCCACGGCTCTCGGCGACCGTCTCGACGAGACGCCGGCGAACTGCTCGTGGCACCTGCGCAAGCTCGCCGAGCATGGCTTCGTCGAGGAGGCCGAGGGCGGCACCGGCCGGCAGCGGCCCTGGCAGGTCACCCACGTCGGGATGACATGGGGTGACGCCGAGCCCGGCGCTGACGTGGCGCTGGCTGCCCAGGCGCTCTCGGATGTCCTGCTCGACCGGGAGCTCGCCCGGCTGCGCGACAGCCAGGCGCGGGTGCGCTCCGACGCGGCGCCCTGGCGTGCTGCCGCGACGTCGTCCCAGTCGATGCTGTGGCTGACCTCGGGAGAGCTCGACGAGATCAACCAGGCGCTCCGCGCCCTCCTGATGTCGAGGTTCGCCCGACACGAGGACCCGGCCAGCCGACCGGAGGGCGCCCGTCTCTGCGCCTTCATGGCGTGGGGCGTGCCGACCTACGGGCTCGCCGACGAGGTGGGCGCCAGCGCGGCACCGATCGAGAAGGAACGGGACTGACATGCGAGCGGCTTTTGCCCAGAACGGGTTCCGACGGCTCTTCGCCGGGCTGACCACCTCGATGTTCGGCGACTCGGTGATGCTCCTGGTCCTCAGCATGTGGGTCAAGGACATCACCGGGTCCAACGGCGCGGCCGGCCTGACCTTCTTCTGGATGGCGCTCCCTGCGCTCGCCGCCCCGGTCCTCGGGATGGTCGTCGACCGGCTTCGGCCGAAGCCGGTGCTCGTCTGGGGCAGCGTCGCCTCGGCCTTCGCGGTCCTCCCGCTGCTGCTCGTGCGCGACGCGGGGGACGTGTGGATCATCTGGGGCGTCGCGTTCCTCTACGGGATCTCCTTCATCGTCCTGCCGGCCGCGCTCAACGGTCTTCTCAAGGAGCTCGTCGCCGATGAGACGCTCGTGGAGGCGAACTCGTCGCTGCAGACGGTCAAGGAGGGCTTCCGGCTCGTGGGACCGCTCCTGGGGGCGACCCTCTACGCCACCGTTGGCGGGGGCGCAGTGGCCTTCGTCGACGCGGCGTCGTTCGTCGTCGCCGGGGTCGTCATCGCCGCGATCCCCGTCGCCGAGGAACGGCCGGTGCGGAGGAGGCAGCACTGGTGGCGGGAGATGACCGGCGGCATCCGGCATCTCTACGGCGACCCGCTGCTGCGGCACACCCTCGTCGCGTTCGGCTTCATGCTCCTCGTCCTCGGCTTCAGCGAGGCCTCGATCTACGCGATCCTCGACGCCTTCGAAAGGCCCGTCGAGTTCGTCAGCGTCGTCGTCGCCGTCCAGGGCGTCGGCGCGGTCGTCGGTGGTCTCACCGCGACGCGCTGGGTGCGCCGGTTCGGGGAGGTGGGGAGCGTCGCGGCGGGCATCCTCCTGCTCGCCGTCTCGCTCGCCGTCGTTGCCGTGACGAACAGCCTCACCGTGCTGCTGCTCGACGTCCCGATCCTCGGCTACAGCATCCCGCTCACCTTCGTCGCCTTCACCACGCTGATCCAGCGACGCACCCCGCTGGCCCTGATGGGGCGGGTCTCAGCCGCCACCGAGGTCGTGATGGGCGGCCCCCAGGCGCTCAGCCTCGCGGCGGGCGCGCTGCTCGTCTCCGTGATCAGCTACCACGCCATCTTCGGCATCATGGCCGCCTGCACGGCCCTGAGCGCCGCCTACCTCGTGGTCACCCTGCGCGGTCGGCTGCTGCACCCGGCGCCGGCCCTGGGTCTGGTCGATGGCGCCGGCCCGGACCCGTCGAGGGGGTGACCCGTGACGCGGTCCAGCCCCGGATAGAGTCCTCCCCGTGAACATCGTCTTCGTCGAACCGGCGTTCCCGAACAACCAGCGGCGTTTCGTCGCAGCACTGGCCGGCGTGGGAGCGAACGTCATCGGGGTGGGGGAGTCCCCGGAGGACGAGCTCGGCGACGAGCTGCGGGGCCAGCTGGGTGCCTACTACCGGGTGTCCAACGTCACCGATGTCGCTCAGCTCGACGCCGCCGTCGCGTGGGCTCAGGACCAGGCCTGGGTCGACCGGCTGGAGTCCACGATCGAGTCGCACCAGATGGCCGCCGCGCAGGTTCGAGAGGCACGCGGCATACCCGGCACCTCGGTGCGCACGACGTGGCTCTGCCGCGACAAGCCGTCGATGAAGCAGGCCCTGCGCGAGGCAGGCGTCCCCACCGCGCGCTCCGCCGCGGTCGACTCCGCGGACGAGGCCCGGGAGTTCGCGAGGCAGGTCGGCTACCCGCTGATCCTCAAGCCGCGCGCCGGGGCCGGGGCGCAGGGCACCGTGCGGGTGGACAGCGACACCGAGCTCTCGCAGGCGCTGACCTCCTTCGGCGGCGCCAGCTCCATCGC
Source organism: Actinomycetales bacterium (assembly GCA_038237075.1). Lineage (GTDB taxonomy): Bacteria > Actinomycetota > Actinomycetes > Actinomycetales > Dermatophilaceae > Lapillicoccus. The sequence goes on from JBBRZC010000134.1 coordinate 2,702, forward strand.
CGTCGAGGAGTTCGTCGAGGGCCACGAGGGCTTCTACGACACCATCGCCATCGACGGCCACGTCGCGCACGACTGGGCGACCCACTACTACCCCAACGTCCTCGAGGCGATGCGGCACCGCTGGATCTCGCCGCAGTTCGTCACGACGAACCGCATCGACCAGGCGCCGTTCTACGCCGAGGTGCGCCAGATGGGCGCTCGGGTCATCGCGGCGCTCGGCATCACCACGTCGGCCACCCACATGGAGTGGTTCCACGGGCCCAAGGGCCTGCGGTTCTCCGAGATCGGCTGCCGGCCGCCGGGAGTCGGCGCCTGGGACCTCTACTCGGCGGCCAACGACGTCGACGTCTACCGCGAGTGGGCGACCGCGATCGTCCACGGGCACCCCGACCGCCCCCTGTCACGGGCGTGGTCGGCCGGCATCGTCGCGCTGCGGCCCGAGGCGGACGGGGTGATCCATGGCTACAGCGGCGTCGACGACATCTCGGCTCGCCACGGCGAGTGGGTCATCGACTCGCACCTGCCCGGTCCCGGCACCCCGACCCAGCCCGTGGAGGCCGGCTACATGGCCAACGCCTGGGTGCGGATGCGCCACCCCGACTACGACACCCTGCGCGGCCTCCTCGACGACGTGGGCCGCAGCGTCCACGTGCATGCGGGATGACCGCCACCGTGCTGCTCGGCCCGCAGCGGTTCCTCACCACCGCGGGCGGGGTCGTGCGCGGGCTCGGCATCGAGGGTCCCGTAGCCACCGTGACCGCCGGGTGGGAGGACCGCGAGGGCGACGACCAGGAGCTCGACCAGGTGATGGACGGCCGCAGCCGCAACCTGCGCCTCTACGCGCGGATGGTCGAGGTCCTCGAGCAGGACCAGGAGTTCGCCGCGGCGGCGCTGCGCTTCCGCGACGCGATGGACGACCTCGCCGGGGTCTACGGGACGCGACTGCACCTCGCGCTCGAGGCGGTGTATGCCGTGGGCCGCCGCGTCGGTCGCTCGGACGTCGTCGCCGCCGGGGTCGACGACGCCATCGAGGCCGTCCGCGCTCTCGACGCGTGGTATCTCGACCGGCTGCGGGTGCTCTACGGGGAGCTCGACGCCACGGGGACGCTGCAGCGCAGCGAGGTCATCGGCCGGCACCGCGCCGAGGTCTCCGAGATCCTCGCCGGGTGCGGTGTCCTCGCCGTCGCCGGGGGCCACGTCGGGGTGCTCCTGCGGGCGATGCAGCTCTTCGACGTGCGGCCCCACGCGGATCTGCCCGTCGTGGCGTGGTCCGCCGGCGCCATGGTGCTCACCTCGAAGGTCGTCCTCTTCCACGACAACACCGCGCAGGGCGTCATGGGGGCCGAGGTGTGGGACCGCGGGGTGCACCGCGCCCCCGGGATCGTGGCGCTGCCGCACCCCCGTCGCCGCCTGCACCTCGAGGACCGGCTGCGCACCCAGGTGCTGGCCCGGCGCTTCGCCGGCTCGACCTGCCTGCTCCTCGACGACGGCACCAAGGTCAGCCTCGGTCCGGACGGCCGGCTTCCTGCGGGAGCGCGGATCCTCACCGACGCGGGCACCGTCGGCGTGGTGGAGGCGGCGGCATGACCACCCGGACGACGACGGCTCCGAGCAGCGGCCAGGCCCGCCGGCTGGCCATCAACCGGCTCAAGGAGCGGGTTCCGGCGGCCGACGGCACCGCAGTCGACCGCTTCCTCGCACGGCATACCGCTCCTGTCGTCGAGGGGCGATTCGCGACGTTCCTGTGGCGCGGGGAGGCAGACGAGGTCATGGTGCGTCACCGGGTGGTCGGGCTGCCCGACCCGCTGCACCTGCGCAGGCTCGACGGGACCGACCTCTGGTACGTGACCGTCGAGATGCCGGAGCGCTCGCGGGTGGAGTACCAGTACGAGGTCGTCCGGGGCGACCACCGCGACGAGTACCTGGGCGACCCGCTCAACCCACGCGTCGCGCGCGGCCCGTTCGGCACGAGCTCGGTGTGCGCTGCGACGGGGTACGAGGTGCCGGACTGGTGCCTGCCCGACCCGGAGGCCCGTTCTGGCGAGCTCAGGTCGATATCGTTGCGCAGCAAGGCACTTCGCCGCGACCAGCCGTTCCAGCTCTACCTGCCGGCGCGGTTCAACGAGGTCTCGCGCTACCCCCTCCTCATCGTCCACGACGGCGACGACTACCTCGCGTATGCCGCGGCCAAGACCGCCCTCGACAACCTCATCCACCGCGGCGAGGTGGCTCCGCTCGTCGCCGCCTTCCTGCCGCCCGGGAACCGCCTCGTCGAGTACGCGCACCACGCGCCGCACGCGCGGTTCGTCGCCCGCGAGCTCGTCCCGTTCCTCACCAAGCAGCTGCCTCTCGTCGACCAGGCCGACGGGCGCTGCATCATGGGGTCGAGCTTCGGCGGCGTCGCGTCGCTGTCGACGGCGGTGCGCTACCCGGGCGTGTTCGGCTCGCTCCTGCTCGAGTCGGGGTCGTTCGTGTTCACCGACATCGGCGACGCCCACGGCGGCGGCCCGGTGTTCGACCCGGTGGTGAAGTTCGTCAACGCCTTCCGGGCCCGACCGAGAGCCGTCGCGAACCGGATCTTTCAGACCTGCGGCGTCTACGAGCCCCTCATCACCCCGAACCGCTCGATGGTCTCGACGTTCCGCGAGGCCGGGATGGACGTGCGCTACGTAGAGGCGCGCGACGGGCACAACTGGGAGAACTGGCGCGACCGCCTGCGCGACGGGTTGACGTGGATCTTCCCCGGGGAGCAGAAGTTCGTCTACGAGTGAGCCGATGGGGCCAACGAGAAGGAGTCGCATGAAGGTCATGGAGCGCTGGACGTCGCCGCGGATGGGCCGCGAGATCACCCTGGCCCGCTGGGGCCACTACGGCACCCCGGTGCTGGTGTTCCCGACGGCGGGAGGCGACGCGGAGGAGATCGAGCGGCACCACCTCCTGGCCCACCTGTCCGAGCCGGTCGAGGCGGGCCGGATCAAGGTCTACTCGGTCGACAGCACCGCGGGGCGGGCGCTGGCCACGCACGAGGGGTCGCCGCAGCACCGGATGTGGCTCTTCAACCAGTACCACCAGGCGATGGCCGCGGAGGTCGTGCCGGCGATCCACGCCGACTGCGGCGGCGCTCCCGAGATCGTCGCGGCGGGCGCCTCGATCGGCGCCTTCAACGCACTGGCGATGGTATGCCGTTTCCCCCGGCTCTTCCGTGCCGCCGTGTGCATGAGCGGCACGTACGACCTCGAGAAGTTCCTCGGCGCGTTCGACGACGACCTCTTCTACTCCTCGCCGCTGCACTTCCTGCCGGGGATGTCCGGCCCTGAGCTGGACGTGCTCCGGCGCCGGTTCGTCGTGCTCGCCTCGGGTGCCGGCCGCTGGGAGGACCCGGCCGAGGCGTGGGCGGTGGGCCAGGTGCTCGGCAGCAAGGGGATCCCCAACCGGGTCGACGACTGGGGCCCCGACTACGACCACGACTGGCCCACCTGGTGGCAGATGCTCCCCGTCTACCTCGGCGAGCTCGCCGCGTGACCCCACCCGCCCCGCCGGGTCCGATGGCGACGGCGGTGGTCGGGCTCATGGCCCGGGCGCGGGCCGACCTGGAACGGCTCGTCGCCATGCGGTCCGTCGCCGAGCCGGTCGCGTCGTCGGTCGAGTGCACCCGCGCGGCGCAGGAGGTCGTGCGCCTCTTCGCCGAGGCCGGGGTCGAGGGCACCCGCACCGTCGAGACGAGCGACGGCAGCCTCGCGGTCGTGGGCCACACACCGGCGCCGGCGGGTGCGCCGACCGTGCTGCTCTACTCCCACTACGACGTCCAGCCGCCGGGCGACCTCGCCGGCTGGAGGACCGACCCGTGGACCCTCACCGATCGCGACGGCCGGTGGTACGGCCGCGGGGCGGCGGACTGCAAGGGCAACCTCGTCATGCACCTCACCGCCTTGCGGGCCCTGACCGCGACGGGGGGGCCTTGGCCGGTCGGGATCCGGGTCGTCTGCGAGGGGTCGGAGGAGGCGTCCTCGGGCGGCCTCGAGCGCCTGGTGGAGAGCGACCCCGGGCTCTTCGCCGCCGACGTCGTGGTCGTCGCCGACTCCGGCAACGTCGAGCTCGGCGTGCCGACGGTGACGACGAGCCTGCGGGGCACCGGCAGCGTCGTCGTCACGGTGCGCACCATGGAGGGGATGGTGCACTCCGGTGCCTTCGGCGGCCCGGCACCCGACGCCCTGGCCGCCCTCGTGCACATCCTCGCGACCCTGCGGGACGACGCGGGGGAGACGACGGTCAAGGGACTGAACGCCAGCGGCCGGTGGGATGGCGCCGCCTACCCCGAGGCCCGGTTCCGTGCTGACGCCGGCGTGCTCGAGGGCGTCGGCCTCCTCGGGCGCGGCGAGGTCGCCGACCTGCTCTGGGCCCGCCCGGTCGCCAACGTCCTCGCCATCGACGCCCCGTCCGTCGAGGGCGCGACCGCCTCGATCCCCGCGCAAGCCCGGGCCCTGGTCAACCTCCGGGTCCCGGCAGGGGTCGACGCCAGGGAGGCGCAGCGCCTCCTCGTCGCCCACCTCGAGGCCGCCGCGCCGTGGGGGGCCCGCGTCGAGGTCGAGGCGAAGACCTTGGGGCAGCCCTTCGCAGCCCGGACCGACGGGCCGGCCTTCACCGCGCTCGCCGCAGCCATGGAGGAGGCCTTCGGCACCCCGATGGTCACCATGGGTCAGGGCGGCGCCATCCCCCTGTGCACGACCCTGGCCCGCGCCCACTCCGGCGCGGAGATTCTCATCCTCGGGGTCGAGGAGCCGGGCTGCCGGATCCACTCCCCGGGCGAGAGCGTGAGCCCCGACGAGCTGCGTCGCGTCGCCCTGGCCGAGGCCCTCTTTCTGCGCGCCCTGGCTCCCTGACCGCCGGCACGACACCGTAGCGGCTCGGGCTCTGCCACCCTCTGCCACCCACGGCCATTCCCCGGCCGGCGAGTTCGCGACGTCGCCCGCTGTCAGCGTGGTGGTGGGCCGCTGGGCAACGGTCGAGGAGACGGCAGCACCTGGGCGGCAGATGAGCCAGCCGCGGCGGAGCTGTCGGGTGGTGGCCAGCACGAGGATGCACCGGCAGAGACGGCGGCCGTTGGGGTGCGGTACAGCCCGTACGCGCTAGAGGAGCCGCCCATCAGCCCGAGGGTGAAGGCCGTCGTCGCGGTGAGCACGGCGGCCCCCGAGAGGGCCGGCATCCGAGCATGCCTGGCTGTCACCGCGTCGATCATGTCGTCACGCACCCTCAGGTCTGCGCGGTGCGGACCGGGCGCAGCGCGTCGGCCCGGACGCCTGCCCGCTGCGTCTGGGCGTAGAAGGACAGCTCTCGTCCGTCCGGGTCGTGGAAGCCGACCAGTCGTCCCTGCGCGCCGTTGATGACCACGGTGTGGCGGATTCCCAGCGAGTCGAGATGGGCGGCGCAGCCCGCAAGGTCCATCTCATCGGGGACCCCGATGTTGAGGAACCCGAACCCCTTCGTCGCCGTGGCGGTCGCCGGCTCCTCGCGCAACGCCAGGACCACGTCGTCGATCCCGGCCAGTGCGACACCGCGCACGACCTCGTCGTCGTCGGCCCACTCCATCACCTCCCGCAAGTCGAACACCTTGGCGTACCAAGCCCGGCTGACAGTCAGGTTGGTCACCGGGATCTTGACGGACGCGACCCGCAGGTGCGGCAGGTTGGTCATGGCTCCTCATTTCGTTACAGTGCCTGTGTAGCGACCACTATCCGCTACAGCGACACTGTCGTCAATACGGTTTCTGGAGGTCCGGTGACGGAGAAGGTGCGGCGACCGTACCGATCGCCATCGCGCGAGGCGGCCGCCCACAAGACCCGGCGACGGGTCAGCGCGGCAGCGGCCGAGCTGTTCATGGCCCAGGGTTATGCCGCCACCTCGATGCGGGCCATTGCCCAGCACGCGCAGGTCGCCGAGAAGACGGTCTACCTGCAGTTCGAGAACAAGAGTGAGCTGCTCAAGAGGGTGGTCGAAGAGGCCATCGTCGGCGACGACCAGCCCGTCCCGGTCGCGGAGCGCGACTGGTTCCAGCACGTCCTGAGCGAGACTGATCCGGCACGGAAGCTCCAGCTGCTCGCCAAAGGGTCAGCCGCCTTGCACGACCGAACCGGGCGCTACTTCGCGATGGCCCGCGGCGCAGCGGAAGTCGACAAGGACGCCGCCGCGCTGTGGGCCATGGGAAAACGCGGCCATGCCAGTGACATGGCCCGACTCGCGGACAACCTCGAGCAACACGGCCTGCTGCCCGCAGGAAGGGACACGAGGTGGGCCACCAGCCTGCTCTACGTCATGCTCGGCCCCGAGACCTGGCAGCTGATGACCGCCGAGCTCGGCCACGACAATGACACCTATCAGGAGTGGCTCGAGAACACTCTCCGAGCCAGCTTCCCCCCTGGCGATCGGGGTGAGATGCCAGGACGACAACCGGTGTTGCCAGCCGACTGACACATGTTCACGACTCCGGAACGGAGTCAATCATCTGACGCAGGGCAGCGATGTGGGTCCTGAGTGCTTGACGACCTGGCTTGGTGATGCCGACCCACGTTCGCGGCCGGCGTCCCTCGAACGTCTTCGCAGTCTCGACATACCCGGCGTCGTTGAGGACCTCCAGGTGGCGGCCCAGGTTGCCGTCTGTCACCTCCAGGTTGTCCCGCAGGTAGGCGAAGTCCGCCCGGCCCGCGGAGGCGAGGATGGTGAGGTTGCCCAAACGCACGCGCTCGTGGACCTTGTCATTGAGCTGCGTGCTCGGGTGAACGGTCATGCCCGGCGTCCCCGGACCACGACGACGACTCCGACCGCGAGGGTGCTCACTGCTATGGCGACCCCAACCGCGCCGTCGATCATGGGCGGGCCAAGCCGGCTGCTGGAGAACCGGATACCCGCCAGAACGACCGGGCCCATGAGCACGGGGTAGGGGCCGACGACGAAGGTGAGGATGGGCCCGACACCGACGACGATGACAGCAGCCCATTGCGCGGCCAGCCGACTGCTCGCGACTGACGGCCGACTCTTCGTCGTGACTCGCGCAGGCGTAGGAACACCCACACGCCCACCAGTGCCACGGGCACGAGGGGAGCGAGAAGCCAGCTTCCGGCGCGGTGGAGGACGTCGCCGAAGCCGTCATTGGTCGCCAGGTGTCGCGTCGCGCTCTGGCCGCCAGGTTGTCTAGTGGCCTGTGTTGGGAATGGGTTTACGGTTGGCCTTCTTGAGAATTTGGTCGGCGGTCTTGGTCCAGACGAAGGGGTGGCAGCGGTCGTTCCAGCCGTCGATGAAGGCGCGGATCTTGGCGTTCAGGTCCTTGACTGAGCCGAAGGATCCGCGGTGGATGGCTTGGCGTTCGATGATGCCGAACCACACTTCGAC
>JBBRZC010000135.1:0-10052 GCA_038237075.1 Actinomycetales bacterium
GCGATGGCCAAGCGGCTGACCCGCTCGAAGCAGAAGATCAAGGCGGCGCGCATCCCCTACCGGGTGCCACGCGACGCCGAGCTGCCGGGCCGGCTGCGGGGCGTGCTGGCGACGGTGTTCCTCGTCTTCAACGAGGGCTACCTCCCCTCTACCCCGCCGGACCCCGCGACCCCGGACCCCGGTGCGGCTGGCCGCGGCCCGGTGGTGCGAGCCGACCTGTGTGACGAGGCGATCCGGCTCTGCCGCCTCTTGGCGAGCCTCATGCCGGACGAGCCCGAGATCCAGGGCCTGCTCGCCGTCATGCTCCTCACCGACGCCAGACGCGCCGCCCGCGCCGACGACGGACGGCTCGTCCTGCTCGCCGACCAGGACCGCGCCCGCTGGGACCGCGACCTCGTCGCCGAGGGCCACGCCATCGTCCGGGCCTGCCTGCGCCGTGGCCGCCCGGGCCGCTACCAGCTCCTTGCCGCCGTCAACGCCGTCCAGACCGACGCGCCCACGGCACAGGAGACCGACTGGCGCCAGGTCGTCGCCCTCTACGACCAGCTGTATGCCGTCGAGCCCACGCCCGTGGTCGCCCTCAACCGTGCCGTCGCCGTCGCGGAGGTGGACGGGCCCGAGGCGGGGCTGGCCCTGCTGGACCCGCTCGGCCGCAGCGGCTCCCCCCTGGCGGGGTACCACCCGTTCCACGCCGCCCGCGCCGACCTGCTGCGCCGGGCCGGGCGCCCGGGTGAGGCTGGCACGGCATACCGGAGGGCCGCGGAGCTCGCCACCAACCCCGCCGAGCGCACCTTCCTCCTCGAGCGCGCGCGGCGGTTCTCCGACGCTGAGTTCGGGGGCGTGTTGCCGCAGGTCAGTGGGGTAGAGGATGCTGGAGCGCCGTGACCCGTGGGAAAGGTGAGCACCGATGCCTCGTGCGATGTGGAAGGGGGCCGTCTCGTTCGGCCTCGTCAATGTGCCGGTGAAGCTCTACTCGGCCACCGAGGACCATGACATCTCGTTCCGGCAGGTCCACCGTGAGGACGGGGGACAGATCAAGTACAAGCGGGTCTGCTCCGTCGACGGCGAGGAGGTGTCCTACGACGACATCGCCAAGGGCTACCAGACCGAGGACGGCCAGATGGTCGTCATCACCGACGAGGACCTCAAGACGCTGCCGAACCAGGCCAGCAAGGAGATCGCCGTCGAGAAGTTCGTCCCGGCCGACCAGATCGACCCGATGCTCCTCGACAAGCCGTACTACCTCGAGCCCGAGAAGGGCGCCGCCAAGGCCTACGCCCTGCTGCGCGACGCGCTCGAGGCGGCCGACCGGATGGCCCTGGTCACCGTCTCGATCCGCTCCCGGATGAACATGGCCGTGCTCCGCGTTCGCGAAGGCATCATCGTCCTGCAGACCATGATCTGGCCCGACGAGATCCGCAGCGCCGACTTCGCCAACCTCGGCGACGTCGGCAGCGCCACCGAGCGCGAGCTGGCGATGGCCACCATGCTCGTCGAGTCGCTCGCCGGGGACTTCGACGCCGAGGAGTTCGAGGACCACTACGCCCAGGCGGTCGAGGCGATGGTCCAGGCCAAGCTCGAGGGTGGCGAGGTCACTGCGGCACCGGCGGCCAAGGACGGCTCGGGCGAGGTCGTCGACCTCCTCGAGGCGCTGCAGCGCTCGGTCGACAAGGCCAAGGCGGCTCGCGGCGAGCCGGTGTCGAACCCGGCCGAGAAGGCGGACACCACGGCTGACACCGCCCAGGAGGACCTCGAGCCCGAGAAGCCGGCGACGAAGACCTCCGCCAGGAAGACGGCCGCGAAGAAGGCGGTCGCCAAGACGGCCGACAAGACGGCGACGGCCAAGAAGGCCGCCGCCAAGAAGGCCAGCTGAGTGCCTGAGGGTCATACGCTCCACCGGCTCGCCCAGGCGCTCGACGGCGCCTTCGCCGGGACGAAGCCTTCCATCTCGTCGCCGCAGGGCAAGTTCGCCAAGGGTGCTGCGCTCCTTGCCGGCCGCTCCGTCGTCGCCGGCTCCGCGTGCGGCAAGCACCTCTTCATGGAGTTCTCCGGCGACCGGTGGCTCAACGTCCACCTCGGGCTGATCGGCAAGTTCTCCGTCGAGAGCTATGACCGGAATGCCGGGGTGCCACCGGTGTGGGGCCAGGTCAGGCTGCGGCTGCTCACCGACACCCACGTGGCCGACCTGCGGGGAGCGACGGTATGCCAGGTGATCTCGCCCGAGCAGGTCGACGAGATCATCACCCGGCTCGGGCCGGATCCGCTTCGCGCCGAACAGGACCCGGACCGTGCCTGGACGCGGCTCTTGCGCTCGGGTCGCTCGGTCGCCGAGCTGCTCATGGACCAGTCCATCCTCGCCGGGGTCGGCAACGTCTACCGGTGCGAGGTGCTCTTCCGGCACCGGGTCAACCCGTTCCGGCCGGGCAGGGAGATCCGCAGGAAGACGTGGGAGGCGATCTGGGCCGACCTCGTCACGTTGATGCCGCTCGGCGTCGCGTTCAACCAGATCCTCACCATGGAGGACCAGGTCGATGAGGCCGCCCTGCTCGCCGCCGACGGCCGGGTCCCCGCTCTGACCTCGGTCTACACCGACTCCGCACGCCGGGCGACGGCTGGCCCGGCCGGCGTGGTGGCCCGGGCCGCGCCGGTGGCCGCATCCGTTGCGGCGGCAGCCGGGGGTGCGGATGCCGAACCTCTCGACGTGGCCGACCTCGCGGACGCCGACGAGGAGGACGACGCCGGAGCTGGCACCTCGGGCGGCGCGGGGTTTGCCCGGCGCTACTACGTCTACCGCCGGCAGGGGGAGCCGTGCCGGGTGTGTGGCTCCAGGATCCGCACCAAGGTCGTCGCCGGCCGCAACCTGTTCTGGTGCGGCAACTGCCAGCGCCGCCGCTGACACTCAACCGGGCGGGTTCACCCGGTCGGCCGCCCGTCGGGCCTCTCGGAACAGCGGCTGGGCCAGGACGAGGGCCGAGACGAAGGCCGCCATCGCGACCATGAGCCAGCGATCGGCAGCCGGCGGATCGGGGACGAGCCAGACGCAGACACCGCCCCCCGCGACGATGAGGGCGGCCCGGGTCATGCTGGCCGGTCCGGTGGTGCTCGTGTCGCTGAGGCACCCGCAGGCCACGCGCCCCCGGGCGAGCCACAGGACCGCGAGGTATCCGGTGAACGCCAGGAACACGGCCGCGGTCACCACGGCTGCGGGGACGGGGACCCCGCCCAGGACGGCGAGGACCGAGCCAGCCCCCACCACCACGATCCCCCGTTCGTAGGACCGGACGACACACGCCCGCAGCCACGGCAGGGGGATGAGCCGATGGCTGATGAGCACCGCGCGGAGACGGTCGGGACCGGTCCGACCCCTGACCCCCGCGGTGATGAGGAGGAGATCACCCGTGACCACCAGGATGAGGGACAGGTTGCCGAGGGCCTGGGTCGCGGTCACGGGCGCGAGAACCAGTACGTGCCACCCAATGTGATGATCGCGCTCGTCAGCAGCAGGGCCTGGATTCGGCTTCTGGAGGCCGCGAACGCGTCGTCCCATCCGGAGGGGGGTTCCCACCGGAGGCGGGTCAGCGGCATGAGGGCCCGCCCCACCCCGAACGAGGCCCCCGCCGCAAGGCCGGCCCACCACGGCCCGGCAAGGACGAGTGCGGTCGCGACGACGTGGGGCAGACCGCTGGTCATGAAGGTCCGAAGGCCGGTGCCCATCTCGAACCCGAACTGCAGGGCGCCGGCCCTGCCGCCCTCGAAGATCACGGACGGAGGGACCTGGCGCGGGTTCTGGGGCAACCGGAGGTGATACCAGCCGAGTTCGTGCCCGGCGACGAGGAGTGCGACCAGGGCGATGACGGCCCAGCGGGTGGGCTCAGGGAGCAGGGGGCGCAGCAAGGACCCCACGACGACCAGCAGGCCCCCGGTCGCCAGCCCGCCGACGATCTCTCCGCCGGCGAACCACCACTGCGCCTTGCCCCGCCACACGGACGAGCTCAGCAGTTCTGCTGAGTTGAAGCTTCAAACCGAGCCGGACACGGCGTAGCCGCCGGAGAGGCCAAGCACGATCCACCAGCCCCCCGTCGACTGGGGCCGGCCGTCGAGCACGGCAGCCACGGTGAAGGCAGCGACCGCCGTCAGCAGGGCCACGGCGGGCGTGGCCGGACGGGCCGCGAGCCCCGGCGGGTGCGCGGGCATCGTCAGATGGCGGTCCGGCAGATGCTGAAGCTGCTCACCCGGTTCTGCGCGATGTCCGCGTACTCGGTGTGTCCGTCGGAGCACTTCCGTCTGGTCGTGGTGTGACCGGCGCCGGTCGCCCCGAACCACTTCCAGGCGTTCCGACCCGAACATGAGGTGTTGTTGAAGGTGTAGCTGTAGGAGACGAAGCTGTCGTGGTAGCTGTCGTTCCGGTGCCAGCTGCCGTTGCAGACCGTGCTCGAGTAGTACGCGGTGCGAGGGACGCAGACTGACGAGGTGTCGACGAAGCCGTGACAGTCCCCCCACACCGAGAGGATCGGGGTGACCGCCGCCGCCCGGGTCGGGATGAGGTCGAGCGTCGCGATGCCCAGCCCCATCGCGCCTCCGGCGATGAGCTTGAGCACGCTCCGTCTGCTCGCGGCCTGCCGTCGGATGGCCTCCGTGAGCGTGCTGATGCGCCCCCCACCCGGTGGTGGCTCGTCCCAGTCGGGAAGGTCGGCGACGGTGACGTCTGCCGGGAGCTCGATGGTCATGGTCTCTCCTCGGTTGATCGGGACAGGCGTTGACGGTCGATCCAGCGCTCGACCGAGGCGAGGTCGCCTCCGGGGCCGACCTCGACGACCGTCCCCTGGCGGTCGATGATCACCAGCCCGGGGGTGTAGCCGGGGGAGAGTGCCGCGAACGCCGCAGGGTCGACCGTGACCGGCAGATCGGGGGTGCTGTCCTCGACCTCGAGATCGGCCGACAGGACATGGAAGTCGACCCGCTCCCGGTGGCGGCGCGCGAAGTCCCGGAACCGTGGCATCAGCTCGGAGCAGGACGGACAGGTGGCCGATGCGGTGAGGACGAGAGCGTAGGGCCGGGTCCCGGGCGCGAACCGGGCCGCGGCCCGAGACCTCGCGGACCCGCCGCCGTCGACGAGTGAGCCGGCCATCTGGCTCTGCGCGGCCTGGAGCCGTCGGATCATCGAGAGCATGCCGGCCATGGCGAACGCGAGGAGGGCGATGACGACCCAGGCGAGAACGAGTGCTGCTGTCTGAAACGGCATGGCCCACCTCTCAGGTGTCGTCGTTGCGGTCGGTCATCCCCACCGAACGGACTCGACCTGCTGGAGAACCCGCAGGCTCGCGGCCTCGGCGCCCGGCTCGTCGGGATGGATGACGGTGACGACATCGGGTGTCGCGTGCACGAGCACGACCGCGCCGTCGCCGACCGCCTCGCTCGGGAGGGACTGCCGCCACGTCTCACCGGACCGGAGCTTGGCGCCGGCCCACTTCGGGAGGTTTCCTGCCGCATCAGCCGCTCGGGTGAACTCGCAGAAGCCGGCGCCGGGGATCACCTTGGTGGCGCTCAGTCGGTCGAACCGGGCCCCCGGGGTCGTCAGCCTGATCAGGAGACCCTCAGGAGTGTCCGTGAAGGCCATCCCCCTCAGCTCATCCATGAAGACGGACTGCGGGGCGCCAGGAACGTTGATCCAGGCGTAGGCCTCGTGCCAGCGTCCGCGCCACGCGACGAGCCCCTGTGAGGCGTCCGCTCGGGAAGCCAGAACGATCATGCCGCCCTGGCTCGAGTACTCGGCGATGTAGTCACCGCCCAGAAGGCCGTCGACCAGGCGGTCGACTGTCCCGACCGGCCCCGTCTGCACCATCCGAACGTCTCTCTGCTCCGGCGACCTGCCGAGGGCGTCGACGTACCACCGGACCTGGCTGAACCACGGGTTCGTCATCGAGGCGTCGATGCCGTTCACCTCGAGCCGCGACCCGTCCGCGACCCGGAGACCTTTCCCCCCCGGGTGCGTCCAGCCAGCGAAGTTCGTGTCCCTGACCGACTGGACCATGGAGCCCTCCTCCACCCGCGAGTGATCTGGATCACACTAGGGGCCTCGATGCCGCTCGGCAAGAAGGTCAGCCGCGCGAGATGGTGCGTCGAGGACGGACTTGCCCGACGGCGATGCAGCAGATCGGTGCGCCCTGCGTGTATTCACTAGCGTGGAGACCATGTCCGAGAGAGTCGAACCGCGCCGGGACGGACTGCGATCCGCCGGTGACGACTTCGCCGAGTTCGCCCGCGAGGCAGGTCCCGCCCTGCTGAGGTTCGGTCACGCACTGGCAGGTAGCCGAGCCCTTGCCGAGGACCTCGTGCAGGAGACCCTCGTGCGGGTCGGGCTGGCCTGGCCCCGGCTTCGACCGGGCTCGGACCCTACGCCCTACGCTCGGCGCACCCTGCTCAACCTCTTCCTGAACGAGCGCCGACGCCGCCGTCGCGAACGCCTCGTCGCGACCATCGACGACGCCGCCTCGACAGGCTCGCCGGATGCCTCGTCGGCGAGCCTGGCGCTTGCCGAAGCGAAGGCGATGCTTGACCTGCTGCCTCCGCGCCAGCGTGCCGCAGTCGCGATGCGCTACGTCCTGGACCTCGACGACGCCAGCATCGCGACTGAGCTCGGCTGCTCTTCGTCCACCGTCCGCTCGCAGATCGCCCGAGCGCTGGAAACACTTCGCACCATGGAGCATTCGAGGGAAGGTCGATGAGATGACCGAGACCGATGACGTCCAGGAGGTCGAGGACCGCCTTCGTGGAGCCCGGTGGGACCTGCCGACGACGGACTCCTTGCTCGGCGGCATCGACGCCGCGATCTCCGCACGCAGACGCCGGCGTCGGCTCGGGCGCCTCGGTGCTACGGGTGCCGCGGCGCTGCTCATCGGCGCCGTCGCAGTCGGGCTTCCGAAGGTCCTCCCAAGCGCCCATCCCGATGCCCTGCCCGCTGCCTCCGGGTCGCTCGGCTCGTCGACGTCGTTGAGCGCCGCCACCCTGACGGTGACCGTTGGCGCCTACACGTTCAGCGCGCCCACCGGGTGGACCGTCGACCCGACGGTCTCCACCTCCACCGCCCGGTTCGGGCGTGGTGGTCTCGAGAACGACAATGCTGCCCTCCAGGTCGATGACATGGCCGTTCGGCTCGAGTCCCGCGAGGTGACCCTGCAGGACGAGCAGAAGATCTGGATCAGCGTCCTCACGCCCCAGCCCACGCGCGAGCACCCTGGTCCACGACCCGCTGCGACTCCCACCGATCGCGCCGCCGCCGCGCGGACGGTCGTCGACGTCGAGAGCGTCAAGGGCGTGGCGCCCAGTGCGGTCACTCCGATCGGTGGGGTGAAGCTGGGGGTGAGTCGCCTCGTGGCCTTCGACAGACGCAACGCCATCGTGTTCGTGGTTCCCACCGGGTCGACGGATGTCGTGATCATCCAGGCCGGGAACGCCTCCGTCGACACCCTCGTCGCGGTGGCGGCTTCTGGTCGTCCCTGAGCTCTCCCGTCGAGTGGGCGGCGCTCTCCCGTCGAGTGGGCGGCGCTCTCCCGTCGAGTGGGCGGCGAGTCTTGCCACGGGGGAGGGTCACTGCCATTGTGGGCTGCGTCACATTCGACCGAGATCGGGGTCTGGACATGCCGCGCTTCAGTGCACGAATGCTCTCCGCGGCGGCGATCCTCACCACGGCAGCGTCCAGCGGGATCCTGCTGGCGGCGCCGGCCCAGGCGGCCGTCGCCGGCCACTACACGGGGGACGGCGTCCGGATCCGGTCCTGCCCGAGCACGTCGTGCACGACGTACGGCGTCGGGTATCCCAGCCACTCGGCGACGATCTACTGCTACAAGACCGGGACCGTCATCAACGGGTCTCCCTACTGGTACTACCACCGCGACAACACGACCGGTGTCGTCGGCTACTCGGCCGATGCCTACATGAGCTTCAACGGTTCGGTCTCTCGCTGCTGACCCATCGGTGGAGCTCGGGTCGCCGCTGACAGGTTGCGTCAGGCTGGGTCCATGACCGACCACGTCGTGACCACCGCGCGCCGGCTGGCCGAGGAGGTTCACGCCGGGCAGGTCGACAAGGCCGGCCAGCCCTACATCGACCACCCGGCCCGAGTCGCGGCTCGGGTGGCTGGCGATCCCGACGCCGAGGCCGTGGCCTGGTTGCACGACGTGGTCGAGGACACCGACATGACTCTCGAGCGGCTGCGCGAGATCGGCTTCCCGGCGGACATCGTCCTTGCCGTCGACGCCATGACTCGGCGGGAGGACGAGATCCCCGACGACTACTACGCTCGCGTGGCTGCCAACCCCTTGGCGCTCAAGGTGAAGCGTGCGGATCTGGCCGACAACAGCGACCCGGGCCGCCTGGCCCTCCTGCAGCCGGACCTGGAGTCAAGGCTTCAGGCGAAGTACGCCCACGCGGCAGAGACCCTCGACCGGGTAGCCGCAGGCGACTGAAGGCTGCGGTCACGGCTGGCCGGCAGCGACTGCGAGGCGGAGGAACTCGCGGAGGACGGCCGCGTCAGGCTGGCCGGTGACCGGCGCCCACTGGAGGTCTGGGGCGCCGTCCAGCTCCCAGTCGGGCCACGGGCCGAGCAGGGCCGTCACGAAGGCGTGGGCCTCGTGTTCGGCCATGCTCTTGCCGAGGCATGCGTGACGTCCGTGCCCGAACGCCAGATGCGGCGCCCGAGAGCGGTGGATGTCGACTCGCTCCGGGCTCTGCCAGGCGGCGGGGTCGTGGTTGGCGGAGGCGAAGTCGAGGACCACGGTCTGGTCACCCTGGCCGCCCTCCGGCTGGGTGTCGAGGCGTTCGATGGAGGGCAGCGGTGACAGGTAGCGAGCCATCTCGGCGACTGCGCCGTCGATGGCTTCCGGGTGGCTGGTGAGGTGGAGCCGGTCCGCGGGCTCGGTCACGAGGTGCCAGGCCAGACCGGTGACCAGCGTGATGACGGTGTCGCGGCCCCCGGCAAGGAGCACGCTGCCCACGCCGACCATCTCCTCGCGGGTGATCGGCCGCCCGTCGATCGTCAGCCGGCACACGCGGTCCAGACGTCCCGCCTCGACGTCGCCGAGGAGCGCGCGTCGCCGTCGAGGAGCCGTGCTTCGGCCCGGTCGAGGACGCGCTCCAGGTAGCGGTGGAGCGGCTCGCCGGAGCGGGGCCGCGACCGCGTCGGGACGAGGCCATCGACGCCGTCCGGTCCACGACGGCATACCTCGTCGTCGTGTCGAGTGGCGTGTGCGCGGGCGGTCCACACGTCCGGACCCCACGAGAGCCACTCGTCGTAGTCCTGCGGTCGGCCCATGACGATCGTCAGACAGCCGACGACGTAGGGCAACGCGAGGTCCGTGACCACATCACCGCCTCCGCGCGCCGACAGTCCGTGGATGAGACCACGCGCGTGTCGGGTGAACCTGGGCTGGTGCCGGGCCATCGCCGCGTCGGCGAACAGCGGAGCAAGTGCCCGCCGGAAGCCGGTATGCCGCGGCGGGTCGACTTCCAGGGGCAGCTGCCGGTAGCCGCGCACGTCGCGGTCTCCCTGCAGCTCGCTTGAGAACCGTTGCCAGTCCTTCGCGGCGGCCCGCACCGCCGCATGGCCGACGACCCGCGGTCTGGGGCCCACCCTCGCCACGGCGGGCTCCCTGCCGTCTCCCGGACGGGTCATCCGCACCACTCCTCGTCGTCGACCACTTCGGGCCACTCGACCATCGTGCCGCTCGGGTCAAGACCGTCGCCGGCAGGCCGTCCCACCCGGGCCGTCGACGTAGGGTCGGTCCATGAGCCGAGAATCGGACCTCAGGGATCTCCAGTCGCAGGCCTCTGCCGCCTACCAGCAGGGGCAGCCGATCTTCATCGCCCGCCTCAAGCTCGGTGTCTGGGGGATTCCCACGGGCGTGGTCCCAGCGTGGGGCGAGAGCATCCACACCGTGGAGTCCGCCGGCTGGGTGCTCGACAAGTGGGCGGTGACGACCGACAGCGGGGGTGCCTCCAGCGCCTTCCCGGTCTTCCGCCGCAGCGACTCGTGGACGCCGCAGGATCGTCCGAGC
>JBBRZC010000136.1:0-10043 GCA_038237075.1 Actinomycetales bacterium
CGAGGGAGCGTCAGCGACTGAGGCCCGGAGTCGTCCGTGGAGCTCGGCCAGAGGGTCCAGCTGAGCGACAGGACGGCGAGGACCCGAGGGAGCGTCAGCGACTGAGGCCCGGAGTCGTCAGCCGTGCGCGTCGGTGAGGTCTGCGACGGCGATGGTGTCCTTGAGGAAGCCCCGCACGGACAGGAAGCTCCCGAGCGAGCTGTCGTGCTGGTCGCAGGCGAGCCACACCTTGCGGCGGGCGGGGTCGTGGAGCGACGGGTTGTTCCACAGCAGGGCCCGGGTCGCGGGCCGGCGACAGGCCTTGGCGCTGCAGACGAGGTTCGGGGCGGTCACGGACGCGATGGCGGCCCGGTCGGCGACCCCGACGGGGCGGCCGGCCCCTCGTCATCCACGAGGCGTCCCTTCAGCGGGGTGTGGTCCGACTCGTCGCGGGTGATCGCCCGCGACCTCGGGTCCTGGGGAGCCACCGGCGCGACGGCTTCGCCGAAGCGGGGGCCGACGGCGTTGGCGAGCACCACGGCGACGTAGGGCAGGACGATGGCAGCGGCGACGAGCGTCCAGCGGATCCAGCCGTCCGTGAAGTAGGCCACGACCGAGCAGACGACCCGGAAGCCCATCGCCGTGAGGTAGCGCTTGACCCGGACGCTCTGGTCGTCTGCCACCGAGGCGGGCGCGCTCGTCACCGACTGCACCGGACGCGGACCGCCTGCGCCGGCCGCGTGGGAGTCGGGGTGCTTCACCCACCAAGACTACGTCTCAGCGAGGGCGACGCCATGGCGCCCCGGTTCGCCGCCCCGCTTCGATCAGAGACCCGGTTGGACCGCATCCGATGACTCCCGAGGCATGAGCCGCGCGCGCGGTACCCACAGGTAGTCGGCTACCGTCGCACCCACCGCGCCACACGCCCGGCCCAGGCCGGCCCGACGAGCAACGGAAAGAGCCACGATGACGGACGCATCCCCGCCCGACACCGCCCGCAACGTCCTCGTCACCGGGGGCAACCGGGGGATCGGGCTCTCCATCGCCCGCGCCTTCGCCGAGGCCGGCGACCACGTGGTCATCACGAACCGCTCAGGTGAGCCGCCGGAGGGTCTGCGGGCGGTCCGCTGCGAGGTCACCGACAGCGCCTCGGTCAACGCCGCGTTCGACGAGGCGGAGCAGCTTCTCGGCGGTCCGGTCGAGGTCCTCGTGGCGAACGCGGGCATCACCCGGGACGCGCTGCTCATGAGGATGAGCGACGCCGACTTCGACGATGTCATGGACACCAACCTCGCCGGGGCCTTCCGCTGCGCCCGCCGTGCGAGCAAGGGGATGATCCGGCAGCGCCGGGGCCGGATCATCTTCATCGCCAGCGTGGTCGGGCTCTACGGCTCACCCGGCCAGGCCAACTACGCCGCGAGCAAGTCGGGCCTCGTCGGGCTGGCCCGGTCGATCACGCGCGAGCTCGGCGGCCGGGGGATTACCGCCAACGTCGTCGCGCCGGGGTTCATCGACACAGACATGACCGCCGAGCTGCCCGAGGACCGCCGAAAGGCCTATCTCGCCTCGATCCCCGCGGGCCGCTTCGCCACGCCGGAGGAGGTTGCGCAGGTGGTGCGGTTCGTCGCAAGCCCGCAAGCGGCATACGTGACCGGCGCCGTCATCCCCGTCGACGGCGGGCTCGGCATGGGCCACTGAGGCCGAGCCGGCCGACACCCCCGCAAGGCCGATCGCACCCTCGGCCCGACCAGAACCACGTAGACAGAGAGGCAACACAGCGCATGGGAATCCTCGAGGGCAAACGACTCCTCGTCACCGGCGTGCTGATGGACTCCTCCATCGCGTTCCACGTCGCCAAGCTGGCGCAGCAGGAGGGGGCCGAGATCGTCCTCACCTCGTTCGGGCGCACGACGAAGATCACCCAGGCCATCGCCCGCCGGCTGCCCACCGCGCCGCCGGTGGTCGAGCTCGACGTGACGAAGCAGGAGGACCTCGACGCCCTCGCCGACCGGGTCCGCGAGCATCTGGACGGCCTCGACGGCGTCCTCCACTCGATCGGGTTCGCGCCGCAGGGGGCGTTCAACTTCCTCGACGGCACGTGGGAGGACGTCGCGACGGCCATGCAGGCGTCCGCCTACAGCCTCAAGGCGCTCGCCGTGGCGGCCCTGCCGCTGATGTCCGACGGCGGCAGCGTCGTCGGCCTGACCTTCGACGCGCAGTACGCCTGGCCGGTCTACGACTGGATGGGGGTGACCAAGGCCGCGTTCGAGGCGACGAGCCGCTACCTCGCCCGCGACCTCGGACCCAAGCACATCCGGTCGAACCTCGTCTCCGCCGGCCCGCTGCGCACCACCGCGGCGAAGTCGATCCCCGGCTTCGAGCAGTTCGAGCGCATCTGGGGCGAGCGTGCGCCCCTCGGCTGGGACGTCGCCGACCCGGTGCCCGCTGCCAAGGCGTGCATCGCGCTGCTCTCCGACTGGTTCCCGGCGACGACTGGCGAGATCGTCCACGTCGACGGCGGCGTGCACGCGATGGGGCAGTGACCTCCGAGTCCGCCTGACGACCAAGACGAGACGACCCATCCCACCAAGGCAGGGGTATGCCGGCGGGCCGGCTTCCCAGGGCGCGGCGCCGCGTCGTGGCCGCTCCGGACGGCCCACTAGGCTCCCCGCATGACGTCGGCAGCCGAGGGCACCGCGATCGTGCGCGAGGAGCCAGGACAGAAGGCGGTCACCGTCGCCGAGGTGCGGGTCCTCGAGGGTCCAAACCTCTACTTCACCAGGCCGGCCGTCAAGGTGAGCCTCGGCGTACCCGGCTACCTCGGCCTTGACCGCCGGGCGGCCGCCGACCTCGCCCGCCGTGTGGGGCTGGGGTCGTCGCGCCCGGGCCGGCCCGGCTCCGCGCATCGCCAGCGTTTCGTCATGCGGTTCGCGGGGCACGTCACGCGACGCATCGCCAGTGGTATCGGCATCACCCGGCTCGGGGTGCGCACCCGCACGGGGAGCACCGTCGAGGACATCATCGTCGCGATCCCGTGGCGGCACCGCACCTGGGCGCGGGTCGCCGGCGAGCAGCTGGGTCCGGTGCTGGCCGCGATCCTCACCGCCGACGCCGCCGGGATCGACCGGCTCATCGAGGCTGCGGCCGGCGAGATCCGCTCGGCCGACCCTGGTCCCGGTGCCACGGTGGTCGTGCCCGCGGTGCCCGTCGTCTCCATCACGGGCACCAACGGCAAGACCACGACGACGCGGATCGTCGGCCACATCGCCATGACCGCCGGCTTGAAGACGGCGTGGAGCTCGACCTCGGGCGTGGTCGTCATGGGCGAGACGGTCGAGGCGGGGGACTTCTCCGGACCCGCTGGCGCGCGCGCGGTGCTCGCGACCCCCGGACTCGAGCTGGGAGTCCTCGAGACGGCCCGCGGCGGCCTCCTCCTCAAGGGGATGGGCATCGCGGTCAACGACGTCAGTGTCGTCACCAACGTCACCGCCGACCACCTCGGGCTCCAGGGCATCGACACCCTCGACCAGCTTGCCGAGGTCAAGGCCATCGTCACGACGATCACCAAGCCCTCCGGCTGGGTCGTCCTCAACGGCGACGACCCCCGCGTGTGGTCGATGCGGCACCGCATCAAGGCCCGCCCGTGGGCGTTCAGCCTCGACCCGAACGCGCCGGCGCTGCGCGAGGCGCTCGCCGTCGGGGGACGCGGCATCACCGTGCTCGAGGGCGACATCGTGGTCCTCACGGCCAACGCGGACCCTGACCGGCTCGCCAAGATCGTCGACGTGCCGGTGACGCTGTCGGGCCTGTCGCGGCACAACATCGCCAACGCGCTCGCCGCGGCCGCCGCGGGGCTGGGCCTGGGCATCCCGCGCTCGAGCGTGGTCGAGGGGCTGCGCTCCTTCACCCCCGACCCGGTCCTCAACGAGGGACGGCTCAACATCTACACCGTGCCCGTGCCCGGCGGCCGCGCCACGGTCATCCTCGACATGGCCCACAACGAGGCCGGGCTCGAGGCACTGCTCGACGTCGCCCGCGGTCTCGCCGCCCCCGGGGCCCGCGTCCACCTCGGGCTCGGCGCCACCGGCGACCGCCCGGACGAGGCGATCGAGGGGCTGGGGGAGATCGCCGGCAGGGGCGCCGACCACGTCGTCCTCGCCCACAAGCCCCACTACCTGCGTGGCCGCACCGTGGAGGACATCGAGGCCCACCTGCGGGCCGGCCTGGCCCGGGTGGGCGTCGCCGAGACCGAGTCCTACCCCGCCGAGACCGAAGGCCTTCGCGCGCTGCTGCCGAGCGCGGGTGACGGCGACGTCGTCGCCCTGATGTGCCACGACCAGCGGCCCGAGGTGACCGCCTGGTTGATCGCGCTCGGCGCCACCCCGGACGACGCCCGGGCGATCAGGCGCAAGGTCGTCGCTGCCCGCGGGGAGCATGAGCTCGAGGCCGAGATCGCCGCCCTCTGGGCGCTGGACGACCCCGCCGAGCGGGTCCGGGAGGCGGAGCGGCTCAGCGCCGGCCACCCCGGCGACCCGAGGTTGCTCTTCGAGTGGGCCGGGGCGCTCGACGTCGCTGGCGACGAGGCTGCCGCCGTGCAGCGCTACCACGACGCGCTCGAAGGTGGCCTGCGCGAGCCGCACCGCCACCGCGCGCAGATCCAGGCGGCGTCGAGCTACCGCAACCTCGGTCAACCCGAGGCGGCCCTGCACCTGCTCGACGAGGTGAGTGCGACCAATCCCGGGAGCGCGTCGGTGTCGGCCCTGCGGGCCCTGGCCCTGCTCGACCTCGGTGACGCCCGTACGGCTGTCGCCGACCTCGTCGACGCGCTCCTCGACCATGCCGCGGACGAGGACACCACGGCATACCGGCGGGCACTGCACGCGTATGCCGCACAGGCGCGGCTGGGCGGGGCGACCTGACCGGCGCCGTTCGCCGGAACGGCGCCGAGCTCAGCGACCGACTGGCAGGTCCCGCTCCGCGAGCACCTCGAGCTGCTCATGCTGCTCGTGGTCCGCGCTCTGCATGGCCTCCTCGTCAGCGTCGTCGCCCGCGGACTCGGCGGTCTGCGACAGCTCGGCCGGGTCGAGGTCGGGGTCGCCGGCGATCTCGGTGGCGTGCGCCCCGGGCTGGGCGTGCCTCGTGCGGTTCTCGAGCTCGGCGAGCACCTGGGCATGCTTGTCGACGCACATCACGACGAGGTCGCCGGGGTTGGCCCGGGCCATGACGTGGCTGACGGCGTCGATCTCGTCGAGGACGACCTCGACCTGCCGGCAGCGGACCCCTGTGGCCATGGCCTGGCTCACCCCGTCGGCGACGAGCTCGGCGGTCTCGCCCGGCGCCCGGCCGCGGAGGCGGTCGTCCTCGCGGATGACGATGACGTCGAAGAACTGCGCGGCGACAGCGCCCAGCTCGCGCATGTCCTCGTCGCGGCGGTCACCGGCCGCGCCGATCATGCCGATGCGCGAGATCTTGAGGTCGGTGCGGCTGGCCTTCTGGGCCGCATAGCTGTCGACGAACTCGCCCACGGCCCGCATCCCGGCAGCGTTGTGGCAGTAGTCGATGAACACCTCGACGTTGCCGACGTCGACGAGGTTCATCCGGCCGGGGGAGAGGTAGTAGCTCGTCGTGAAGGTGCGCAGCCCCTGCCTGATGTCGTGCAGCGGGGCGCCGGCAGCGAACGCGGCTCCTGCGGCCGCGAGGGCGTTGGCGACGTTGAAGCGCGCGGCGCCCCCGAAGGTCGCGGGCAGGAGGTGGGTCCAGGCGAGCTGCATGCTGCGCCGGCCGTGCTTGATGACGATCATGTCGCCGCGGTCGGTCTGGTCGAGGACGACGGCCCGGCCACCGCGCCGGCAGTAGCGCTCGATGAGCTCGCGGCTCTCGGTGCCGGGATACTCCAGGGAGAACCAGACGATCTCGCCGGAGCACTTGCGGCGCATCTGGCGCACGAGAGGGTCGTCGGCGTTGAGCACCGCGAACCCGTTGCGGGGCACCGCCTCGACGATGACGCTCTTGACCGCGGCGAGCTGCTCGACGGTGTCGATGCCCCGCAGCCCGAGGTGGTCGGGCGCCACGTTGGTGACCACGGCGACGTCGTTGCGGTCGTAGCCGAGGCCCTCGCGGATGATCCCTCCGCGCGCGACCTCCATCACCGCGAAGTCGACCCGAGGGTTCTGCAGGACCATGCGCGCCGACTTCGGGCCCGACGCGTCGGCCTTGATGACGAGGCGCTCGTCGATGACGACGCCGTCGGTCGAGGTCATGCCGACCTTGCGGCCGAGGCCCTTGAAGATGTGCGCGATCATCCGTGAGGTCGTCGTCTTGCCGTTGGTGCCGGTCACCGCGATGATCGGCACGCGTGACGGGGCACCAGGCGGGAAGAGCAGGTCGACCACGGGCTTGGCGATGAACTGGGGGACGCCGACCGTGGGATGGGTGTGCATCCGGAAGCCCGGCGCCGCGTTGACCTCGCAGATCGCGCCGCCGGTCTCGCGGACCGGGGAGGCGATGTCCGGGCAGATGAAGTCGATGCCCGCGACGTCGAGCCCGACCATGCGGGCGGCCTCCTCGGCGATCTCGATGTTGTCCGGGTGGGCCTCGAAGGTCCGGTCGACGGAGATGCCGCCCGTCGACATGTTGCCGGTGAGCGCGAGCTTGACCATCTCCCCGACCGGGGGCACGTCCTCCAGCGTCAGACCCTGGCCGGCGACGACCTCCTCGGCCACCGCGTCCAGCCTGATCCTGGTGAGGACCTTCTCGTGGCCCACGCCGCGACGCGGGTCGGCATTGGTGATCTCGACGAGCGCGCGCACCGTGTGCTCGCCGTCGCCGGTGACATGGGCCGGCACCCGCTCGGCGATGGCCTGCATCCGGCCTCCGACGATGAGGCAGCGGTAGTCGCGGCCCGTGACGAACGACTCGACGATGATCGTCCCGCGGCGCGACTCAGCGGTAGCGATCGCGAAGGACCGCTCGACCTCCTCGCGGGTGGTGAGGTTGAGGCAGACCCCCCGGCCGTGGTTGCCGTCGAGCGGCTTGACGACGACGGGGTAGCCGATCCGCTCGGCAGCCTCGACGAGGGCGCGCTGGCTGCGGACCGCCTCCTGGCGCGGCACCGGCAGCCCCGCCGAGGCGAGGAGCTTGGTCGTGAGGTCCTTGTCGCTGGCGATGTCGACGGCGAGGGCGCCGGTCTGCGACGTCATCGTCGCGCGGATCCGCTTGGCGTGGACACCCTGGCCGAGCTGGACGAGCGAGGCGCCGTTGAGCCGGATCCACGGGATGTCGCGGCTCTCGGCCTCCTCGATGATGGCGGCGGTCGAGGGACCGAAGGCGGTGCGCTGGGCCAGCCGCAGGAAGCGGTCGAGCTCGTTCTCGAAGTCGAAGGCGTCCTCGGGCTGGACGAGGTGGTTGACGAGCCGGACGGCGACACGGCCGGCCTCCAGTCCCACGGTCTCGTCGGTGTAGCCGTAGACGACGTTGTAGCGCCCGGTGACCCCCCGAACGGCCCGAGTCTTCCCGCGTCGCTGCTCGTGCCCCGCCTCGGTCTGCAGCTGCAGGGCGATGTGCTCGGCCACGTGGCCGAGCCAGGTGCCCTCCACGAGGCGCTCGACGAACCCGCCGGCATGCCCGCGGGAGCAGGAGTGCCGCTGGAGCCCGGGGAGCAGCTCGAGGAGCCGGTCGGTGAAGCCGTCGATGGTGTCGCTCGGGTAGCCCTCGAGCACCCCGAGATCCACGACGAGGTGGATCGCCCGCTCATAGGACCAGAGGTTCGGCCCGCGGTAGACGCGCGACTCGGCGATCGTGAGGTCGGGCGAGAGGGGTCCGGTCGGGGTGGGACGCGGGGCGGCCATCGGGTCCTCCTTGGCGCTGGGGCGGTGCGAGGCTGGCGTTGGGCAGGCTGGCGGTGAGGGTCAGGGCTTCGTCGGCCGCGGAGCCGGCACGATGGAGGGGGCCGAGCGGTCCTTGGCAGAAGCCACCGCGACCTCGATGTCGGGGTGCCGTTCGACGAAGCCCACCAGGGCGACGTCCTCCAGGTCGAACGTAGCCCCCGTCGGCAGCGAGTGCACCACCGCACCCGACACGAGCAGCGGGGCTCCCCGACGGGCATCCGGCGCGTCGGTGACGGCCCGGCGGGCGTCGATGACGAAGACGCCGCCGGCGCCGATGATCGAGAGGACCTTCTCGTCACGGATCTCGACGGCGGTGTTCTCGTCGATGCCCATCCCGATGAGGTTGGGGGAGTTCGCCACGAGCGACATGAGGCGCCCGTAGCGCCCGCGCTGGTCGAAGTGCTGGTCGACGATGACGTTCTCGAGCAGGCCCAGGCCGGCGGTGAGCTGGCTGGAGCGCTGGCGCGGGATGAGGCCCTCGTCGCCGAGGGAGATCATGAAGCGGCTCATGATGGAGGCGCCGGCCGAGGTGCCCGCGATGACCGCCCCGCGCCGGTATGCCGCGTGGATGGCGTCGCCGACCGGCGTCCCGACGAGATACTGGCTGAGCTTGAGCTGGCTGCCCCCCGCGATGAAGACTCCGGTGGCGTCGTCGAGTCGCTGGACGAGGACGGGGTCGTAGGCCGCGGCCCGCGACGCGGTGTGCACCTGACGGATGTCCGCCCCCGCCCGGAGCCGGGTGAAGACCGAGGTGTAGGCCGCAGTGACCTCGTCGACGAACGACGACGCCGTGGGGATCAGCACGATCCGGGACTGGCGGCCCCCGGCGAGGCGCACGAAGCGCTTGAGCACGACCGAACGGCCGACCTTGTCCTCGGCGCCGCCGATGATGAGCAGGGTCCTGGTGTGCGGCATACCCCGCGTGGTGCTGGCCATCTGAGCCACCTTAGAGAGTCAGCCCTGCACGTCAGCGAGCGGGCAGGAGGGGGGAGGGGGTCGGCGTGCCGTCCGCGGCGTCGGCCTCCTCGATCTCCTCGCGGGTGATGCCCAGCAGGTAGAGGACCGCGTCGAGGTAGGGGACGGTGACTGCGGTGTCGGCCTGCTCGCGCACGATGGGCTTGGCGTTGAAGGCGACCCCGAGCCCGGCCGCCGCGAGCATGTCGAGGTCGTTGGCGCCGTCGCCGATCGCCACGGTCCGGGAGAGCGGCAGTCCCGCCTCGGCGGCGAACCGGCGCAGCGCCCGGGCCTTGCCCGCCCGGTCGACGATCTCGCCGACGACGTTGCCGGTGAGCCGACCGTCGACGATCTCGAGCCGGTTGGCCTCGACCTGGTCGATGCCCAGCTCGTCGGCGATGGGGCCCACGACCTCGATGAACCCGCCGGAGACGAGGGCCACGGTGAAGCCGAGCCGCTTGAGCGTGCGGACCAGGGTGCGGGCCCCGCGGGTGAGGACGACGGCCTGCCGGACCGTGTCGATGACGGAGGCGTCGAGACCGGCGAGTGCGCGGACCCGCTCGCGCAGCGACTGCGCGAAGTCCAGCTCGCCCCGCATGGCGCGGTCGGTGACGGCGGCGACCTCGGCCTCCCGGCCGCAGTGGGCCGCGAGGAGCTCGATGACCTCCTGCCGGATGAGCGTCGAGTCCACGTCCATGATGACGAGACGCCGTCCGCGCCGGGCGAGGCCCCCGGCCGACACGGCGATGTCGACTCCCTGGACCGCTGCCTCGAGGGCCAGCTCGCGCCGAAGCCGGTCGAGCTCGGCGCCAGAGATGTCGAGCTCGACGGTCGTCACGGGATAGCGGGAGAGCCGGCGGATGCGGTCGATGTTGGCGCCGTGGCTGGCGATGCGCGAGGTGACCGCCGCGACCGACCCCGCCCGCAACGGCGACCCGAGCACGACGACGACGGCCCTGCCGGTGCGCCGGGGGGCGTTGTCGCCGATCCCCCGACGGACCTTGACCTTGAGCCCGAGCGAGTGGCCGACGAGCTTGACGACGCGCTCGAGCCGGTCCGTCTCGGGACCAGCGGCGAGCAGCATCGAGAGGATGAGGTGGTCACGGACGACGACCTGCTCGAGGTCGCGCACCTGCGCTCCGACGTCGGCGATCGCGTCGAACAGGGCGCTGGTGACGCCGGGGCGGTCGTCTCCGGAGATCGTCACGAGCAGCGTCTCGTCGC
>JBBRZC010000137.1:0-9950 GCA_038237075.1 Actinomycetales bacterium
CCCGGGGCACCGATGACGTCGCCGCCGTGCGCCAGCGACTCCTTCGCCCAGGCGTCCACCGCCTCCAGGGCCCCCACCGTGTCGAGGTCGTCGGAGAGGCACTCACGGACCCGGGCGACGGTCGCCTCGGCCGACGGGCCTCCATTGCCGGACAATGCCGCCCGCCAGGTGTCGAGCCGAGCCTGCGCGGCTGGCAGCTCGGCGTCGGTCCAGTCCCACGACGTCCGGTAATGGTGGGCGAGCAGCGCGAGCCGGATCGCCATGGGGTCGACGCCCTGCTCACGCAGCGCCGAGACGAGGACGAGGTTGCCCTTCGACTTGCTCATCTTCTCGCCACCCAGCCCGACGAGCGCCTGGTGCACGTAGGCGCGCGCGAAGGGCCGCGTCCCGGTCAGCGCCTCGGCGTGAGACGCGCTCATCTCGTGGTGGGGGAAGACCAGGTCAGTGCCGCCGCCCTGGACGTCGAACGGCATACCGAGGTGCTCGAGGGCGATCGTCGTGCACTCGATGTGCCAGCCGGGACGGCCGTCGCCGAGCGACGCACCCGCCCACGACGGCTCGCCGTCGCGCGCCGCCCGCCACAGGAGCGGGTCGAGGGGGTTGCGCTTGCCCTCGCGCTCCGGGTCGCCACCCCGCTCGGTGAAGAGGGCGAGCATCTCCTCGCGGCCGAGCCCCGACACCGAGCCGAAGTCGGGCTGCGCGGTCGCGTGGAAGTAGACGTCGGCCGCAGTGCTGCCCGGCACCTCCAGCCGGTATGCCGCTCCGCTCGCCTCAAGCTGCTCGATCGCCTTGACCGCCAGCAGCATGCTCTCGACGGCCCCGATGTAGTGGTCCGGGGCGATGACCGCCAGCGCCGTCATGTCCTCACGGAACAGCGCGGTCTCGGCCCGGGCGAGGTCGGTCCAGTCGATGCCGTCCCGGATCGCGCGCTCGAGCAAGGGGTCGTCGACGTCGGTGACGTTCTGGACGTAGACGACGTGGTGGCCGGCGTCGCGCAGCGCCCGGCCGACCAGGTCGAAGGTGACGTAGGTCGCGGCGTGGCCGAGGTGCGTCGCGTCGTAGGGGGTGATCCCGCAGACGTAGAGCCGGGCCTGGCCGTCGGGCGTCACCTCGCGCACCTCCCGGGAGGCCGTGTCGAAGAGATGCAGCGGCAGGCCGGTGCCGGGCACGGCGGGGAGGAACGGGGAGGGCCAGGAGATCACGGCAGGAAGCCTAACCGGCGTGCTCAGAGGGCCGGCCACGGGATCGGCGGCCACCCGCCGCGCGGCGCGGGGTGGCGCCTGGTGCGGCTCAGGGCGGCGACCCGGCGCTCGAGGGCGCGCACGTCCTGGCGTGGCAGCAGTCCCGTGAGGGCGAGCGACAGGGCGCAGTCCGGGTCGGCGAGGAGGTCCTGGAGCCGCTCGAGACGGTACAGGTCGCTCTCGCGCAGGGGGTCTCCCGCCCAGCCCCAGAGGACGGTCCGCAGCTTGGGGTCGGGGCTGAACGTCACCCCGTGGTCGAAGCCCCAGAGCGCCCCCTCGGCGTCCCGGACGAGGTGCGACCCCTTGCGGTCGCCGTTGTTGACGACGGCGTCGAGCACCGCGACGTCGCGCACGTCGTCACGGTCCTGGTGGACGACGCTCACCGAGGCGCCGCCGGCGAGCTCGCCGTCGACGACGGAGAGCCACCCGGGGGGGACCTTCCGCGGCGGCACGAGGTCCACCGGCCGATCCCCGCCCGGGCCGGCGAAGGGATCCCCGATCCACAGCTGCACCGAGCCCGGGCCGAGCGAGCCCTCGCGGAGCACGGTCGGCGGCACGACGTCCCACCCGCCGGCGCGCGCGACCTCGAAGGTGGCGACCTCGCGGCCGGCGAGGGTCCCGTCGGGGAAGTCCCAGAGCGGCCGCTCGCCGCGCACCGGCTTGTAGATGACGTGCACCGGAGCGCCGGTGGCGTCCGCGGCCGCCAGGGCCGGCGGCCCGGTCACCTCACAGAGCAGCGCGACGTTGGAGGCGTCGGTGATCCGGCCCACGACCGCGAGCTCACCGCGGGTCAGTGCGTCGACGACCACGCCGACCTCGTCGGCCGAGCGGGGGCCGCGCACGGGTCAGCGCTTGTATCCGTTGGAGCGCGGACAGACGTGTCCTGTGGGGTCGAGCGGCCCTCCGCAGAAGGGGCACGGCGGCCGGCCGGCCGAGATCAGCGCCTGCGCGCGGCGGGCGAAGGCGCGGGCCTGGGCCGCCCCGAGCACGACCCGAATGGCCGAGCGGGTCTCCACCGACTCGATGAACGCCTCGGGAACGTCGGTGGCCTCCTCGTCCTCCTCCCCCACCTCGGGCAGGTCGGCGTCGAAGGCCTCGATGACGACGACCGAGCGGGCGGGGTCCCAGGCGAGGGCCAGCGTGGCGACCCGGAACTCGTCCTCGATCGGTGCGGTGAGCGGCGCGTTGTCCTCGTCGGCCGCAGCGCCGGGCTCGGCGGCCGGCCCGCCGGCGAACTGGTCGAGGATGTCGTTGACCCGGTCGGCCAGGACGGAGACCTGCTGCTTCTCGCACGAGACCGAGACGAGACGTCGACCGCTGCTCGCCTGGAGGAAGAAGACCCGCTGGCCCGGGGGGCCGACCGTGCCGACGACGAACCGGTCGGGCGGGTCGAAGTCGTGCACCGGCATACGACGACCCTAACCGACGGCTGCGGCCGGGCTTCCGGCCCCACCGCCCACCGCAGCATCTCCGTCCGTCTCCGCGTGGTGCTGGTCGGTGACAGCCTCGGTGGCAGGCGGGGGGACGAGCGAGCGGAGGTCGCCGCCGGTGTCGTTGCTGCGAAGCAGGAACGGCCGGCGCGAGGTGTATCTCACGACGGAGACCGACGCGGGGTCGACCTGGATCCGCTGGAACTGGTCGAGGTGAGCGCCGGCGGCGTCCGCGAGGATGGCCTTGATGACGTCGCCGTGCGAGACGGCCACCCACACCGCAGAGGAGCCGTGCTCGGCCTCGACCGCAGCGTCGATCTCGCGCACGACCTCGAGGGCCCGCCCCTGCATGGCCGCCATCGACTCTCCGGGGTAGTCGTCCCCGTCGGGGAAGCGGGCCGCCGAGGGCTGGTCCTGGACCACCCGCCAGAGGGGCTCCTTGGCCAGCTCGGCGAGGGTGCGGCCGGTCCAGGCACCGTAGCGGCACTCCCCGAGACGGTCGTCCGCGAGGACGGGTAGGCCGCTCGCGGCCGCGGCGGCCAGGGCCACCGCGGTCTCCTGGCAGCGCTGCAACGGCGACGAGACGACCCGGGCGATCGGGAGGCCCGCCGCCGACATCCGCGCGGCGAGTCCCTCGGCCTGGGCGCGGCCGGTGTCGTCGAGCCCGATGCCCGGGGTCCATCCCGCGAGGACCCCCGAGGCGTTCGCCATGGTCCGGCCGTGGCGGACGAGCAGGACGGTGGGCACGCCCGTCACTCTAAGGGCTGTCCCGGGCCGGCCTCTCGCCGGCACGGGGCCGATGGCAGGGCTGGTCACCCCGGCACGGAGCGTTGATGCGGCCCGCAGGTCTTCATGGTGGAGTGGGTCCGTGATCATGGACCAGGCCATCTACCGCGACGGGGTGCGGCAGCCCTGCGGCGACCTGAGCGTGGAGCTCGACCGCCTCCGCACGCAGGGGAACGGCTTCCTCTGGATCGGCCTCAAGGACCCCACCGACGCCGAGTTCGAGCTCGTCAACGACGAGCTGCGGCTCCATCCGCTCGCCGTCGAGGATGCGGTGCGGGGCAACCAGCGGGCCAAGATCGAGCACTACGAGGGCAGCCTGCTCTGCGTCCTGAAGACCCTGCGCTACGTCGAGAGCACGTCCGACGTCGAGACAGGCGAGGTCATGGTCTTCCTCGGCGACCGCTTCGTCGTCACCGTGAGGCGCGGCGAGGCCAACCCGCTGGTCGGAGTGCGCCACCGGCTCGAGGAGAGCGCCGAGCACCTGAGGTTCGGGCCGGCGTCGGTGCTCCACGCCGTCATGGACTCCGTCGTCGACAACTACCTCCACGTGGACCGGGAGATCTTCGAGGACCTCGACCGCATCGAGCAGGAGGTCTTCAGCGGGTCGCGCAGCGTCGACGTGACGGCCATCTACCGGCTCAAGCGCGAGGTCCTCGAGATCCGGCGGGCGTCCGTGCCCCTCGCCGAGGCCATGCTCCGTCTCGAGTCCGAGCCGCACCGCTCCCTCATCGAGGGCGAGGACGCCAACGTCCTCAACTTCTTCCGCGACGTCCAGGACCACCTGCTCAAGGTCAACGACCACGTCGAGTCCTACGACCGCCTGCTCACCGACATTCTCAGCGCCCACCTCGCCCAGATCTCGGTGCAGCAGAACGACGACATGCGCCGGATCTCGGCCTGGGTGGCCATCGCCGCGGTCCCGACGATGATCGCCGGGATCTACGGGATGAACTTCCACACCATCCCCGAGCTCGAGGCGAGCGTCGACATCGCCGGCCACGACCTCTACTACGGTTACTTCGTCGTCGTCGCGGTGATGGCCGCGGCCTGCGGCTCGCTCTACCGGGCTTTCAAGCGCGCCCGGTGGCTCTAGCGCACGACCCTGTCGACCCGGCCGGGGCCGCCCGGCCGTCGTCGGCACTCATGTCGCGGTGACCACGTTGCCGACGAGCAGGCCGACGACCAGCACCGCGAGCGCGAGCCGGTAGACGACGAACGGCTTGAGGGTGTTCGTCGAGACGAACCGCAGCAGCCAGGCGATCGACGCATAGGCCACGACGAAGGCGACGACGATGCCGACCGCCATCTGGCCGGTGCCGAGGCTCGACAGGTCGGTCTTGGCGGCCTCGTAGAGCCCGGCCGCGGTGAGCGCCGGGATCGCCATGAAGAACGAGAGCCGGGTGGCGGTGACCCGGTCGAGGCCCCGGAAGAGCCCGGCCGAGATCGTCGCGCCCGAGCGGGAGACGCCGGGGACGAGCGAGAGGCACTGCACGAGCCCGAGGACGAGCCCGTCGCGCACGGTGACGGTCCCCTCCCCGCGCTCGCCCTGCTCGGCGAGCAGCTTGGCGTGACGGGTCTCCGCGACCCACATCACCGCGCTCCAGAGCACGAGGGCGACGACGACGACCCACAGGCTGCGCAGCGGGCCCTCGATGACGTTCTTGAGGGCGAACCCGACGATCCCGACGGGGATCGACCCGACGATGACGGCCCAGGCCAGCGAGTAGTCATGCTCGCGCCGCGCGGTGGCGTCGGTGAGGCCGCGGAACCACGCGACCGCGAGCCGGATGATGTCCCGGAAGAAGTAGACGATGGTGGCGGCGATCGCCCCGAGCTGGATGATCGCGGTGTATGCCGTGACCGCCGGGTCGTCCACCCGCAGGCCCAGCAGCTTCTCGGTGATGGTGAGGTGCCCGGTCGACGACACGGGGAGGAACTCGGTGAGCCCCTCGACGACGCCGAGGATCACGGAGGAGACGTAGGTCAGGTCCGACACGGGGGGGCTGCCTTCGGGGTTGGGGGCTGGGCGGGACGTTCTACCGGCTCAGGCTGGACGTCTGCTGCACGTTCGCTGCACGGGACGGGTGCCGGACGTCAGCGCAGCCCAGTCTCGTCCATGAGCTCGGCCATCGTGCGGACCACCTCGAGCCGTTCCGGCAGTGTCGCGGCGAACGGGGTCACCGTCAGCGTCGTGACGCCCGCGTCGGCATACCGCGTCATCCGCTCCTTGATCCGGTCGCGGGGGCCGATGAGTGCGGTCGCGTCGATGAACTCCAGGGGCACTGCCGCCGCCGCGTCGCGGGGCCGCCGGTCGAGGTAGAGGTCCTGGATCTTCGCCGCGGCCTCCTCGAACCCCATCCTGCAGGCGAGCTGGTTGTAGAAGTTCTGGTCGCGTGACCCCATTCCGCCGACGTAGAGGGCGGCGTGAGGCGCGACGGCCGCCGCGCCGCGGGCGAGGTCGTCGGTGATGACGACGGGCACCGTCGGGACGACGTCGAAGCCCGCCAGCGGGTCGTCCG
This sequence comes from Actinomycetales bacterium, assembly GCA_038237075.1. Taxonomy (GTDB): domain Bacteria; phylum Actinomycetota; class Actinomycetes; order Actinomycetales; family Dermatophilaceae; genus Lapillicoccus. The sequence continues at coordinate 5,977 of JBBRZC010000137.1, forward strand.
CGCTGCCCTTCCCGGCCTTGCGGGCTCCGGCGGCCACGGAGTCCATGAGGTCGCTGCTGTGCTCGGGGCTGAAGAAGACCGCCAGCCAGCCGTCGGCGATCTCCCCGGCGAGCTCGAGGTTCTTGGGCCCGACGGCCGCGAGGTAGACCGGGACGCTTTCGCGCACCGGGTGGACCGTGAGGCGCAGGGCCTTGCCGGCGCCGTCGGGCAGCGGGAGCGTGAAGTGCCTGCCGTCGTAGGCGACGCTCTCGCGGCGCAGCGCCATCCGGACGATGTCGACGTACTCGCGGGTGCGCCCGAGGGGCGCCGCGAACGGTACGCCGTGCCAGCCCTCGCTCACCTGGGGGCCCGAGACGCCGAGCCCGAGGCGGAACCGGCCCCCGGAGAGGGTGTCGAGGGTCGCAGCGGTCATCGCGGTCATCGCGGGCGTGCGGGCCGGGATCTGCATGACCCCGGCGCCGAGGCCGATGCGCTCGGTCAGGGCCCCGACCCAGGCGAGCACGGTGGGGGCGTCGGAGCCGTAGGCCTCCGCGACCCACGCCACGGCATACCCCAGCAGGTCGGCCTCGACCGCCAGCGCGATGTTGTCCTGGTCGTTGCCGGTGCCCCAGTAGCCGAGGTTGAGACCGAGTTCCATGCGTTGCAGGCTATCCGGCGGCCCCCGACGGCGGCCGGGCGCGGGACGGCTACGGTGTGGAGACATGCGCCACAGACGCCTCGGCTCGTCGGGCCTGTCGGTCTCGCGGCTGGGCCTGGGCACGATGACGTGGGGCAGCATCCTTGACGACGGGGTGTGTCGTGACCTGCTGCGGGCCTTCCTCGAGGCCGGCGGCGACCTGGTCGACACGGCATACGGCTATGGCGGGGGCGCCGCCGAGACCCTCCTCGGCTCCTTCCTCGGCGACGTCGTGGCCCGGGACGAGGTCGTCCTCTGCACCAAGGCGGGCATCTCACGCCCGGGCGGCGAGCGGGTCGTCGACACCTCGCGCCGCGGACTGCTGCGCCAGCTCGACGCGTCACCACGCCGGCCCGGCACCGACCACGTCGACCTTTGGCTCGTGCACACCTGGAGCGACGACGCGCCCTTCACCGAGACGCTCGGAGCGCTCAAGTATGCCGTGAGCTCGGGTCGGGCGCGCTACGTCGGGGTCTCGAACTACTTGGGGTGGCAGACCGCCCGGGCGTTCTCACTGCTTGAGAGTGCACGGGTCCCGCTGGTGGCCAACGAGATCGAGTACTCCCTGGCCCACCACGACGTCGAGCGGGAGGTCGTCCCGGCCGCTCAGGCCCTCGGTGTCGGGCTGCTCGCGTGGTCACCGCTGGCCCGAGGGGTGCTCACCGGCAAGTACCGCAACGGCGTGCCGAGCGACTCCCGGGCGGCGGCACGCGACTTCCCGCAGTTCGCCGAGCGGTTCCTCGACGCCCGCAGCGGCTCCGTCGTGGAGGCGGTAGCGACGGCCGCGCGGGGCCTGCAGGTCTCCCCCACCGAGGTCGCCCTCGCCTGGGTGCGGGACCGGCCCGGGGTCGTTGCCCCCATAGTCGGCGCCCGCACCACCGCGCAGCTGCACACCGCCCTGGCCAGCGAGAGCCTCGAGCTGCCGGGCCAGCTCGTCGACGCCCTCGACGAGGTCAGCTCCTGAGCCGCTCAGGCCTTGGGCGTCGCGCCGTTCACGCCGGGAGCCGTGGGGTCGCCCTCGTCGTCGAACTCGATGTCCTCGTCGTCGAGCCCGGCGTAGACCCCGCTGCTGCGGTCCTCGTCCTCGTGCACGTCGAGCACGTCAGCCACGTCCTCGTCCTCGTCGTCGTCGTCCTCGTCATCTTCGTCGTCCTCATCGTCGTCGTCTTCGTCGTCCTCGTCGTCGTCCTCGTCCTCGTCGTCGAACGGGCCGTCGTAGATGGCCAGTGGCGTGGCGACCTCGGTCGAGCGGAAGAGCGCCTCGTCGTACTCGTCGAAGGCGTCGGCGAGGTCCTGGGCTGCGGCGATGACCGAGGGGTCGTCCGGGTCCTGGTGGGACGATGCGACCTCGAGGTGACGCTCGAGGGCGGTGACGAGGATGGTCAGCGCGGCGCGCGGATCGGCGGTCATGACTTGAAGGTAGCGGGTGAAGGGTCAGAATGGGCACACGATGATCGAGTACGAGTACCGAGTCCTGACCTTCCCGCGGCACGTCTCCCGGGCCGAGATCCGCCGGGCCCTCATCGACCAAGCGGAGTACGCACACTGGGAGCTGGCCCGAAGCGTCGTCTATGAGGGTGGCGTGCGCCGGGCCTGGCTGCGCCGGAAGATCATCCGCGTTCAGCGCACCGCCTGACCGCGTCCACCGAGGCGTCCACTCCGGCGGCCCGGGACGCTCAGGCCGTCCGGAGGAACCGGCCCAGGACCCGGGTCCCGAACCGGAGCCCGTCGAGCGGCACCCGCTCGTCGATGCCGTGGAACATCGGGGCGAAGTCAAGGTCCGGGGGCAGCCGCAGCGGCGCGAAGCCGTAGCCCGTGATCCCGAGCCGGTGCAGCGCCTTGTTGTCGGTGCCACCGGACAGGCAGTACGGGAGCACGGAGGCCTCCGGGTCCTCGGCGAGGAGCGAACGCGTCATGGCGCCGACCAGGTCCCCCGAGAACGGGGCGTCGAGCGCGATGTCGCGGTGGAGGACCTCGACCTCGACGTGCTCCCCGGCGAGCTCGCGGATCGTCGCCATGAGGTCCTCCTCGTGACCGGGCAGGAAGCGGCAGTCCAGCGATGCGGAGGCCGACTGCGGGATGACGTTGTGTTTGTAGCCCGCGTCCAGCATCGTGACATTCGCCGTGTCGCGAAGGGTGCCCTTGACGAACCCGGCGGCGCCGCCGAGGTGGGCCAGCAGCGGCGCGGGGTCGTCATCGGCATACCGGATGCCGGTGAGGTCGCTGAGGCCGTCGAGGAGCTGCCGCACCGAGGCGATGTACTCCCGCGGCCATTCGTGGGCGGCGATGCGGGTCAGCGCCTGCGCGAGCCGGACGATGGCGTTCTCGTCGTTGGGCACCGAACCGTGCCCGGCGCGGCCGTGGGCGTGCAGCCGCAGCCAGGCGATGCCCTTCTCGGCGGTCTGGAGCAGGTAGGCGCGGGTGGGCCGGCCGGTCGCCGCGGACGGCACGGTGACGCTGTAGCCGCCCACCTCGCTGACCGCCTCGGTGACGCCCTCGAACCACTCGGGGTGCGCGTCGACGGCCCAGTGGCTGCCCAGCAGCCCCCCGGCCTCCTCGTCGGCGAAGAAGACGAACGTCGTGGTGCGGTCGGGTCGCTCGCCGGTGCGCGCGAGGTGGCGCAGTGTGGCGACGATCATCGCGTCCATGTCCTTCATGTCCACCGCCCCCCGCCCCCACAGGCACCCGTCGCGCTCCTCGGCGGAGAAGGGGTCCACGGACCAGTCGGCGGCGTTCGCCGGCACGACGTCGAGGTGGCCGTGCACCGCGAGCCCGGGTCGGCTGGGGTCGCTGCCCTCCATGCGGACCATGACGGTGGCCCGCCCCGGCTCGCTCTCGACGAGGACTGGCTCGAGGGCGACCTCGGCCAGCTCGGCCATGACGTACTCCGCGGCCTTGCGCTCGCCCGGGCCGGAGCCGTCGCCGAAGTTCGTCGACTCGATGCGGATGAGCTCGGAGCAGATCCGTGCCACCTCGTCCTCGGGGGTCAGCTCGGTGGTCGTCTCTGGGTTCGTCTCGGCCATCCCGCCACCCTAGTTGCGGCGTGGGTGGCGCTATCGAGGAGCGTCGGGCGCCGGACCGGCCCGTCGTCAAGGTCCCTGGTCGTCGTCCGTCATCATGGAAGCGTGGACAGCCTCGCAACGCTCCTCACCGGCCGCACGCTGACCCCCGCTGGCGTCATCGAGGATGGGGCGGTGGTTGTCGTCGGTGACCGGATCACCTTCGCGGGTCACGTGTCCGCCCTCTCCCCGGCCGACCGGGCGGCCGCCCTGCCGCCCGGGTGGGACCCCGACGTGAC
>JBBRZC010000138.1:0-9903 GCA_038237075.1 Actinomycetales bacterium
GGAACCATCACCCACCAGTACCTCCACTCCGGCGCCTACCCCGCCCGCGTCGACACCACCTTCGGCGCCGACTTCCGCATCAACGGCGGCGCCTGGGCCCCCGTCCCCGACACCGTCACCGTCCCCGGCCCACCCACCACCGTCACCGCCAAGACCGCCCACGCCCAGCTCGTCGCCCACTGAAACCCGTCAGGGAACCGCTTCGCGGGCCGCGACGAAGGCCGCCACGCACGCCAGCACGTCCTCCTGCGAGTGCGCCGCCGACAGCTGAACCCGGATCCGCGCCTTCCCCTGCGGGACGACGGGGTAGGAGAACGCGATCACGTAGACGCCGTTGCCGAGCATGTGCTCGGCCATCCCGGACGCGCGGCGCGCTCCGTCGTCGCCGGGGAACATCACCGGCGTGATGGGGTGCGAACCCGGGAGCAGGTCGAACCCCGCGTCGCCCATGAGCGTCCGGAACAGCTGCGTGTTCCGCGCCAGCGCGGCGCGCTGCTCCCCCGACCCGGCGGCCATCTCGATCGCCCTCATCGAGCCGGCCGCCACCACAGGGGCGACCGAGTTCGAGAAGAGGTAGGGCCGCGAGCGCTGCCGCAGGAGGTCCACGACCTCCTGCCTCGAGCTGACGTACCCGCCGGACGCGCCGCCCAGGGCCTTGCCCAGCGTCCCAGTGAGGATGTCGACGCGGTCCTGGACCCCAAACAGCTCCGGCGTCCCCCGCCCACCCTCCCCGACGAGCCCGACGGCGTGCGAGTCGTCGACGAGCACCATGGCTCCGTGCTCGTCGGCGAGGTCGCAGATCTCGTCCAGCGGTGCGTATGAGCCGTCCATGGAGAACACCCCGTCTGTGACGACGACCTTCCGCCGGCAGCCCTCAGCCGCCTTGAGCTGCGCGCGGAGGTCGGCCATGTCCGCGTTGCGGTAGCGGAAACGCTGGCCCTTCGACAGCCGCACCCCGTCGATGATCGACGCGTGGTTCAGCTCGTCGGAGATGATCGCGTCCTGCGGCCCGAAAAGCACCTCGAACACCCCGCCGTTGGCGTCGAAGCACGACGAGTAGAGGATCGCCGCCTCCGTCCCGAGGAACGCCGCGATCTGCCGCTCGAGCGCGGTGTGCAGTGTCTGCGTGCCGCAGATGAAGCGCACCGATGCCATGCCGAAACCCCACTCGTCGAGGGCCTGCCTCGCCGCCGCGACGATCTCCGGGTGGTCGGCAAGGCCGAGGTAGTTGTTGGCACAGAAGTTCAAGGCGTGGACCGCCAGTGTCGTGACGTGCGACGACTGCGGCGAGGTGAGCTCGCGCTCGTGCTTGTAGAGCCCGGCGTCCCGGATCTCCTGCAGGGTGCTCGCGAGCTCGTCCTTCACCGATCCGTACATCGCCGTCTCCGTCTGGTTGGCTGCCTGGGTTGTTCTGCGGTGGGCTGGTCTGCGTTGGCCACCACCACGCTCCCGTATGCCGGGTGCCAAGAACGACGGTAGTCGCCCGGCAGGCGGGCGAAGCGGCACTGGCTCGAGCCCGTCAGCTCCAGTCGAGGACGACCTTGCCGCACTGCCCCGACCGGGCGGTCGCGAACGCCTCCTGCCAATCCGGTGCTGGAAAGCGGTGCGTGATCACGTGGCTGATGGCATCGCGGAAGGCCGGCGACGTCGACAGCATCGAGCTCATCGCGTACCAGGTGTCGTACATCTGCCGCCCGTAGATCCCCTTGAGCGTGATCATGTGCGTGATGACCTTGCCCCAGTCAAGGGGGTAGGCGTGCCGGGGCAGACCCAGCATCGCCACCCGGGCGCCGTGGGTGAGGTTGGCCAGCATGTCCTCGACGGCGGCCGGCGCGCCGGACATCTCGAGCCCGACGTCGAAGCCCTCCCTCATCCCCAGCGCCCGTTGCGCGTCGGCGAGGCCGGCCCGGGCGGCGTTGACGACGACGTCGGCGCCGGCCCGCTCGGCGAGGGCGAGACGGTAGTCGCTGAGGTCGCTGACCGCGATGAAACGCGCCCCGGCGTGCCGGGCGATGGCGGTGGCCATGACCCCGATGGGTCCTGCGCCGGTGATGACGACGTCCTCACCGACCAGCGGCCACTGCAGGGCCGTGTGGGTCGCGTTGCCGAGGGGGTCGAAGATCGCGCCGAGATCGGGGTCGAGATCGGGTGGCTGGACCCAGACGTTGGTCGCCGGGATGACGACGTAGTCGGCGAACGCCCCGTCGCGGTTGACGCCCACTCCCTGGGTGTTGATGCACACGTGGCGCCGGCCGGCGCGGCAGTTGCGACAGTCGCCACAGACGATGTGGCCCTCACCCGAAGCCCGGTCGCCGACGGCGCAGCTCGACACGTCGTGGCCGATCTCGGCGATCTCACCGTAGAACTCGTGACCGATGACGAGCGGCGCGGTCACGGTGGCGGCCGCCCAGTCGTCCCACTGCTCGAGGTGCAGGTCGGTGCCGCACAGGCCCGCGCGCAGGACCCGGATCTTGACGTCGCGCGGCCCGACCTCGGGTTCCGGCCGCTCCACGAGCTCCAGGCCGGGCCCGGCAGACACCTTCGTCAGCGCGCGCACTCGTCTCCTCCCGGGCCCACGAGGCTCCCGCCGCGGGCATGGGCCACCTCTCAAACCTAACGGGTATGCCGTGGTGTCCGGTCCGGCTGTGCTGGCGGCCTCTCTCCCGGTTCCGGCTCTGGCTCTCTGCGGCCACGACTCTCCGGGCCACGACTCTCCGAGCCACGACTCTCCGAGCCACGACTCTCCGAGCCACGACTCTTCCGGCGACTGCCGGCCCCGGACGGCCCGAGGGTGCACGATCGGGGCATGAATGACCCGCGCGAGCGCATCAGAGGGCTCTTCGACTCCGTCGCCGACACCTACGACCAGGTCGGGGTGGACTTCTTCGGTCCCATCGCGCAGGGCCTGGTGGCCGAGCTCGACCCGCGACCGGGTGAACGCGCACTGGACCTCGGCTGCGGCCGTGGTGCTGCGCTCCTGCGGATCGCCCGGGCGGTGGGCCTGAGCGGCCGTGCCTTCGGCGGCGACATCGCGCCCAGGATGGTCGAGCAGTGCCGCGCCCTCGCGGCGGCGGAGGGGCTGAGCCAGGTGGTGGTGCGCGAGATCGACGCGCAGGACCCCGTGCTTCCGGGGAACCGGATGGACGACATGGACGACCTCGACGCCGTGGCATCCGCGGCCGCCGTCGACCCGGCGGCTTCGCTGCCGGACGACGACTGGAGCGCGGTCGACCTCATCGCCTCGTCCCTCGTCGTGTTCTTCCTGCCCGAGCCGGCGACAGCCCTGCGCCGCTGGCTCCCCCTGCTGCGCCCGGGCGGGCGCGTCGGCATCTCGACCTTCGCCGACCAGGACCCGGCGTGGGCCAGGGTCGAGGAGGTCTTCCGTCCGTACCTGCCGCCTCAGCTGCTCGACCCGCGCACGAGCGGACGCAGTGGACCCTTCGCGTCGGACGACGGGGTCGAGGGCCTTCTGGAGCAGGCCGGCTTCATCGACGTCTGTACGACACACCTGCCACTCGAGGTGCGCTTCACCGATCCCGAGCAGTGGTACCGCTTCTCGATGTCGGTCGGGCAACGCGCGTTCTGGGCGGCCGTCCCGGAGGGCGAGCGCGGCGGCGTCAAGGCCGAGGCCCAGCGTCGTTTGGTCCAGGGTGCCACCTCTCACGGTTCGCTCGCCTTCGGCCCGGACGTGCGCTACACCATGGGCCGCCGACCCGCGTCGTAGCCCGAGGAGGCTACCGAGGAGCCCATCGGAGGGCCACCGAGTGACCAGTCAGGCCGTGGACGCGGCGAGCTGACCGCACGCCCCGTCGATGTCCTGACCGCGGGTGTCCCGGATCGTCGTCGGGATCCCCGCCGCGCGGAGCCGCTCGACGAACTGCTGCTCCACCCCGTGGCGAGAGGCGGTCCACTTCGACCCGGGCGTGGGGTTGAGCGGGATCGGGTTGACGTGCACCCAGCCGCGGCCGCGCTGGTTGAGCAGGCGGGCGAGGAGGTCGGCCCGCCACGCCTGGTCGTTGATGTCGCGGATCAGCGCGTACTCGATGGAGACCCGGCGCCCGGTCGCCGTGAAATAGCGGTATGCCGCGTCGAGCGCCTCGCCGACCGACCACCGTGTGTTGATGGGCACGAGCTCGTTGCGCAGGTTGTCGTCGGGCGCGTGCAGGGACAGCGCCAGGGTCACGGGGATTCCCTCCCCGGCGAGCCGGTCGATGGCCGGGACGAGGCCGACCGTGGACATGACGATCCCCCGCGCCGACATGCCGAGCCCGTCGGGCGCCGGGTCGGTCAGGCGGCGGATCGCGCCGATCGCCGCCCGGTAGTTCGCGAGCGCCTCCCCCATCCCCATGAAGACGACGTTGGAGACGCGCAGCGGCGCGGCCGTCTCGTCCTCCGCCCGCTCCCCCGCAAGCTCGCCCCGGCGCAGCGAGCGCGCGGCATACACGACCTGCTCGACGATCTCGGCGGCCGACATGTTGCGGGTCAACCCGGCCTGGCCGGTCGCGCAGAACGGACAGTTCATGCCGCACCCGGCCTGGCTCGAGACGCAGATGGTGACCCGGTGGGGGTAGCGCATGAGGACCGACTCGACGATGGCTCCGTCGTGCAGGCGCCATACCGACTTGATGGTGGCCCCGTCGTCCGCGGTGCGCTGGACGACCGGCGTCAGGAGGGTCGGAAGCAGGTCGCCGACCAGGTCGTCGCGGATCGCCTTGGGCAGGTCGGTCATCTCGTCGGGTGTGGCGACGAGCCGCTCGAAGTAGTGGGTCGACAGCTGCCTGGCCCGGAAGCCCTGGTGGCCCAGCGCCTCGACGGCCTCCTTGCGCTCCGCCGGGGTGAGGTCGGCGAGGTGGCGCGGTGGCTTTGCTCGGCGGGGAGCCTGGAAGGTCAGCTGGCCCGCGACCGGCGCCGCCACGACCGGCTCGGGAAGGGGCTGGGGCACGCGCGGCACGGGCTGTGATGGGGCGGTGGGGCGTTCGCTCATGAGGTGGACAGTCTCTCAGGGATCCGCGACGATCGGCGAATGCCGGACTCGGCCGTAGGGGACGACTCGCCCGGCTGGGACGAGGCGGCCGTCGGCGCGCTCCTCGAGGCTTTTGGCCTCGGGACCGGCACGCTGTCGCCGCGCCCGGTCGCGTGCGGCCGGCTTGGCCAGATCTGGCGACTGGACACGACCTCGGGGACCTGGGCCGTCAAGACCATGACCGTGGCCGCGAGTGAGGCCGAGGTGGCCGAGAGCGCGGCGTTCCAGGACGCAGTGGTGGCCGCGGGCGTCCCGGCTCCGGCGATCCGCCGCACGAGGGACGGCACTGTCCTGGCACACGCTGGCGGCCAGGGGGTGCGGGTGATGGAGTGGGTCGATCTGCAACCTGTCGACCTGCTCCTCGACCCCGCGGCCGTCGGTAAGCTGCTGGCCGGCCTGCACCAGGTGCCGTTCGAGCCCTCCTCGCCGTTCGGGGCGTTCGCGCCGTCCTCGCCGTCGCCCGATCGCCCGGACTCGGTTGACCCGTGGTTCACCGCACCGGTGGGCGCGGCGCGGTGGGACGAGGTCGTCGCCGCCGTCCGCGAGCGCGGTGCGCCGTTCGCCGGCGACCTGGCCGCCCAGTGCCACGAGCGGGTCGCCCTCGAGGCGCTGCTCCGCTCGCCGACGCACCTGCGCCAGTGTCACCGAGACCTCTTCGCCGACAACGTCCGGGCCACCGCGGTCCCGTCGCCACCACCGCTCGGGTTGGCACCACCCGCGTCCCCACCACTGAGCGTCTTCGACTTCGACAGCTGCGGGCCGGCCGACCCGTCGCAGGAGCTCGCCTTCGTCCTCGCCGAGTTCGCCTTCGACGACGGGGAGCGAGCCCGGACCCTGGTCGACGCCTACATCGACGCCGGGGGCACCGGGCGGGTCGGCGGGCCCGGGGCGTTCTCGATGGTCATCGCCACCCTGGGCCACATCGTCGAGCTCGGCTGCCACCGCTGGCTCGCCGCGACCACCGACGAGGAGCGCGAGGACAACGCCGCCTGGGTGGCGGAGAGCACGACCCGCCCGTTCACCCGCGAGACCATCGCACGCCTGCTCGACCGCTGAGCGGGACCACTGCGCCGAGGCAGCGCGCGCCGCCCGCTCAGGAGCCGAGAACCGGCACGAGGACCGCGAGGATCGCCCACACCACGGGGGCGGTCATGACCAGTGAGTCGAGGCGGTCCATGATGCCGCCGTGCCCGGGGAGGATGTTGGACATGTCCTTGATGCCGAGGTCGCGCTTGACCGTCGACTCGATGAGGTCGCCGAGCGTCGCCGCCACCGCGGTGACCGCGCCGAGGACGAGCCCGACCCCCCATGGGCCTCCGAGGGCGAAGTGAACGCAGACGACGCCGACCACCATGCACGCGAGGACCGACCCGCCGAACCCCTCCCACGACTTCTTCGGGCTGATCGTCGGCGCCAGGGGGTGACGCCCGAGGAGCACCCCCACGGCATACCCGCCGATGTCGCTGGCCACCGTCACGGCGATGAAGGTGAAGATCCGCCAGGCCCCGTCGTCGGGGGCGAGGAGCAGCGAGCTGAACGCCGCGAGGAGAGAGGGGTATGCCGCGACGAACATGCCGCCCATGACGTCTCGTGCCGCTCCGGCCACCCCCTCGGACACCCGCCAGAGGAGGATGGCGACGCAGGTCAGGGCGAAGCACACCGTGAGCGCCTGCCCACCGCCGACATACGCGGACCCGAGCATGCTGATGCAGCCGACGACGCTGGGGACCACCGGGACTGCCATCCCGCCGCGGCGCAGGGCCCGGCAGAGCTCCCACACCCCGACGCAGACCGCCGCTGTGGCGAGGAGGACGAAGGTCTGCTTGGGAACGACGAAGAGGCTGATGACCACGAGGGCGCCCAGGGTGAGCCCGACGCTGATGGCCGCCGGCAGGTTGCGGCCGGCCCGCGACGACTTGACCGAGTCGGCCGCGGCCGTCACGGGGGCGACGACGGCGGGCTCGACAGCAGGAGCCTCGACAGCGGGCGCGGGCTCCGTCGTCGCGGAGTCGCTCGCCGAGGTGTCGGCGTGCTGGTCGGCGTGCTGGTCGGTCATGGTGTGCGAGCGGCGCCCGTCAGACCTCGAGCAGCTCGGACTCCTTGCCCTTGAGCAGGGTGTCGACGGTGTCGACGTACTTCTTCGTCATCGCGTCGAGGTCCTTCTCGCCGCGGGACCCGTCGTCCTCGCCGACCTCCCCGTCCTTGACGAGCCGGTCGAGGTCGGTCTTGGCCCGGCGGCGCACGTTGCGGATCGAGACGCGAGCCTCCTCCGCCTTGTGGTGCGCCAGCTTGATGTACTCGCGGCGACGGTCCTCGGTGAGGACGGGCAGCACGCAGCGGATGATGTTGCCGTCGTTGCTGGGGTTGATGCCGAGATCAGAGTCGCGCAACGTCTTCTCGATCTCGTGCATCGAGCCCTTGTCGAACGGGCTGATGAGGATGGTGCGGGCCTCGGGCGTCTGGAACGACGCGAGTTGCTGGAGCGGCGTCGGCGCGCCATAGTAGCTCACGAGCAGCTTGTTGAACATGCCCGGGTTGGCCCGGCCGGTGCGGATGCTCGCGAAGTCCTCCTTGGCGACCTCGACGGCCTTCTCCATCTTCTCCTCGGCCTCGAACAAGGTCTCGTCAATCATCGTCGTCGCTGCTTTCTCGTTGCGGCTGGTCGGTCGTGCTGGCGCGTTCGTGCTGGCCGGTCTGCGTGGGGTCCTGAGCTCGCCGTCGTCATGCAGGCGTGACGAGCGTGCCGATCCTCTCACCCTGGAGCGCCTTGGTGATGTTGCCCTCCCCCTCCATGCCGAAGACGACCATGGGCAGCTTGTTGTCGTGGCAGAGGCTGAACGCGGCCTGGTCGACGACGCGAAGCCCGCGCTGGATGGCCTCGTCGAAGGTGAGGGTGTCGAGCTTGACGGCTGCGGGGTTGGTCTTCGGGTCGGAGTCGTAGACCCCGTCGACGCCGCTCTTGCTCATGAGGACCACGTCGCACTTGATCTCGAGGGCCCGCTGGGCGCTGACCGTGTCGGTGGAGAAGTAGGGCATGCCGGCGCCGGCGCCGAAGATCACGGCTCGGCCCTTCTCGAGGTGCCGGATCGCCCGCCTGGGGATGTAGGGCTCGGCGACCTGTCCCATCGTGATCGCGGTCTGGACGCGGGTCTCGACGCCGGCCTTCTCGAGGAAGTCCTGCAGGGCGAGGCAGTTCATCACCGTGCCGAGCATCCCCATGTAGTCGGCACGAGTGCGGTCCATGCCCTTCTGCTGCAGCTCGGCGCCGCGGAAGAAGTTGCCCCCACCGACGACGATGGCCACCTGCACGCCGCTGCGGATGGCCACGGCGATCTGCTGGGCGATTCCCTTGACCACCGCCGGGTCGAGACCGACATCCCCACCGCCGAGGACCTCTCCCGAGAGCTTGAGGAGCACCCTGCGGAACGGGGTCTGCGGCACGGGGACAGTCACCAGGGGCCTCCTGCGCGGTGGGGTGCGGTCAGCCGATCCTGCCACACCCCTGTGGGCGGCCCCGACCTCTCGACGCAGCCGCGCGGGCCTGGCTGGAACTCACCAGGCAGCGTCATGCCCGACCAAGCAACGACCAAGCCAAGGTATGCCGGTCACCCGAGGTGGGTGACCGGCATGCCGGTTTGCTTGCCTGGTGGGCCGGTGCTCGAGAGTGGGGTCAGCCGCCGACGCGGAACCGGGCGAAGCCCTTGGCCTGCGCTCCGGACTCCTTGAGCACCTGGGCGACGGACTTCTTGAGGTCCTTGGCGAAGGCCTGCTCGGTGAGGACGTTCTCCTTGAAGAAGCCGTTGACGCGACCTTCGACGATGCGCGACATGGCGGCCTCGGGCTTGCCCTCCTCCTTGGCCGTGGCCTCGGCGACCCGACGCTCGTTCTCGACCGTCTCGGCCGGGACCTCGTCGCGGGTCAGCACCGTGGGGGCGAAGGCCGCCACGTGCATGGCGACGTCGCGGGCGACCTGCTCGTCGCCTCCCTCGATGGCCACGAGGACACCGATCTGGGCGGGGAGGTCGGGGCTGGTCTTGTGGAGGTAGGCCACGACCTTCTCATCCTCGAGCCGGGCCACGTGCTTGACCTCGATCTTCTCGCCCAGGGTGGCGTTGGCCTCGTCGAGGAGCACCTTCACGGTGCGGCCGTCGGGGAGGGTGCTCGCGAGCAGCTCCTCGGCGTTCGTGGCGCCCGAGCTGATGGCCTGCTCGAGGACCTGGTCGGCGAGGGTGATGAACCTCTCGCTCTTGGCGACGAAGTCGGTCTCGCAGAGGACCTCGACGAGGGTGCCGACACCGTCGCCGGCGCGGGCCGCCACGAGCCCGTTGGAGGTGGTGCGTGCCTCGCGCTTGGTCACGCCCTTGAGCCCCTTGACCCGCAGGATCTCGGCGGCCTTGGCCTGGTCGCCATCGGCCTCGTGGAGGGCGTTCTTGACGTCGAGCATGCCGGAGCCGGTCTGCTCGCGAAGCGCCTTGATGTCAGCGACGGTGTAGTTCGCCATGTGCTTCTTCGCTCATTTCAGTCGCGGTGGTGGGTGTCGCGGTGGTGCTGCCCGCGGTGGTGCTGCCCGCGGTGTTGCTGCCGCGAGGTCGTGTCGCCTGCTGGCGTGCCCCGGCCGGGCCCGCGGCGCTCAGGCGTTCGCGTCGGTCGTCTCGGCCGCGGGCGCCTCGGAGACGTGAGCCGCCGCGGTCTCGTCGGCGCCGGCCGGAGCGGCCGGTGCCTCCTCGGGAGCGGCCGCGTCGTCGGCCGGGGCTGCGTCGTCGGCTGGGGCTGCGTCGTCGGCCGGGGCTGCGTCGTCGGCCGGGGCTGCGTCGGCAGCGGGAGCCTCGGTCGCCGCGGCCTCGGCGTAGAGCTCGCGCTCCCACTCGGCGAGCGGCTCC
>JBBRZC010000139.1:0-9879 GCA_038237075.1 Actinomycetales bacterium
CGGCGGTGCAGCGGTGCGGCGGCGGCGCGCGCGGTTGTCGTCCGGGTCACGAACCGTGGCCGGGGCGACGCGAGCGCCGGATCTCGAGCGAGATCAGCCGCGCGCTGCGCCGGATGCCCTCGACCCTTCGGGGTCGGATGCGTTGCTCGATCTGGAGTCGAGCGAGGTCGAGATGCTGGGACTGGTACATGGGTGAGCTCCTTGCTGGAACGGCGCAGAGCGCCGCGATGTCGGTGGTGGCGGTGGACCCGCCGGCGGGGTGGAGCATCAGGCGGCGACGGCGTTCTTGCGGGGGCGACCCCGCGGGCGCTTGCGGGCGACGACGACTCCCTGGACGAGGAGCTGGCCGCCCCAGACTCCCCAGGGCTCCTGGCGCTCCAGCGCCCCGGCGAGGCATGCGGCGAGCGCCGGGCAGGTCCCGCAGAGGGCCTTGGCGAACTCCACGTCGGCGGGGCTCTCGGCGAACCACAGCTCCGCGTCGTACTCGCGACACGGGATGCCGGAACTCTCGGTTGCTGGCTGCGCCCGGATGTCCGTCAGTGCACTCAGTGGCATCGGTGTCACCTCCCTCTTGTCGTCGGTGTGGCGGTGGTCGGTGTGGCGGTGGTCGGTGTGGCGGGGCGGTGCTGTGGTCGTCATCTCGAGGCCTTCTCGGTCGGCGGCCGGACAAACAGAAAGGCCGCGGATCCCGGATGTCGGGTTCCGCGGCCTGGAGAGGGAGACCGGTCTGAGGGTGTGTCAGACGGGTGGTCTCCCGCCAGGGGCGTGAGCGACATCCTTGGACGTGTTGGTCGGGGTGTAGCCGGCGAACGGGCCGAAACCCTGGGCCGCGGCCATGAGGGTGGCCTTGAGGTCGTGGAGGACGATGGCCGTGCCGCTGATACGAGCGATGCCGGCGACGGCGGACCGGGAGGCAGTGGGCAGAGTGCTCCCCTGGATCCCTGCGGTGTCTGCGAGCAGACGACGGTTGGTCGACTGCGGGCACTCGAACCGGGCACGCGCGAACGCGCTGGTCATGACGACCGTGCCGATCTGCATGGTGGTGATCTCCATCAGGGCCAACCTCCTTCCGCTTGTCCGTGGACCCCAGCCGACTGCCTGAGCCGCTGGGCTGACCTCAAGGAAGGCTACGCGCCTCGAACTGTGGTGAACAACTCATTTACCGGATTTCCTTGGCCCGGGTTTCGAGGAGCCCTCCGCCTCGACGAGTTCCGTTGTGCCGCTGTGCCTTTCGGCCACAGCGTCGGGATCGGCCCCGGCGAGGATCTCGAGGACGGCGCCGCCGTGGAGGTCGAGCTTGCGGGCACCGACCCCGGCGATCCGCGAAAGGTCCGCCAGCGAGGTCGGGCGCCCCTCGGCGATGGCGGTCAGCGTGGCGTCGGTGAAGACCACGTATGCCGGCACGGACTGCCCGCGGGCCACGGCCAGTCGCCAGGTGCGCAGGGCCTCGAACGTCGGCTCGTCGTAGGTGGGCGGGCACGTCTCGCAGCGGCCGATCTTGCGCCGGGCGGCGGAGCCGAGCTCGGCCCCGCAGGTGCGGCACGTCGCCGGAGCGGACCGCCGGGGTGGGGCGCTCTTCGCGGCGCGGGTCGACGCGGCGCCCGAGCGGGCCCCGGGCCCGAGGACGGCCGCCGTCGAGTCGAGGAACCGTGAGGGCCGCCGGCTCGCCCGTCCTCCGGGGGACCGGGCCGCCGACCACGACAGGCGCAGCGCGGTGCGGGCCCTGGTCATGCCGACGTAGAGAAGGCGCCGCTCCTCCTCGATTGCCGCGGCCCCGTCGGCCATCGAGATGGGAATGAGCCCGTCGCTGCACCCGACGAGGAAGACGCTGTCCCACTCGAGACCCTTCGCCGCGTGGAGGGAGGCGAGGGTGACGCCTTCGACCGCAGGGGCGTGCTGGGCGCTGGCCCGCTCGTCGAGCTCCCGGACCAGGTCGGGCAGCCGTGCGTCGGGTGTCGCCGCGACGAGCTGGTCGGCGAGGGCCGCGAGCGCGCTGACCGACTCCCACCGCTCGCGCACCGCCCCGCCGGCGCTCGGGGGCGTGCGCGTCCACCCGGTGCCCGCGAGGACGTCGCGGACGAGGTCGGGCAGCGGCGTCGACCCATCGTCGCTGCGGGCGGCCCCGCGCAGCAGCAGCACCGCCTGACGGACCTCGGTGCGGGCGAAGAAACGCTCCCCGCCGCGCACGAGGTAAGGGACCCCGGCCCCGGCGAGCGCCGACTCGAAGGACTCGGACTGGGCGTTGGTCCGGAAGAGGACCGCGATCTGGGACGGTGGGTGGCCGCCGCCCACGAGACGGGAGATCTCGGTCGCGACCGCGTGGGCCTCCGCGGGGTCATCCGGGTGGGCGGTCAGCGTCGGCGTCTCTCCGGCAGGCGCCTGGGAGCGGAGCTCGACGTAGGACACCGCGGCCGACGCGGTCGAGGCCCGCGCCGCGGCCCGGACGACGAGGTTGGCGAGGCCGACGATCTCGGGGGTGGACCGGTAGTTGCGCACGAGCCTGACGACCTGGGCCTTGGGGTAGCGCCGCGGGAAGCCGAGGAGATGGTCGGGGGTGGCACCGGTGAACGAGTAGATCGTCTGGGCGGGGTCACCGACGACGCAGATGTCGTCGCGCTCGCCGAGCCACAGGTCGAGCAGGCGCTGCTGGAGGGCGTTGACGTCCTGGTACTCGTCGACGACGAAGTGCCGGTACTGCGAGCGGACGGCCCGGGCGATGTCGTCACGATCCGCGAGGATCCCCGCCGTGATGAGCAGGACGTCCTCGAAGTCCATGACCCCGCGCTGCGTCTTGCACTCCTCGTAGGTCTCGAGCAGCCGCGCCATCTCGCGCACGTCGATCCCCGCGGGGTCGCGGCCCTGGGTCCGCGCGGCCGCGGCATACGTCTCGGGGGTGAGGAGGTTGACCTTCGCCCACTCGACCTCGGCTGCGAGGTCGCGCACCGCGGCCTTGTCGAACCGCATCCGCAGCCGTGACGCCGCTTCGCCGACCACCGGCGCCTTCCACGAGAGGACCTCGGGGGCGGCCCCGCCGATCGCCTGTGGCCAGAAGAAGTGCAGCTGCCGCAGCGCCGCCGCGTGGAAGGTGCGGGCCTGGACCCCGCCGACGCCGAGGCCGCGCAGCCGGGTGCGCATCTCGCCGGCGGCCCGGGCCGTGAACGTCACCGCGAGCACGCGCTGCGGCTGGTAGGCCCCGGAGTGCACGCCGTAGGCGATGCGGTGAGTGATGGCCCGGGTCTTGCCGGTGCCGGCGCCGGCGAGGACGCACATCGGGCCGAGTGGCGCGGCGGCCACGGAGCGCTGTTCCGGGTCGAGGGCGGCGAGGACGTCGTCCGCGCTGGGAGCGGTGCCGGAGGCCTCTGTCATGACCGCTCGAGTCTAGGTCCCGGCGGTGACACCCGGGCTCAACCCGCGTGGTGCATGGCCGCCGGCAGGTGGCAGCCAACCTCCAAGGCAAGGGTCGCGTGTATGCCGGTGCCGAAGGTGAGCCGCGAGCCGCGTTCCCCCCGAAGTACCACGTCGTGCTCGCCGGGCTTGTTAGCCACCGTCTCGGGCGCGCCGAAGCCGGCGCGGCCGGCGACCTCGGCGACCACTGCGACGGCGGCATCCCATTGCGCGTCCGGCACGCCGCCGGTCAACAACAGCGAGGAGAGGAACCTGGTCGACGCTTTCAGGTCGTCGAAGTCCGCGCAGCCGGCCTCGTCGGCGTTGCCCCGGTCGCTCCAGCGATCGAGCCCCAGCCGGGTGCTCAGCGCGTCCCGGACAGCGTCCCGGACCGCGCTGATCCGGGCCGTCTCGGCTTCCAGAGTAGGGCGCTTCAGCAGCGCCTGTAGGGCTGCGGCCTTGCCGTCCGCGGCATCTCGTTGGTGGCTGCACGCTGCGCCGCCCAGGAGCAGCACCAGCAGCGAGATCGTCACCAGCGCCACTCGCTTCACCTCCCGAGATTACGCCCCCCGCCGGGTCCCGGCCGGGCGCTGGACGTCGCGAAGAGGTCGACGAGCGCCTCGACGGTCGGGAAGGTTTGGGCCCCGTCAACCGTTGACGCCGTCAGCCGTTGACCCAACCGAGCACGCAACCGAGCACCCCGACCACTCGCGCCACGAGCGCTCCCCGAGGAGATCCCTGCATGTCCGTCCAGACCCCTGAGCCCGGCACCGTCACCATGTTCAGCACATCGTGGTGCGGCTACTGTGCCCGCCTGAAGTCGCAGCTGGACCGTGAGGGTATCCCCTTCACCGAGGTGAACATCGAGGGGGACCCGGCGAGCGCCGAGTTCGTCATGGAGGTCAACCACGGCAACCAGACGGTGCCCACCGTGCTCTTCCCCGACGGGTCGGCGGCGACCAACCCCAGCCTCATCGAGGTCAGGAAGCGCCTCGCCGGCTGACCTCCGGCTTGTGCGCCTTGTCAGGCTTGTCCGACTTCTGGGGGAAGAGGGTGGCCGCCCGGTCGGGCACGTAGCGCTGGGTGCCGCGCGGCGGACGCATGTAGCCCACGGCGGGCGGGCGATGCAGCACCGACACCTTCGGGGGCTTGATCTGTTCGTAGGGGATGGTCGAGAGCAGGTGGCTGATGACGTTGATCCGGGCGGCCTTCTTGTCCTCGGACTCCACGACGTACCACGGTGACGCGGACAGGTCCGTGTGCACCATCATCTCGTCCTTGGCGCGGGAGTAGTCCTCCCAGCGGAGGAGGGACTCGAGGTCCATCGGCGACAGCTTCCAGCGGCGCATCGGGTCTTCGGCGCGGGACGTGAACCGGGCCTCCTGCTCGACGTCGGAGACGGAGAACCAGTACTTGCGCAGCATGATGCCGTCGTCGATGAGCAGCCGCTCGAAGGTCGGCGCCTGCTGGAGGAAGAGCGAGTACTGGTCGTCCGTGCAGTACCCCATGACCCGCTCGACGCCGGCCCGGTTGTACCAGGACCGGTCGAAGAGGACGATCTCGCCGGCGGCCGGCAGGTGCGCCACGTAGCGCTGGAAGTACCACTCGGTGCGCTCCCGGTCGCTGGGGGACGGCAGCGCCGCGATGCTCACGAGCCGCGGGTTGAGCACCTCGGTCACCCGCTTGATGGCCGAGCCCTTGCCCGCGGCGTCCCGGCCCTCGAAGAGGACGACGACCCGGGCCCCCGTCTCCCGGACCCACTCCTGCATCGTGACGAGCTCGGCCTGGAGCCGCTTCAGCTCCTTCTCGTAGATGCTCTTGGGAATCAGCACGGCGCCAGCCGCGGAGGTCTTGGCCATGGGCTCATCGTGGCACCTCGCGACGTCCGCGGCGCGGCGTCCCGCGTCTTGGTTCAGCGCAGGGCGTCGGCCACCGTGCGGCCGAGCCAGTGCTCGATGAGCCGCTGGGCGATGGAGATCCCGCTCGGCGTGTGCACCTCTCCCTTGCGCAGGGAGGCGATGTACTCCTCGCGGGTCACCCAGCGTGCCTCGGCGATCTCCTCGGGGTCGATCCGCAGCTCGGTGCCCAGGGCGCGGGCCCGGAACCCGATCATGTCCGACGAGGGGAACGGCCACGGCTGGTTGCCGAGGTAGGTCACCTCGCTCACGACGACGCCCACCTCCTCGGCGACCTCGCGGGCGACGGCCGCCTCGAAGGACTCTCCCGGCTCGACGAACCCCGCGAGCACCGAGAACCGGCCCGCTGGCCACTGGGCTCCCCGCCCGAGGAGCAGGCGGTCGTCGTCGTCGATGACGGCCATGATCACGGCCGGGTCGGTGCGCGGGTAGTGCTCGCTGCCCTCCCGCTCGCAGCGTCGGACCCAGCCCCCGAGGCGGGCCGCCGTCGGCGACCCGCAGCGTGAGCAGAACGGGTGGGTGGCGTGCCAGTTCGTCAGCGCCTGGGCTGTCGTGAAGATCCCCGCGTCGCGGTCCCCGAGGAGCAGTCCGGCCTCGCGCAGGGTCTGCCAGTCGCCGTGGCCAGCGACCGTCGGGTCGCCGACGACGGCCACGTATGCCGTGCGGCGCCTGCCGCCGTCCTCACCCGGCGTGCTCTCCTCGCCGAGGAACAGCACGAGCCGGTCCCGGTCGCGCGTGGACGGCGGGCGCAGTGCGAGAGCGTGACCCGTCGGGGCGTCCGGGTCCCCGACGACCTCCATGATGTCGCCGACGATGACGGCCACCCGGGTGGCCGGGTCGGCCAGGAGCGTGTCGACGAGGCCGGGTTCGGAACGGCGGTATCCCGCTCGGTCGAGCGTCCCCCGTGACAGCGCGAGGTCGACGAGGACGTCAGCGGCAGGACCCACGTCCGCAACCCTACGCGGCGGGTCCCTTCCGTCCCCGGAGCCCCGCCATCTGCGTCACACGGCAGTCGTTGCGGGGCGCGGGGGCGGCCACGGCATACGGTGAGCGGGTGACTCGCTCGCCCGCCTTCCTTGCCGCCCTGGCCAGCTCGGCCGTCCCCGGTCTCGACCCGGTGACCGTCCGGGCCGCACGCCCTCAGCCGGGGCATCGCTACGAGGTGGCGTTCGTCTCGGACAGCCAGCGGCGCACCTGGGTGGTCCGGGTGCCCGTCACCTCGGCCGCCGGCGCGCAGATGGACACGACCGTGGCCCTGCTCGGGCTCCTCGGGCGGCGGCTGCCCTTCTCCGTGCCGACGCCGCGGGGTTTCGTCGGGGTGCCGGAGGGCAGGGCGGTCGTCTACCCCTACCTCCAGGGACGCCCGGTCGACTTCGCCGCCCTGCCCCCCGGACCCGGTCTCGCCGCCGAGCTGGGCCGGGCGGTCGCCGCACTGCACAACATCGACCGGGCCGTCTTCGACGAGGCCGGGCTGCCGGCCTACGAGGCGGAGGACTGCCGCACCCGCCAGCTCGCCGACCTCGACCGGGGTGCGGCGACGGGTCACGTCCCGACCACGGTGCTCTCGCGCTGGGAGCGGGTGCTCGAGGACGTCTCGGTATGGCGGTTCGCGCCCACCCCCGTCCACGGCGGCCTCACCGGTGACCGGGTCCTCGTCACCTTCACCGACGAGGAGGACGCGACCTCGGGCACGGTCCGCGCCATCACCGGCTGGGACGAAGCGAAGGTCGCCGACCCGGCCGACGACCTCGCGACACTGCTGGCCGAGTGCAAGCCCGCGACCTTCGAGACGGTCCTCGAGGCCTACGCCCACTCCCGGGTCGAGCGACCCGACCGGCACCTGCCACGCCGGGCGCGGCTCGCCGGCGAGCTGCGGCTGCTCACCGGCCTGCTTGCCGCGGTGAGCTCCGGGAACCAGGAGCTCGTCGAGGCGTATGCCGTGCGGCTGCGCTCGCTGGCCGAGCGGGCCGACGACGGGGACGAGCTCTCGTCGCCGGTCCCGCACCAGACGTCAGCAGACGCGGGGGCCTCGTCACCTCGAACCATGTCGGCCGAGCCACTCGGCGAGGGAGCCGCAGTGACCGACGGGGAGGCCCTGACCGGCGCGGTCGGCGACGCCGGTGAGGCCGAGGGGCTGGGGACCGACGACGACACCGACGGGCCCGAGGACCGGAACGCCGGAGAACGCGAAGACGGTCCGGCCGACGACGCTGCGGGCGCCAACGACACGGACGCGGACGCCCAACCGCTGCGGACGGGCCTGCCCGGCGACGCGACCACGGTGATCCCGCACGGGGAGCTCGAGCGGCTCCGCCGGTCGCGGGAGGTGCCCGCCCCCGAGGAGGCCGGCTCGGCGCAGGAGCCCCCGTCCGGCGAGGGCCGTGACTGAGGCCGACTCCGACTGTGAGCCAGGCCCTGGGTCAGTCGTGGGCGCCGCAGCGACGGACCGCCAGGACGGTCAGGGCGCGGGCCACGGAGATGACCTCGTCGAGGTCGACCTGCTCACGGGGAGCGTGCGCGTACCGGACGTCTCCCGGCCCGTAGTGCAGGGTCGGGATGCCTCCGAAGCCGGCATACAGACGCAGGTCGCTGCCGTAGGGGGCGGCCGCCGGCTCGGGTGGCACGCCACCGAGGTCACGAACCACCGACTGGACCTCCCCCACGAGCGGGTGCCCTGACGGGAGCTCGCCGCTGGCGAACTGGCCGCCCGGCCAGGTGACGCCCGGTCGGTGGTCGCGCAGCCAGGGGTCGGCCGTGGCGGCGCGGGAGACGGCCTCCTCGAAGTCCACGCGCGCCGCAGCCGGGTCCTCCCCCAGCCGGACGCCGAACCGGCCCTGGGCGACCAGCGCGTCGGGCACCGAGCTGGCCCAGTCACCAGCCCGAAGGACGCCGACGGAGATGGGGTAGGGCATCGGGTTGTCGCCGAAGCGGGCGTCGATGTCCTTGTTGCGCCGACGTTCCAGGTCGGCGATGGCCGCGTGGAGCGGCAGGTAGGCATCCAGAGCCGAATGGCCTTCGTACCTGGTGCTGCCGTGGGCCGCTCGGCCCGGCACGGCGAGCTCGAAGGTCAGCGCCCCCGCGGTGGCGGTGACGAGCCGCCTCGAGGTGGGCTCGCTGATGACGGCGACCTCTCCGCCGTGGCCCCGCAGCAGCGTCGCGAACGCCCCGAGCCCGCCGTCCTCCTCGCTGACGACGCTGTGCACCGCCAGCGGCCGCTCCAGGGTGAGCCCGCTGCGGGAGATGGCCCGCACCGCCGCGAGGTTCGCCGCGACCCCGGCCTTCATGTCGCACGCGCCGCGGCCGTGCAGGGTTCGACCCCGCACTTCGCCCCCGAACGGGTCGTACGGCCACCGCGCGGGGTCACCGATGGGCACGACATCGACGTGGCCCTGGAGGACGAGCGCCGGGGGGCCGCCGCCGGGAGTCGTCGCGACGAGGCCGTAGCCCTCGGTGCGCGGCGCCTCGGCACCGGGAAAGCGCGGGTCCGCCCGCAGCGCCTCGAGGTCGAGGCGCCAGGCGTCGACCTCGAGCCCCTCGACCTCGAGGAGGGCCCCGTGCTGGTGCTGGAGCTCGGACTCCGCGTCGCTGCCGGTGATGCTCGGCACCCGGACGAGGTCGACGAGGGTGCGGACCAGCTCGTCCTCGTCGAGGGCGGCCAGGGCGCGCGTCTCCGCGTCGGTGAGCGTCATGGGCGTCATGTTCGTCATGGGCGTCATGTCTAGTCAGGCACCCGGCGAAGGAGGGCCAGCAGGTCCTTCTCCTTGGGCAGTCTCGGGTAGGCGGATGCCCCGGTCTGGGCATAGTAGAAGGCCCCGTCGACCCTCGACGGCCGCAGGCCCCGCAGGCGGGAGTAGGCCAGGGCGTAGGCCCCCAGCTGAAGGGCCCGCTGCCGCGCAGCCCCGGCGTCGGGCCGGGGGCCGGTCTTCCAGTCGACGATGGTGTAGCCGCCGTCGTCGCGCGCGAAGACGGCGTCGATCCGGCCCCGCAGCGCGAAGCCGTCGAGCATCGTCTCGACGGCGATCTCGATGGCCTCGGGGATCCGGTCGGCCCATCCGCTGGCGAGGAAGAGCTCCTTCATCCGCGGCAGGTCCCCGTCGTCGGTCGCCCCTTCGTCCGCGCTGCCGGGCAGGTCGACGAGATCGACCATGGCGGCCCTGGCGAAGTGCTCCTCGACCCAGGCGTGGAAGGCGGTCCCGCGCCGGGCGGCGAGGGCCGGCGCCGACGGCATCGGGCGCCGCAGGGACAGGGCGAACCGGGCCTCGTCGGTGGCGAGCTGGACGACCGCCGACGCGGAGAGGTGGCGTGGCACCTCCACGACGACGTCGCCGCGACGTCGGGCGGCGTTGCGCTCGGCGAGGAGCAGCTCGAGGTCCTGCACCATCGCCGTGTCCAGCGGAGCGCTGACGGCGCTGACGCCGTGGTCCTCCATCGCCGCGGAGACCCGGTCGACCGCCTCCGCCAGCTCGGCCCGCCGAACCGCCATCGGGTCGTGAGGCCACTGCCGCGTGCGCGGCTCGGCCAGCCGGGGGTTGGCAGGGTCGGCCTCTCCCACCTTCTCCGGCATCGGCGCCCAGTGCGA
>JBBRZC010000140.1:0-9716 GCA_038237075.1 Actinomycetales bacterium
ACCTCAGCCGGGAGCGGCCCCCGTGGCCGGGTCGGCCTCGAGCGTCTCGATCGCCCTGGCGATCCGGTTCGCCCGGGTCTGCGGCTTCTTCGTCGCCTCCACTGCCTCCACGTAGCGGCGCTGATGGCTGTAGGGGAGCGCCTCGAACCGGGCCCGTGCGGCAGGCGCTGCAGCAAGCGCCGCGGCGAGGTCGTCGGCCACGTCGACCTCACGGGGCGCGGTGTCGTGCTCGACGTCGACCTCGATCACGTCGCCGGCGGTGACCCCCGCCCCCGCCCGGGCCTGCGCGCTGATGCCGATCATGAACCGCCCGCCCATCGAGGCGATGCTCGTGCGCCAGGTGTAGCCGTTGACCGTCACCGAGACGGGGGGGCGCCGCCCTGCGCCGAGGGCGGTGACGACCTCCTCCGGCACCTCGACCCCGGTGGCCGTGCGGCCGTTGGCCTGGAGCGTCGCGCGAAACATCATGGCCCGAGTATGCCGTCAGCGTCCGGCGTCGGACGTGCCGGTTAGGCTTCCGACGTGGCGAGCGAGCAGGGGGAGAGCGGGCGGGAGGCCGAGGTGAGCACCAAGGTGCTGACCCTCCCCAACGTCCTGTCGGCACTGCGGCTGGTCGGAGTCCCGGTCTTCCTCTGGCTGCTCTTCGCGGAACACCTCGGATGGGCGTTCTGCGTGCTGACCCTGTCCGGCCTCACCGACTACCTCGACGGCAAGATCGCCCGGCGCTATGGCCTCGTCTCGCGGCTGGGTCAGATCCTCGACCCCCTGGCCGACCGCCTCTACATCCTGTCGACCCTCGTGGCCCTCGCCCTGCGCGACATCCTGCCCGTCTGGCTCGTCGTCGTCCTCCTCAGCCGAGACGCCTTCATGGCCGTGGTCATGGTCCTCCTCAAACGGGTCGGCCAGACCGGACTGCCGGTGCACTTCGTCGGCAAGGCCGCCACCTTCAACCTCCTCTACGCCTTCCCGATCCTGCTCCTGTCGCACGTCGAGGGGACGATCGGCGACATCGCCCGCCCGATCGGGTGGGCGTTCGCCTGGTGGGGCATCACGCTCTACTGGCTGGCCGCCGGCCTTTATGCCGTGCAGGCGGTCTGGGTGCTTCGCTCGCGGGCCGTCGGGGTGCGCTCCCCGAACGCCAGCGGGGCGTGAGGTCGCGACGATGAGCTCACCAGCCCCCGCCCCCCGACCGCGGCCGGATGCCTCGATGACGCTGCTGACCGAGATGATGCAGCGCCCGCTGGACCCCGGCTATGCGGAGGCGGCGGACCGCCGTGAGGCGTCCGGGCTGCCGCGAAGCACTGGCCTCCGGGGAGTCACGATCGGGGTGGCTGCGATCCTGCTCGGCTTCCTGCTCGTTGCCGCGGCCCTCACGTTGCGCCCGGCCGGCACCACAGCCTCCCGTGACAAGGCCCAGCTCATCGAGCAGATCCAGGCACGGCAGAGCCGTGGAGACGCCCAGGTCACCCAGGTCAACCAGCTGGTCGCGCAGGTCAGGGGCTACCAGGACGCGGCGCTCGGCACGTCGTCGTCCTCCCTCGCCGTCGAGCTGGGCCGGCTCGGGCTCCTCACCGGAGAGCTGGCCGCGGGCGGTCCCGGGCTGCTCGTCACCATCGACGACGCGCCGGCGGCGGCCCGGGGCGACGGGGGAGTCGACCCCCGGGCCAGCGAGGGCTTCACGCCGGGCCGGGTGACCTCGCGCGACCTCCAGGTCGTCACGAACGGGCTCTGGCAGGCCGGCGCGGAGGCGATGTCGGTGAACGGTCAGCGGCTCACCGCGCGCTCCGCGATCCGGTTCGCGGGGGAGGCGATCCTCGTCGACTACCGGCCGCTCAGCCCGCCCTACGTCATCACCGTCGTCGGCGACCCCCAGGGCCTGCAGACCCGCTTCGCCGAGACGACCGGGGGCAGCTACCTCAAGAGCCTCGGAGACAACCTCAAGATCCCCTCGAGCATCGCGGCCCAGGACCACGTCGAGGTGCCCCGTGCCTCGACGCTGGCGGTGACGTTCGCCGGGTCGAGGTCTTCCGGCATACCCTCGGCGACAGCCACCTCGGCCTCCGCCGCCCCCACTCCGCCGCCGACCCCGCTCCCGACCCCGGAGACGACACCGTGATCCCTGCCCTCGGCCTCCTCGCCGGCATCCTGGCCGGGCTGTTCCTGCACCCCGCGGTGCCGTTGTGGCTGCAGCCCTACCTGCCCATCGCCGTCATCGCGGCGCTGGACGCGGTCTTCGGTGGGGTGCGCGCCGTCCTCGACGGGATCTTCAACGACAAGGTCTTCGTGGTCTCCTTCCTGTCCAACGTCGTCGTCGCCGCCTTCATCGTCTTCCTCGGCGACCAGCTCGGGGTCGGCACGCAGCTGTCCACCGGCGTCGTCGTCGTGCTCGGGGTGCGGATCTTCTCCAACGTCGCCTCGATTCGCCGACACCTCTTCCGGGCGTGATCCTCCGTGAGCAGTGACACCGCGGCACCCGGCCCGACACCAGAAGTCCCGACACCAGACGTCTCGACGCCAGACGGACCCAGCCCATCGGGGTCGCCGTGGCGACGGCTGGCCCGGGTCGCGGCGCCGCGCGGCACCAGGGCGCAGCTGCTCGGCGCGGTGCTCGCGCTCAGCCTCGGCTTCGCCATCGCGACGCAGGTCCGGTCCACCCAGCAGGGCGGCCTGGAGTCGCTGCGCCAGGACGACCTCGTCCGGGTGCTCGACGACGTGAGCCAGCGCTCGTCCCGCCTCGACCAGCAGCTGCGCGATCTCCAGGCCCAACGCGACGAGCTGGCCAGCGGTGCCGGCACCGGCGAGGCCGCCGCCGCGCAGGCCCAGAAGCGGCTCGACACGCTGCGGCTCCTCGCCGGGACGGCGTCCGCTCAAGGTCCGGGCATCCGGATCACCATCACCGACCCCGCGCAGAAGGTCACCGCGCCGATGCTCCTCGACGTGCTCCAGGAGCTGCGCGACGCGGGCGCCGAGGTGGTCCAGTACGGCGCCAACCGCGTCGTCGCGAGCTCGTGGTTCGCCACCGGCTCGTCCGGCACCGACATCCAGGTCGACGGGCAGCCGCTCGCCCGCCCGTACGTCATCCTCGCCATCGGCGACAAGCAGACCCTCGCCGCGGCCATGAACATCCCCGGCGGCATCGTCGAAACGGTCCGCCGGCAGAACGCGACGTCTCGAGTCGAGCAGCTCGACACGGTGCGGGTGGACGCGTTGCAGACGCCGCGGACGCCTCGTTACGCTCAGGCCGTGCCCGACCCGGCCACCACGACCCCCGCGAAGTAGCCCGACACCGAGGAGCCCCATGAGCGACCTGGAGTACCCCGACAACCTGCGCTACACCACGGACCACGAGTGGGTGCAGGAGGTCGACGGGGGAGCGGTCCGCGTCGGCATCACCGCGTACGCGCAGGACGCCCTGGGCGACGTCGTCTACGTCTCCCTGCCCGCCGTCGGCGACCCGGTCACGGCAGGGGAGTCGTGCGGCGAGGTCGAGTCGACCAAGTCGGTGAGCGACCTCTACGCGCCCGTGTCCGGCGAGGTGACCGCGGTCAACACGGCGCTCGACTCCGCCCCCGAGCTGGTCAACACCGCGCCCTACACCGACGGGTGGATGTACGAGCTGAGCCCGAGCGACGCCGGCGCGCTCGACGGGCTCATGGACGGCGCGTCCTACCGCTCGAGCCTGGGCTGACCCCGGAGCAATCGGTGCGCGCACGGCCCACCCTTGATCTAGGGTTGGAGGACCGGAGGAACGAAGGAGAATCCGTCACATGTCGGAAGAAACGCCCCAGCAGCCTTCCCCCACGACCCGTCCGGGCGACCCGACGACGATGCGGTTCCACGGAGTCGGCGAGCACGAGAAGGTCGAGGTCGACAGCCGCGGTCTCAGCGCCGAGGACCAGGCCACCATCGACGCCCTGCGCCCCGGCACCGCGCTCCTCGTCGTGCTGCGCGGCCCCAACACCGGTGCCCGCTTCCTCCTCGACGACGCCGAGGTGAGCACCGGACGCCATCCCGACAGCGACATCTTCCTCGACGACGTCACCGTCTCGCGCAAGCACGCGCTCTTCCTTCAGGAGGGCGAGGGGTATGCCGTGCAGGACGTCGGCTCGCTGAACGGCACCTACGTCAACCGCGAGCTCGTCGACCGCGCCGTGCTCCGCACCGGTGACGAGGTGCAGATCGGCAAGTTCCGCCTCGTGTTCTACGCCGGCACCCGCTGAGCGTGCCGGCCCGCCGGACCTCGTCCCGGACGATCGGCGCGGTCCTCGCCGAGCTGACGCCGGACTTCCCGGACGTCACCATCAGCAAGATCCGGTTCCTCGAGGCGGAGGGGCTGGTCACGCCGCAGCGCACCGACTCCGGCTACCGCACCTTCAGCTCCGAGGACGTCGGGCGGCTGCGCTACATCCTCACGGCCCAGCGAGACCGGTTCTGGCCGCTGAAGGTGATCCGCGAGGCGCTCGACGCCCTCGACCGCGGGTTGACGCCACCCGAGGGTGACGTCGTCGGCGCGGCCGGAGGCCGGCCCACGCCGCCGCCCGCCGCCCCGGTCCCCGACCTGCCGACGGCCGCCGAGCTCGCTGCGACCTCGGCCCTGCGGCTCACCCCGAGCGAGCTGCGGGACGCGGCCGGCCTCGACCGGCATACGTTCGAGGCGTTGGAGACCTTCGGGCTGCTGCGCACCGATTCGGGAGGCCACTTCGACGCCGCCTCGCTGACCATCGCGCAGACGGCCGCGGCGCTGGCGGGCTACGGCGTGGAGCCGCGGCACCTGAGGCCCTTCCGGACGGCCGCGGACCGCGAGATCGGGCTGGTCCAGCAGATCGTCCGGCCGGCCCGGGCGGCCGCGGGCAAGCGCCGACCGACGGATCCGACCCCCGAGGTCCTGCGGCTCTGCATCGCTTTGCACGCCGCACTCGTGCGCGCCGGGCTGCCCAGATGACGCTGCCGCGCGGCCTCACTCGGTCACAGCGGCGCACGGGGTAACGTTGCCCACGTGAAACCGGTCGACGTCCTCGGGGTGCGGGTGGAGATGCCCACCAACCAGCCGATCGTGCTGCTGCGCGAGCGCGACGGCGACCGTTACCTGCCGATCTGGATCGGGGCGGCTGAGGCCACCGCGATCGCCTACGCCCAGCAGGGGGTCCTGCCGCCGCGTCCCCTGACGCACGACCTGCTCAAGGACGTGATCGAGGGCCTCGGGCACACCGTGACCCAGATCCGGATCGTCGAGCTCAGGGACAAGGTCTTCTACGCCGTCCTGGTCGTCGACGGGAAGACCGAGATCAGTGCCCGCCCGTCGGACGCCATCGCGCTGGCCCTGCGCACGTCGACGGAGATCCTCGTCGCCGAGTCCGTGCTCGACGAGGCGGGGGTGGCTCTGACCCCCGACGAGGACGACGAGGTGGAGCGGTTCCGCGAGTTCCTCGACCAGGTCTCAGCAGAGGACTTCGAGAACCCCTCGAGCACGGGTCCGGCGGACGAGTCTCCCAAAGGCTAACCGTCAACGAGAGGTCGAGGTTAGCCGCGGCGGCCGCGACACGCCGCAACGTCACCGTGCACCGGTGATTGACGGTGGTCAGCCCGAGCCGTACCGTCAGGATCAGGGAACCACTCACATGTAGTTACAGGCAGGGCATCTGGAGGTCGCTGTGAACGCCACGGGAGACGCGCAGTTCACCAGGCACGTCCCCGTCGCGGCGCAGGGACTGCTCTTCGACGACGACCTGCCCGACCTGAGCGAGGACACGGGCTACCGCGGCCCCACGGCCTGCAAGGCGGCCGGCATCACCTACCGCCAGCTCGACTACTGGGCCCGCACCGGGCTCGTCGAGCCGTCCGTGCGCGGCGCGACGGGTTCGGGCACCCAGCGGCTCTACGGGTTCCGCGACATCCTCGTGCTCAAGGTGGTCAAGCGGCTGCTCGACACCGGGGTGTCCCTCCACCAGATCCGGATCGCCATCGAGCACCTGCGCAACCGCGGCGTCGACGACCTCGCCCAGATCACTCTCATGAGCGACGGGGCCTCCGTCTACGAGTGCACCTCCGCGGACGAGGTCATCGACCTCGTCCAAGGCGGTCAGGGTGTCTTCGGCATCGCCGTCGGCCGCGTCTGGCGCGAGATCGAGGGGTCCCTGGCCCAGCTGCCCAGCGAGCGCCCCGACGACGAGACCCCCGCGGCGCACCCGGGGGACGAGCTCAGCGCCCGGCGCGTACAGAAGATCTCCTGACTCGCCGTCGGCAGCGACCAGCACAGCCCGGTCGCTGGTAAGTTGGGGTCGCTGCAACAACCCATGTGGGAGAGCCCCCGGGACGGTCGAGAGGCCGTCGGCCGGGGCGCCGAAGGGGCAACACCCCGGAACCTCTCAGGCGCCAGGACCACGCGGGTGAGGCAACTCTGGAGCTGGGCCTCGGCCGCGGTCGACAGAGGGGGACCGCTTCCACGACCGCGACCCCGAGGAGCCCCCGATGGCGTCCCAGACCGTTGACCCCGCCGTGACGGACCCTGCTGTCCCCGACCCTGCTGTCCCCGACCCTGCTGTCCCCGACCCTGCTGTCCCCGACCCTGCTGTCCCCGACCCTGCTGTCCCCGACCCCGCTGTCCCCGACCCCGCTGGGCGCCTCGGTACCGCTGACCTGGCGCCGTTCGTCGAGCGTCACATCGGCCCGGCCGAGGCGGACGTCGAGGCGATGCTCGCCGTCGTCGGGCAGCCGTCGCTCGAGGCGCTCGTCGACGTGGCGGTGCCGGGCAGCATCCGCGCCGCTCGTGACCTTCGACTCCAGCCGGCGCCGTCCGAGAGTGCGGTGGTCCAGGAGCTGCGCGCCCTGGCCAGCCGCAACACGGTGCTCCGCTCGATGATCGGGCTCGGCTACTACGGCACGGTGACCCCGCCGGTCGTGCAGCGCAACGTCCTCGAGAGCCCGGCTTGGTACACGGCTTACACGCCTTATCAGCCAGAGATCTCCCAGGGCCGCCTCGAGGCACTGCTCAACTTCCAGACTGTCGTCAGCGACCTCACCGGCCTGCCCATCGCGGGCGCGTCCCTGCTCGACGAGAGCACTGCGGCGGCTGAGGCGATGACCCTCATGCGCCGGATGACCCGCTCCGCCGCCGGCGCCGTCGTCCTCGTCGACCGGCATACCCTGCCGCAGTCCATCGCCGTGATGCGCACCCGCGCCCTGCCGCTGGGCATCGGCCTCGTCGTCGCCGATGTCGACGGCATCGACTCGGTCGACGCGCTGCGCGCCGCCGCCGGTGACCGGGACGTGTTCGGCGTCCTCGTCCAGTACCCCGGCGCCGACGGCGAGATCCGCGACTTCCGCGCCCTCACCGCCGCCGTGCACGAGCACGGCGCGCTGGTCGCCGCGGCCGCCGACCTCCTCGCACTCACCCTCATCGCCGCGCCGGGGGAGTGGGGCGCCGACATCGCCGTCGGCACGAGCCAGCGCTTCGGCGTGCCGATGGGCTTCGGTGGCCCTCACGCAGGCTACCTGTCGGTGCGCCAGGGCCTCGAGCGCTCGATGCCGGGCCGGCTGGTCGGGGTGTCGCTCGACAGCGCCGGCCACCCGGCATACCGGCTGGCCCTGCAGACCCGCGAGCAGCACATCCGCCGCGAGAAGGCGACCTCGAACATCTGCACCGCGCAGGTCCTCCTCGCCGTCATGGCGAGCATGTATGCCGTGTGGCACGGGCCCGCGGGACTGGCCGCCATCGCGCGGCGCACCCATGGCTACGCGCGGGCGCTCGCCGACGGCCTGGCCGAGGCGGGCGTCGAGGTGACCAGCCGGTCGTTCTTCGACACCGTCTCGGTGCGGGTGCCCGGCCAGGCCGACGACATCGTCCACGAGGCGGCCTCGCGCGGGGTCAACCTCCGCCGGGTCGACGCCGACACCGTCTCGATGAGCACCGACGAGACCACCACGGGCGAGGACCTCGCCGCGGTGTGGGGCGCCTTCGGGGTCACCGGACCGGCTCCGGTGCCGGCGAGCGGGGAGCCGGTCTGGGGGAGCGAGGTGGCCCGGACCTCCGCCTTCCTCACCCACCCGGTCTTCCATGCGCACCACAGCGAGACGGCGATGCTGCGCTACCTGCGCCGGCTCGCGGACCGGGACTTCGCGCTCGACCGGGGGATGATCCCCCTGGGGTCGTGCACGATGAAGCTCAACGCGACGACGGAGATGCTGGCGGTCAGCTGGCCCGAGTTCGCGAACCTGCACCCCTTCGCGCCTGCGAGCCAGACCGAGGGATACCGAGAGCTCATGGCGGACCTGTCGGCGTGGCTCTGCGAGATCACCGGGTACGACGCCGTGTCGCTCCAGCCCAACGCCGGGTCGCAGGGCGAGTTCTCCGGGCTCCTCGCGATCCACGCGTTCCACGAGGCCAACGGCGAGGGTCACCGCCGGGTCTGCCTCATCCCCTCCAGCGCCCACGGCACCAACGCCGCGTCCGCCGTGATGGCCGGGCTGCGGGTCGTGGTCGTCCGCACCGACCCGACCAGCGGCAACGTCGACATGGGCGACCTGCGCGCCAAGATCGAGGAGCACGGCGCCAACCTCGCCGCGATCATGGTCACCTACCCGTCGACCCACGGCGTCTACGAAGACACCATCGGCGAGCTCTGCGCCATCGTCCATGACGCCGGCGGCCAGGTCTACGTCGACGGGGCGAATCTCAACGCCCTCGTCGGACTGGCCCAGCCCGGCAGGTTCGGGGCCGACGTCTCGCACCTGAACCTGCACAAGACCTTCTGCATCCCCCACGGCGGGGGCGGCCCGGGGGTCGGGCCGGTCGGGGTGCGCGCCCACCTCGCGCCCTACCTGCCCAACCACCCCCTCGATCCGCAGGCCGGCCCGGCCACCGGGGTCGGGCCCGTCTCAGGAGCGCCCTACGGCTCGGCCGGCATCCTCCCGATCTCGTGGGCCTACGTCCGGCTCATGGGCGGCGCCGGGCTGACCCGGGCCACGCAGGTCGCCGTGCTCAACGCGAACTACGTCGCCGCCCGCCTCCGCGAGCACTACCCGGTCCTCTACTCCGGGCATGACGGCATCGTCGCCCACGAGTGCATCCTCGACGTGCGCGAGCTCACCCGGAAGACCGGGGTCACGGTCGACGACATCGCCAAGCGGCTCGTCGACTACGGCTTCCACGCCCCGACGATGTCGTTCCCCGTGGCCGGCACGCTCATGGTCGAGCCGACGGAGAGCGAGGACAAGGGCGAGATCGACCGGTTCTGCGATGCGATGATCGCCATCCGCGAGGAGATCGAGGCGGTCGGCCGCGGCGAGGTCGAGGTCGGGGCGTCGATGCTCCGGCATGCGCCGCACACCGCGCTGTCCCTGGCCCTCGAGTGGGACCACGGGTACGACCGCGCTGCAGCGGCGTTCCCCGTTGGGGTCTCGGCGGCCGACAAGTACTGGCCTCCGGTCGGGCGCATCGACGGCGCCTACGGAGATCGGCACCTCGTCTGCTCGTGCCCCCCGCCGGAGGCGTTCGCCGACTGAACCGAGGCGAGGGGGCTCCGCCCCGAGTTGTTCCTCACTGAACGCACGCTCGACGCGGCTCTGACCGCGACACGTGAGCCGAGCTCGGGGCGCCGGGACGGGTCAGGCGGCGGAGCAGTCCACGCCGACCACGGTCACGCTGGATCCGGTGGCCCGCTTGGTCACGCATATCTGCACCGGGATCCGGGTGCGCAGGTCACTGACATGGCTGACCA
>JBBRZC010000141.1:0-9387 GCA_038237075.1 Actinomycetales bacterium
CCCACCGCAGCGCCCGGCCGCGGCTCAGGGCTTGGCGAAGCCACCGGCCCCCATCACCGCCGCGCCGTCCGCCGAGAGGACGTATGCCGTGAACGCGCCGGCCCCAGCGGGGTTCGGCGCATTGGTCAGGGTGGCGATCGGGTATGACGTGGCGGCGTTGATGTCGGCGGGGATCGTGACGCCCGTGACCCGGGGCCCGGCGGTCTTGACGTCGGTGACGTAGACGAGGCCGGCGTCGACCTCGCCGAGACCGACCTTGGTGAGCACCGCCTTGACGTCCACCTCCTGGGTGACCGGGGTGACCGTGATCCGGGCGTTGGCCAGGACCTTGGCTCCCACCGCGCCGCAGGGGACGGCGGGCTGGCACAGCGCCACCTTGACACCCGGGCTGCCCAGGTCGGCGACGCCGGTGATGCCAGCGGGGTTCGCGGCGGGGACGGCGATCTCCATGACGTTCCTGGCGAAGGTCAGGGGTGCCGCCGCGTCGCCCGCCGCGACGACCTGGTCCATGTTGGTGGTGCTCGCGGACGCGAAGACGTCGGCGGGAGCGCCCTGCGTGAGCTGGGCGGCGAGGCCTGAGCTCGGGCCGAAGCTCAGCACGACCCTGACCCCGGGATGGGCGGCCTCGAACTGGCTGCCGATCTTGGTGAAGGTCTCCTTGAGGGAGGCGGCGGCGAAGACGGTGACCGTCCCTGTCACCGGCGAGCCGGTCGCGGCCACATCGGCACCCGGGGAGGACGCCGAGCAGCCCGCGAGCAGCAGGGTCACCCCGGCGATGACGATCGTGGCCGCGCTGGCGGTCCTGCGCCGCATGGGGAGACTCCTCGGGGTGCGGTGTTGTTGCCGCTGGCGGGCTGTACGGGCTGTATGGGCTGGGCAGGCTCGGTTGGGCTGGGCAGGCTCGGTTGGGCTGGGCGGGCCTGGTTGGGCTGGGCGTGCAGGGTCAGCGTCGGAGCGGCACCTCGACGACGACGTTGGTCGACTTGACGGCGGCGATGGCGAGCACTCCGGGCTCGAGCTCGAGGTCGTCGGCGGCCTCGCGGCTCATCAGCGAGACGATCCGGTGCTGACCGGACTGGATCTCGACCTGCGCCATGACCGTGTCGCGCACGACGCGGGTCACGAGGCCGACGAAGCGGTTGCGAGCCGACTCGGAGTGGACCGGACCGGGGTCGAGGCGCTCGGCCGACGCGGCGAGGTCCTGGGCCAGCACCGCGAGCGCGGCACCGTCGACGGCCTGCCGACCGGAGCCGTCCGTCGTTGCGGCGAGCCGTCCGGCCTCGATCCAGCGACGCAGCGTGTCGTCGCTGACGCCGACGAGCTCGGCGGCCTCTCGGACGCGGAAGGTGGTCACAGCGGCATCCTAGCCCGCATCTGCGGGACCAGAGTGACTCTTGCGCCGCACCTGCGCCTGGCCGATGGGTCAGTCGATGCGGTCGGCGGCGACGACCCCCCGCATCACCGCGTCGGCCGCCCGGCGAGCCGTGGCCGACAGGGCCGGCGTCGGGGCTGCCTGCGCGATCTGGCCGAGCAGGTCGACGATCTGCTTGCACCGGCGCACGAAGTCCCCGGCAGCGATGTCCGAGTCCCGAAGGACGACCTCGAGCCGCTGGCCGCTGGCCCACCGGTGCACCATCCAGGCGATGCCGCCGTCGGGGTCGCCGGTCAGCGGGAGCCCGTGGGCGCGCTCACGGTCTTCGAGGTCGCTCCACAGCGAGACCATCGAGCGCCACGCGTCGGACACGTCGTCGGTGGGCATCCGCGGCGCGAGCTCGCTCCCCTCGCGACGCGGCTCGTGGACCAGGGTCGAGACCGCGGCGGCCAGCCCGGCCGCGTCGAGGCCGTTCCAGACCCCGCGGCGCAGGCACTCGGCGGCGAGGAGGTCCTTCTCGGTGTAGAGCCGCCGCAGCCGTTCCCCCTCGGCCGTCACCGTGGTGCCGTCGGCCCCGAGGTAACCCATCTCCTCGAGGAGGTCGCAGATCCGGTCGAACGTCTTCGCGACCGAGTGGGTGCGCCCGTCGACCTTGCGCTGGATGCCGTCGCTCTCGCGCCGCAGCCGCCACCACCGCTCGGCCCAGCGAGCGTGGCCCTCCCGGTCGGGGCACCCGTGGCAGGGGTGGGCGCGCATCCGGCGGCGCAGCGCCTCGATCTGCTGGGTCTCGTCCGCACTCCTGCCGCGGCTGTCGCCCGCGCCGCGAGCGCCGTCGCCCCCCGGGCGGCCCGGTGGGGGGTCGTGGGGCACCGCGACCCGCAGCGTCGTCGCGAGGTCGCGCCGTGACTTCGGGCTCTTGGGGTTGAAGTTGCGCGGGAGCCGGACCGTGGTGACCGGCTCGACGGGGGTCGGCACGTCGAGCAGGGTCAGCCGCCGCAGCTGGCGGTCCTCGGTCACCACCGACGGCGAGGGCGGCTCGCCCCGGCCGCCGCGGTCGGACGCGACCACCACCGCATACCCCGAGCGTCGGCCCGCAGGGATGCGGATGACGTCGCCGGGGCGCAGCCGCTCCAGGCTCACCGCTGCCTCGGCGCGCACGCTCGCGGAGCGGGCCTTCGCCGCGTCCTTCTCCAGGGTGCGGATCTCGTCGCGGATCGCGGCGTACTCCGCGAAGTCGCCGAGGTGGCAGGTCATCGACTCGACGTAGCCGGCGAGCGCCTCCTCGTTGCGGCGGATGGTCCGGACGAAGCCCACGACGGCGCGGTCCGCCTGGAACTGCGCGAACGAGGTCTCGAGGATCTCTCGGGCCCGGTCGCGCCCGAACTGCCCGACGAGGTTGACCGCCATGTTGGACGTCGGCCGGAAGCTCGATCGCAGCGGGAAGGTGCGCGTCGACGCGAGACCGGCGACCGCCAGCGGGTCGAGGCCGCGGTTCCACAGGACGACGGCGTGGCCCTCGACGTCGATGCCGCGCCGCCCGGCGCGTCCGGTGAGCTGGGTGTACTCCGCGGGCGTCACGTCGACGTGCGCCTCGCCGTTGAACTTGACGAGCCGCTCGAGGACCACGGTGCGCGCCGGCATGTTGATGCCGAGCGCCAGCGTCTCCGTCGCGAACACCGCCATGGTGCGCCCCGCAGTGAAGAGCTCCTCGACGATCTCGCGGAAGGTGGGCAGCATCCCGGCGTGGTGGGCGGCATACCCGCGGGTCAGGCCGTCGACGAAGTCCCAGTAGCCGATGACGGTGAGGTCCTCGTCGGCCAGGCCCTTGATCCGCTCCTCGACGAGGCGGCGGATCCGCTCGCCCTCCTCCTCCCGGATGAGGCGTATGCCGTGGCCGAGCAGCTGGGCGACCGCCGCGTCGCAGCCGGCCCGGCTGAAGATGAAGGTGATGGCCGGCAGCAGCCCCTCGCGGTCGAGGCGCTCGATGACGTCGGCCCTGGTCGGCCCGCCGCCGGGGCGGCCGCTTCCAGGGCGACCGCCGCCGGCGTCGCGGGCGAACCCGCGACCCCCCGGCCCTCCGCCGGGCCCACCCCCGGGGCCACGCCGGCCGGCGGGGCTGCCCGGCCCGCGTCGGCCGCGGTGGCCGGGCTCCTCGTGGAACGAGCGGCGCGAGTCGTTGCCGATCGCCTGGAGCAGCTCGGGGCTGACCCGGGTCGGCGGCAGGTCGGCGTCGGCGTCGGGCTCCTCGACGAAGAGGTCGAACATCCCCCGGCCGACCATCATGTGCTGCCACAGCGGCACCGGGCGGTGCTCCGAGACGACGACCTCGACCTCGCCGCGCACCTCGGCCAGCCAGGCCCCGAACTCCTCGGCGTTGGAGACGGTGGCCGACAGTGACACGACGAGGACCTCGGGCGGCAGGTGGATGATGACCTCCTCCCAGACCGCCCCCCGGAACCGGTCGGCGAGGTAGTGCACCTCGTCCATGACGACGTAGCCGAGGCCCGCGAGGGTGGACGACCCGGCATACATCATGTTGCGCAGCACCTCGGTCGTCATGACGACGACGGGCGCCTCGCCGTTGACGGAGGAGTCGCCGGTGAGCAGGCCGACGTTGCGGGCGCCGTGGCGGCGCACGAGGTCGGCATACTTCTGGTTCGACAGGGCCTTGATCGGCGTCGTGTAGAACGCCTTCTGCCCGCGGGCGAGGGCGAGGTGGACCGCGAACTCCCCCACCACGGTCTTGCCCGCGCCCGTCGGCGCCGCGACGAGGACCCCGCGACCCGACTCCAGAGCCAGGCAGGCTTCGCGCTGGAACGCGTCGAGCGCAAAGCCCAGGCCCCCGGCGAACGCGTCGAGCCCGCCTGCCTCCGGCCGGGTCCTGCGGTCGGCACCGGACCGCTCGGGGGTCGACATGGGGTCAGGCTACGTCAGCGCCGGGGGTATGCCGTGGAGCCGCGGGTGGGTCCGGCCGGCATTCGCGTATCTGGTCAGACGTCGTAGAGGAGCCGGCCCGTGAGGGGGTCCTGGCCGTAGCGCAGGCACAGCTCGGCGAGGACGTCCTCGTGGCTGAACGCGACGTTGAGGACGGTGTCGTTGCCGGCGTAGTAGATCACCAGGGTTCCGTCGTCGCGGCGCAGCATCCCGCAGCTGAAGACGACGTTCGGCACGTGGACATAGCCGTCCTGCGGCACGCGACAGTCGGCGGCGCTCGGGAAGAGGACGGGGATGCTCGACATCGCGACCTGGCGCGGGTCTTCGAGGTCGTGCAGCGCGACGCCGAGCACGTAGGGGTTGCCGTCCATGGTGCTGCGGACGCCGTGGAAGAGGCTGAGCCACCCGTGGCGGGTCCGCACCGGCGGCGCTCCGGGCCCGATCTTGTCGGAGAACGCGCTCGGCCCGGCGCCGGTGCGCATGACCGGCTGCGGCTCGATGTGCCACGGGCCGGAGCGCAGGTCCTGCGTGGTCCCGAGGCGGATCTGGGTGTAGATGCCGCCGACGTCACCGGCGTCGGCGCCGTTGGGGCGGAACAGGGCCACCCAGGAGCCGCCCACCCGCTCCGGGAAGATGACGACGTTGCGCATGTCCTGCTCGAGCATCGCGCCGTGCCGGGTGAAGGCGGCCAGGTCGTCGGTGGTCGCCAGCGCGACCCGGACCCGTCCGCCGACCTGGGCGTGGTAGCCGCTGTAGGTGACGGCGAGGGCGCCGTCCACCGGGTTCAGCCGGGGGTCCTCGACCCCGCCGGACTCCATCTCGACGCAGGCGGCCACGTCGACGCCGGGCCCGAAGCGGTCGCCCGCCGTGGCGGAGGTCATCGCGGGCCGGCGGTCGACGGACCAGTCTCGGATGCCGTCGGCGCTGCGGGCCACCCCGAGGACCGACCGGCCGCAGCGCAGGTGCGAGCGGAACAGCAGGCCGGTCTCGCCGGGCAGCGCGGCGGCTCCGGCGTTGTGGACGGTGACGACCTGCAGGGCCGGGGTGGTCCAGACCGCGTTGACGTCGGCGCTGGTGAGGATCGGGTTGTGGGCGTAGCGCAGCACCGGGTGAAGAAGGTCGACGGCGCCGTCGGCCCCGTCGCCGAGCGTGACGCTGCGGCGGACGGCGCTGTCAGGCGTGGCAGACGTCGGCATGGAGGCCGTTCCGGTGAGGGGGCGCGGCTGCGGGTGGGCGCCGGGGCGGACGACCTCAGGCTACGTCAGGCGGGAGTATGCCGCGCAGCCACGATGCGCAGCGCCCCCGGGACCAGCTCGAGGTCGACCGGCAGGGGCTCGAACCGCTCCCCGTCCGCCTGCGTCATGATCCCCGCCGACTCGAGCCTGACCCGGCGCCCACGCAGGATCTGCACTTTGGGATGCCCGATGTGGGTCCCGCGGAAGACTGATGGGAAGACGCGGACGAACGCGGCCACCGACATCGCGTGGAGGATCATCACATCGAACAGCCCGTCGTCGTAGCGCGCGTCGGGACACACCCGCATCCCGCCGCCGAAGGCGGGGCCGTTGGCGACGGCGACGAGCATCGCCGCGGTCTCGAAGCGCACCCCGTCGACCTCCACGGCATACGGGATGGGCCGGAAGGTCGGCAGCTCGCGCAGGACCGCGAGGTTGTAGCGCATCGCCCCCTGCGGCCAGGACCAGCGCGTCGCGCGCTCGAGGACCACCGAGTCGAATCCGCCGCCGAGCACCCCGACCCACCACTGGACCTCGCCCGAGGCGGTCCGGCAGCGGCCGGCGTCGACGATGCGGGTGTGTCCGGCGTCGATGAGCGCGACGGCGGCGTCCGGGTCGTGGACGGGCAGCCTGAGCTCGCGTGCGTTGTCGTTGCCCGACCCGGCCGCGACGATCGCGAGCGGGATGCCGGTGCCCGCGGTGAGGTTGGCGCCGAGGTGGACCATGCCGTCGCCGCCGACGACGGCGAGGACGTCGACGGCGCCCTCGGCGAGGGCCGCTCGCGCGTTGGCCCGGGCCGACTCGATGTCGGGCCCGGAGAGGTCTTGCACGTGGTGCCCGGCGGCTGGCAGCGCCGCCCCGACCCGGGCGCCGGCGCGCGCCCCGCGGCCGCGCCCGGCGGTGGGGTTGACGATCAGGCCCACTCGCTGCGACGTCGGCGGCACGCGTCGAACGCTACAGCGCCGACGCCTGGTCGTCCGGGAGGCTCCGCCACTGCTCCATGGTCGGCACGATGCGGCGCTCCGGGTATCACGACGTGCAGGACGGATCTCTGTCACAGCATGTCGTACCACCGCGGCGCGGCACCGTTTTGAGGAGAGACGCATGGCGAGTTCCACAGTCGGCACCGGCAAGGACGCCCCGATCGCGAGCCGAACGGAGACTGGCGCGGGCAACGAAGCGGAGACCACCGCACAGATCGCCCAGCAGGACGCCTCACCGGGAAAGGGCAAGGCCGCCGAGGCGCTGGCGTCGGGCATCGAGAAGGTGAAGGGCTTCACCCTTCCTGAAACGGGGCCGGGAGAGGGCGCATCCGAGGAGGTGCTGTTGGCCGACCTGGACTTTCCCGACATCGCGGAGGCGTCGTTCGGCACCGCGGCGCGCGCCACGTCGAGGGATGTGCTCGAGACCGTCCACGGGCCGGACGACCGGGTCCAGATCACCAGCACCAGCGTCTACCCGTGGCGGGCGCACGCATCCCTGCTCATCACCGCCCGAGACGGCTCGATGTGGATCGGGACGGGCTGGTTCATCGGCCCGCACACGCTGATGACCGCCGGGCACGTCGTCTACATCAAGAACAGCGGGGTCGCCGGGCGCGACGGCTTCGTGCGCTCCATCAAGGTCATGCCCGGCCGCAACGGCACCACCCTCCCCTACGGCTCCGTCACGAGCAGCAACCTGCGCACCGTGCAGGGGTGGGCGACGAACGGTGATGAGGAGCACGACTACGGCGCGATCATCCTCGACACCGACCTCGGCTCGAGAACCGGCTGGTTCGGCTTCGGCGTATACAACGACGCCACGCTGTCCGCGTCGGTCGCCAACATCTCCGGCTACCCGGGCGACAAGCCATCCGGCACCCAGTGGTATGCCGCCCGCCGGATCGCGTCCGTCGCGGCCCGAAAGGTGTACTACGACATCGACACCTACGGTGGTCAGAGCGGCAGCGCGGTCTACCGGATCGTCAACGGCGGCCGGTACGCCGTCGCGGTCCACGCCTACGGCGGCGCGACGACCAACTCCGGGACCCGGATCGTCACCCCCGTGTTCAACAACATGGTGGCTTGGAAGGCCTGAAGAACGAGGGAGGACCACATGACTAGCGCGGCGCGGCCGGTCATCTCGGGTACGGCGACGTCTCCAGACGGGCCGGTCGCGCTTGCCCGCGTCACGGTCGAGCAGGCGCCCGCGCCGATGCCCGACCTGGCCGGGCTTACCGACGAGGACGGCTCGTTCACACTCGGCACGGTCGGCCCGGGCACGTACATCATCGCCGTCCACGCTGACGGCTACGCTCCGGCTCGCGCTGAAGTGACCGTGCACGCACTCGACGTCGCGATAGGGGTATCGCTGCGTCCGGCCGATGACTGAGCTGCCGGACGCCGTGGGTAACAGGTCCACCCAAGGGACCTTCGCCGGGAGGTGGTCGGGGTGATGCTCGCCCATCGCGGGACCTGGTTGATGGGAGATGAACGCGAAGGTGGGTCTCAGTTTGACGCGGTTGGCGTGCTTGATGAGTTCGTCGCCATCCCGCTCGACCCCCAAGACTGCACTCAATGCGTGCGGCGGTCAGGAAAGGCTAGAGGGCGGACGCCTGGTCGTCCGGGATGTTCTGCCACTCGGCCGCCGGGCTGCGCTTCGCCTTGCGCCGGTCGAGGATGAAGCTGAGCCCCACGGCAAGGAAGTAGAGGCCGATCATCGGCACGGCGAGGGCGACCATCGACCATGGGTCCGGTGAGGGCGTCATCATCGCCGCGAACAGGAAGATGAGGAAGACGGCGGGACGCCACGACTTGACCATGACCCGCGCCGGCAGGATCCCCGCCGCGTTGAGGCCGACGAGGAAGACCGGCAGGAGGAACGCCAGGCCGAAGGCGAGGATGAACTTGAGCACGAAGTTGAGGTAGACGTCGGCGGGCAGGATGTTCGCGGCGTCGGTCGGCGTGAAGGAGAGCAGGGCGTGCATGGCCTTGGGCAGGGTGACGTAGCCGAGGGCGCAGCCGGCGAGGAAGAGCGGGACCGCCGTGCCGATGAACACCCCGGCGGTGCGCTTCTCGCGGTTCGTCAGGCCCGGCACGATAAAGGCCCACACCTGGAAGAGCCACACGGGCGAGGCGATGATGACGCCGACGAAGAGCCCGACGGTGATGGCGATGGAGAAGGAGTCCGTCGGGTTCGCGAGGTTGAGGGTGACGATCGCCGCCCCCCGCTCCTTGGCGACCTCCTTGATCGGCAGCGACAGCCGGTCGAAGATCCACGTGTACCGCCACCAACCGACGACCGCGCCGAGGAAGATCGCGAGGATGGCGATCAGGACGCGCCGGCGCAGCTCGCGCAGGTGGTCGCCGAGGGACATCCGCCCCTCGGGGTCACGC
The DNA here is from genome assembly GCA_038237075.1 of Actinomycetales bacterium. GTDB lineage: Bacteria > Actinomycetota > Actinomycetes > Actinomycetales > Dermatophilaceae > Lapillicoccus. The sequence continues at coordinate 8,919 of JBBRZC010000141.1, forward strand.
TGGCGTCGGAGCCTGCCCTTGGCCATGCCTCAGCGCCGGTTCACGTGGGGGTATGCCGTGTGCGCGGCGCTCAGCGCGCCGGGTTGTCGTGCCGGGACGGGTCGGGCGTGCCGTTCGTGGCATCCGCGGGCGAGTGCTGCGGCGCGGGGGCGGGCGCGTACTGCGGCTGCTGCGTGATGGGGGCCGGGCCCTGCTGGGGGGCCGGTGCGTACTGTGGCGCGGGGGCGGGCGCGTACTGCGGCGCGGGCGCCGGGGCGTACTGCGGCTGCTGGGGAGCGGCATACCCCTGCTGTGGTGCGGGCTGCTGTGGTGCGGGCTGCTGTGGTGCGGGCTGCTGGGGTGCGGGCTGCTGGGGTGCGGGCTGCGGGACCGTGCCGTCGACGGTGTCGGTCGCGGCGGGGCTTGGCCGGCCCTCCTTGCCGTCGTTCTTCATCTCGGAGATCTCCGACTTGAAGATCCGCATCGAGCG
>JBBRZC010000142.1:0-9373 GCA_038237075.1 Actinomycetales bacterium
CGTGGCGTCGATCCTCGGGCAGATCGAGACGCTCGGCGGGTGGCGCAACGGGCTGCCGATGTACTACGACCGCGCCTGGCAGGACCTCCTCAGCCCCCAGGTGGACTGGACCTCGATGCGGCACGGGGTGCTGTGGTCGACCTTCTACACGGTCCTGTTCCTCGGCGTCGCCTACCGGACCTTCCGGCGCAAGGACATCCTCAGCTGAGCGTGACAAGGGGGCTGGGGCCGGCACACTGCCGGTCTGACTCATCGCCTGACTGGCTTCGTGGGGCAGGGGGCCACCGACGGTCCACCGATGCGCGCTGACTCCGTGGGATCCCATGGACTCAGCCCGCATTCCCTGGAGTGCTGTGGCCAGCGTGGCCAGCGTGACGGCACCCCCTCTTATGGAACCGGCACGGTTGCGGCGGTGAGGCGCTCGGCGAGGGCCCGGCACGCGACGACGAGCTCGGGCGGTCCGAGGACGGTGATCGGCCACGGCAGTCGCGCCAGATGCAGCGCCATGTGCTCGAGGTTGCCGCCCCCGGCGAGCAGCAGGCATGAGCTCGCGTCGAGCGGCTCGGTCGTGCCCGCCGTCGGCGGCAGGTGTGGGGCGACGACGTCCTCGGGTGCCTCGACACGCACCCGGGCGACGTACGCGTAGGGCGACTGTGACACCGAGCGACGCACGAACGCCGCGGCGTCGGGCGCCGGCCGTGGCCGGAAGCGCCAGCCGGTCGAGGCGGCGGCACTGACCCGGTCGAGCCGGAAGGTGCGCCAGTCGTCGCGGTCGAGGTCGAACGCCATGAGGTACCAGCGACGCCCGGTCGCGACGAGCCGGTGCGGCTCGACCCGGCGCTGGGTCTCGGCGCCGCTCGCCGCGGCATACGCGAAGGTCAGTCGCTCGGTCTCCCGACACCCCCGGGCGAGGGTGAGCAGCGTGTCGGAGTCCACCCGGTCGGCGACGGTGTCGAGCGTGACCGTGGCCTCGTGGACCGCGGCGACCTTGGCGCGCAGCCGCCCGGGCATCACCTGGTCGAGCTTGGCGAGCGTGCGCACCGCCGCGTCACCGAGGCCCTCGACGGTGCCGCCGGCCGCGAGCCGGAGGCAGACCGCGACGGCCACGGCCTCGTCGTCGTCGAGGAGCAGCGGCGGCAGCGCGCGACCGGCGCCAAGCTGGTACCCGCCACCGACCCCCTGGGTGGCGGCGACGGGGTAGCCGAGCTCGCGGAGCCGGTCGACGTCACGCCGGATCGACCGCGACGTCACGCCCAGGCGCGCTGCGAGCTCCGGACCGGTCCACACCGGCCGCGACTGGAGCAGGCTGAGCAGCCGCAGCGCCCGCCCCGTCGTGTCGGCCATGGCACAAGTCTGGCACCGATAGCGGACCGGAACTGTCCGCTATCGGTGCGAGGCTCGTTCCATGACGACGACACCGACCACACCACCGAACCCGACGACCGTGGACTGGCCGGCCGAGGCCGTCGATCAGATCGACTGGCACTGGCGCACCCAGCTGCGGCGCCGCCTCGACGGGCTCACCGACGAGGAGTACCTCTGGGAGCTGGTCCCCGGCGCGTGGTCGGTGCGCCCGCGCGGCACCGGCCACGCGCCGATCCAGGCGGGCAGTGGCGCCATGACCATCGACTGGGCCGTCCCCGAGCCGAGCCCCGCACCGGTGACGACGATCGCCTGGCGTCTCGGCCATCTCCTCGTCGGCGTCCTCGGCGCCCGCCTCGCCTCCCACTTCGGTGGCCCCCCGACCGACTATGCCTCCTACGACTACCCGTCGACCGCGGCCGAGGCCCTCGACCGTCTCGACGCGGGGTATGCCGCGTGGCTCGCCGGGGTGCGAGGCTGGGCCGCGCAGGGGAGCATGGCAGCGCCCAGCGGGCCGGCCGAGGGACCCTACGCCGACCGGAGCCGCGCGGCGCTGGCGCTCCACATCAACCGCGAGCTGATCCACCACGGGGCCGAGGTCGCCCTGCTGCGTGACCTCTACGCCCACCGAAACGGACCCGCGCGGCCCGAGCAGACCGCCACCACCCGCTAGCTCATCGACCTGCAGAGTCCCAGCGGTAACCCGCACCCGCACCGAAGGATTACGACATGCCCGGCACCCCCCCTCCCGTCCACGACGAGCGCGACGCGATCCGCGCCTTCCTGCACCAGCAGCACGACGGCATCCGCAACGTCGCCTTCGGCCTGACCGACGAGCAGGCCCATGCCACCCCTTCGGCGAGCGCCATCTCCATCGCCGCCCTCGTCAAGCACGTCACCCACTGCGAGATCAGCTGGATGGAGCGGGCCGAGGCGGCGCCGGAGGCGCCCACCCCCGACGAGCGGTCGGTGGAGGAGCGGTCCGCCGCGTGGGGCGCCGACTGGGACCCGTCCGGTGACACCATCGCGGACCTCCTCGCCCACTTCGACGAGGTGGCGGCCCGGACCGAGGCCGCCATCCTCGACCTCGACCTCGACGCCCCGGTGCCCGTCCCGCGTGACGCGCCCTGGTTCCCGAGGGACCTCACCAGCTGGTCCGTGCGCTGGGTCCTGTTCCACATCCTCGAGGAGCTGAGCCGGCACGCTGGCCACGGCGACATCGTCCGCGAGTCCATCGACGGCGCGACGATGTACGAGCTCATGGCGGCCGCCGACGGCCTGCCCGAGACGGCATGGCTCAAGCCGTGGCGCCCGAAGGACCCCGTCGACGCCTGAGGCCGCGGATTACAGTGCGGGCATGACACCGTCGGCCGGGCCCGCTCCCGTCGCCACCGGCCGGCGGGGTGCGCTCGGCGCCGAGGTGCTCATCCTCCTCGGCCTCTCGCTCGGGGCTTCTGCCCTGTATGCCGTGCTGCGCATCGTCGACCGGCTCACCGTCGCCGTTCCGTTGGGTCAGCAGACCTCCTCGCTCAACAGCTCGGTCACCCCCGACCGGCCCTGGCTCGACCTCGCCTACCAGCTGCTCGCCATCGCCGTCGCGCTCGTCCCGGTCGCGGCGGCGCTCTACCTGCTGCGCCACGTCGACCCACCCACCCCTGGCTCCCCGGCCCGGTTCCTCGGGCTGGACCTTCGGCGTCCCGGCTTCGACCTGGGCGGGGGCCTCGCGCTCGCGGCCGTCATCGGGATCCCCGGGCTCGGGCTCTACGTCGCGGCGCGGGTGCTGGGGTTCAACACCCAGGTGGCGGCCGCCAACCTCACCGCGGCCTGGTGGACCGTGCCGGTGCTCGTCCTCGCGGCGGTGCAGAACGCCCTGCTCGAGGAGGTCGTCGTGGTCGGCTACCTCGTGACCCGGCTCCGGCAGCTCGGGTGGCGGGTGCCTCTCGTGCTCGGCACCTCTGCGGTGCTGCGCGGCAGCTACCACCTCTACCAGGGGTTCGGGGGGTTCGTCGGGAACGCGGTGATGGGCCTCGTCTTCGGGCTCGTCTACCTGCGGTGGCGCCGGCTCGGGCCGCTCGTCGTCGCCCACACGGTGATCGACGTCGTCGCGTTCGTCGGCTACACCCTCGCCAGGGACCACCTCGGCTGGCTGCGCTGACGGGGGGCGCCACGCAGCCGCGGACCGCTCAGCCGACCTGCCCGTCGGACGCACCCGCCGCGCTGGTCGCGCCGGTCTCGCGGTACGGCCGGGCGCCGACGTCGTCGACCTCGTAGGAACGCGGGTCCTCGATCGGCTCGAGGTGGGTCTCGACCTGGCCGTGGTCGAGCACGGCGAGCAGCCGGGTCTCGACCTCCTCGACGAGGTCGTGGCCGCGGGTGACCGTCCAGTCGCCCGGGACGAGGACGTGGACCGACGCGAACTGCCGATACCCGCCGGTCCGGGTGAGCAGGGCGTGGAACCTGACGTCGTCGGTGGTCATCTCGTCGAGCGCCGCGTTGAGCCGCGCGTTGATGCCCGGGTCGAGGGTCGAGTCCATGAGTCCGCCGACCGAGTGGGAGAGGAGCCGCCACCCGGTCCACACGATGTTGAGGCCGACGAGGATGGCGACGATGGGGTCGAGCCGCAGCCACCCGGTCAGCGCGACGAGGAGCACCCCGACCACGACGCCGGCCGAGGTCCACACGTCGGTGAGGAGGTGCTTGCCGTCTGCGGTCAGCGTGATCGAGCGCTGCCGTCGCCCGACGCGCAGGAGCAGCACGGCCACGGCGCCGTTGATGGCGGACGCGACCACCGAGATGAGCAGGCCGGTGCCGACGTTGTCGATGGGCCGCGGGTTGATGAAGCGCTCCACCGCCGAGACGATGATGAAGATCGCGGCGAGGAAGATCATCTGGCCCTCGATCGCGGCCGAGAAGTACTCCGCCTTGGCGTGGCCGAAGTGGTGGTTGTCGTCCGCCGGTCGGGCCGCGACGGTGAGGGCGATCAGGGCGACCACCGCGGCGACGAGGTTGACGACCGACTCGGCGGCGTCGGAGAGGAGCCCGACCGACCCGGTGAGGAGATACGCCCCGGACTTGAGGCCGATGGTGGCGATGGCGGCGGCGATCGACAGCCAGGCAAACTTGCGCAGGTCGTCGCGCACGGCGGCGGCGGGGCGGGGCACGTGCGCCACGTGCGCCGCACTCGGCTCGAGGGACTCCATGTCACCCATTCTCTCAGCAGCTGGTGCCGCAGGGGATGGCCGGCCACGCTGCATACGATGGCCTCCATGACGACGGAGGGGCAGCTTCGGCGCCGGCTGCTCGGGGACCCCGTCGGCGACCGCCTCCTCGGCTGGCTCGGCCCGCTGCTCGCCGCCGCGGTCGGTGGCCTGCTGCGGTTCTGGAACCTCGGGAACCCGCACCAGCTCGTCTTCGACGAGACGTACTACGTCAAGCAGGGCTGGTCGATGATCCTGTTCGGCGTCGAGATGCGCAACGACCCCGTCCTTGACGCGGCCAAGCAGATCGACCAGAACTGGACGGTCGGCAACGTCCTCAAGGTCTACGACCCGACGACCGGTGACCTCGTCGTCCACCCGCCCGTAGGGAAGTGGCTCATCGGCTGGGGCGAGCAGCTCTTCGGCATCACGAACGCGTTCGGGTGGCGGTTCGCGGTGGCGGTCATGGGCACCCTGTCGATCCTCATGGTCGGCCGGGCGGCGCGACGGCTGTTCGGCTCGTCCTTCCTCGGCACCGTCGCGGCGCTGCTCCTCGCCTTCGAGGGCCACCACTTCGTCCATTCCCGCACCGGGCTGCTCGACCTCATCGTCATGTTCTGGGCGTTCGCGGCGTTCTGGCTCCTGCTGGTCGACCGGGACGCCTCCCGCGCGGTCCTGGCCGCCCGGATGGCCGTGCTCGACCGGGCGCATGCGGGGCGCTTCGGGCCGTCCATGGGCTGGCGCCCCTACCGGCTCGCCGCCGGTGTCTGCCTCGGCCTCGCGGCCGGCACCAAGTGGTCGGGCCTCTACTTCCTCGTCGCGTTCGGGCTCATGACGGTCCTCTGGGACATGGGCGCGCGCCGCGCCGTGGGCATCGAGGGCTGGCGCTGGGCCTGGCTCGTCAAGGACACGCCGCTCGCGGTCCTCCACCTCGTCGGCGGGACGCTCGTCACCTACTGCCTCAGCTGGTGGGGCTGGTTCGCCACCGACACGGGCTATAACCGGCACTGGGCCGACACGCATGGGTCGACGACCTGGGGCTGGGTGCCCGGCCCGGTGCGCTCGTGGTGGAGCTACCACGCCCAGATCCTCGAGTTCCACACCCATCTGACGTCCGACCACCCCTATAAGACCAACCCCTGGTCCTGGCTCATCCAGGGCCGGCCGACGTCGTTCTTCTATGAGGGCCCGAAGAAGGGCGAGGACGGCTGCACGGTCGACCTGTGCTCGAAGGCGATCACGTCGATCGGCACGCCGACGATCTGGTGGGGGGCGACGCTGGCGATCTTCGTCCTGCTCTTCATGTGGGCGCTGCGCCGCGACTGGCGGGCGGGGGCGATCCTCGCGGGCTTCCTCGGGGGCTACCTGCCCTGGTTCCTCCTCCAGGACCGCACCATCTACTCGTTCTACGCCGTGGCGTTCGTCCCCTGGGCGGTGCTGGCCGTCACCTACGTCCTCGGCCTGTGCCTCGGGGGCCGGACGGCGAGCCCCGCGCGCCGGCAGGTCGGGATGCTCGTCACCGGCGCCTTCCTCGTCGTCACCGTGCTCATGTTCGCCTTCTTCTACCCGATCTACACGGCGCAGGTGGTCTCGCAGGCGTTCTGGCGGATGCACATGTGGTTCCCGAGCTGGGTCTGACGAGCAGACGTCACGACCCGGTATGCCGCGGGGCCACCACCGCGCCGACCTGGTCGGCGAGCAGCACGGCGACCCGCAGCTGCTCCGTGCTCGGGCGCACGACGTGGGTGGCCGCGGTGAGGAGGAAGGCCCCGTACTGCGAGCCTCCCGAGCGCACCGGGAGCACCACCTCGTCGTCGGTGGGCAGGCCGTCCCGACGCACGTCGAGCACGTGCCCGCCCCGCAGCACCTGCCCGTCCGGCTGGATCACGGTGCCGCTGACCCGGCCCTCGGGCACGAAGCGGCAGCGGTCAAGGGCGAGGACCTGGCCGATCTCGGCGGCGACGACCTCGATGAGGTCCTGCGCCCGCGGCTGCCGGGCGGCGACCGCCTCGGCGGTGCTGAGGACGCCGTCGAGGTACCCGGAGCGCCGGCTGCCCTGCGCCTGCTGTCGCCGTCCCCACAGGGCCAGCTCGACGACGGCACCGCCGACGAGCAGCAACAGGACGATGGCCTCGACGTCGTTGTCGTTGGTGACGGCGAACGTGCCGTAGGGCTGGGTGAGGAAGAAGTCGAACCACACCCCGGCCGACACCGCGGCGAGGAACCCCGCGAGGCGCTCGCCGGTCGCCGAGGCGGCGACGACGACGAGCACGAGGACGAGGACGCCTGTGGCCGTGCTGATGTCGGCGCGCACGAGGGCGAGCAGCGCGGCGACGACGAGGGGGACGACCGCCGACGCGAGGAGCAGGTAGGGGCGGTGCCGGATGAGCCAGGTTGCGTCCATGCCTCCATCGAAACACCACGGGAGGGCTGCGGACCGACCCCTGACGCGATCTTGACGCAGCGGGACCGCCGGGTATGCCGGGTGGCTCGCACCCGGCAGACCCGGCCTGGGCTCACCAGTGGTGGGCGACGTCCACGACGAGCCGGCTGCCGCCGCCGGGGCCGGCGAGGACGAAGGCCCGCATCGGCAGCCGGGCCCGGACCCCCAGGCCGATCGTCGTGACGGCTTCGAACGAGCCGCCCGAGGCCACCTGGCGGAACGTGCGGAGGCCGGCCACCGGGGTCAGCTCGCGCGGGTTGGCGGGACGGTAGACGGGCAGCCCGGTGACGACGTCGTAGTCGGGCGCGTGGACGACGATCTCCAGCCTGGCGCCGCCGCGCAGCGAGACTGGCGCTCCCTGGCCCTGGCTGAAGACGGTGGTGACGTAGCGCACCGAGGACGACGTGCCGCCGCGACCGGAGAGGTCGATGACGAGCCGGTCGAAGCAGGCGTGGCCGCCGCTGCGGACGTTGATGATCGCGTCGGCAGTGACGCCGGCGAGGGGCCCCGGCGACTTGGCCAGCGACCCCCAGGTGATGCCGCACGATGGCGCCGCCGCCTCGGCGGTCGTCGTGCTGGTGACGAGAGGTGCTGCGCTGAGGGCCAGCGCGAGGACCACGGTTCGGACGAGCGAGGTGCGGTGGTGACGGATCTTCATGGTGTCCTCCTTCCGGACACCTACAGGACGGACTGCTCGCCCTCCCGGTTTACCCGGCCCTCGGTGGCGCCGGGTGGCGGGGCCGTGTGGCCCGCGATGAGGATCGCCAGCGCGAGGAGGACGGCCACCGTGGTCAGGCTGCGCAGCACGGTCACGTGGTCGCCGAGGAAGCCCACGAGCGGCGGTCCGGCGAGGAACGCGCAGTAGCCGATCGACGCGATCACGCTGACCCGGGCGGCTGCCCGGCCCGGCTCGTCCGCGCCGGCGCTCATCCCGATGGGGAAGCCGAGCGAGAGCCCGACACCCCAGAGGGCGGCGCCGACGTAGGCGAGGGGGGTGGACTGGCCGAAGACGAAGAGGACGACCCCGACGAGGCTGACGAGCGACAGGGCCCGCACGACGCGGACCCGGCCGTGGCGGTCAAGCCAGGTCGGGCCGAACCACCGGCCGGCGGTCATTGCCGCGAGGAAGACCGCGAAGCCGAGCGTGGCGACGAACGCCGAGGTGCCATAGCCGTCGATGAGCGCCACGCTGGTCCAGTCGTTGCCGGTGCCCTCAGCGAAGGCGAAGCACAGCACGAAGAGGCCGATGAGCAGGGTCCGTGGCTCACGCCAGGCGCCCAGGGCCGAGCTGCGGGCGGTGGGGGCGCCCTGGCCGGGGGCGGGCGCCTCCGGAGCCGGGTCGGGGACGAACCGGCGCACCGACAGCGGCACCAGCGCGCCGACGAGTACCGCCACCACGGCAAGGTGGACGCTGACCGGCACTCCGAGGGCGACCATGGCCGCTCCGCTGAGCGCCCCGGCGACGGTTCCGAGGCTGAAGCCCGCGTGGAACCTCGGCATGATGGCCCGGCCGAGCCGCTGCTCGACGAGGGCGCCCTGGACGTTCATGGCCACGTCCCACCCGCCCTGGGCGAAGCCGAAGACGAACAGGCCCGCGACGACCGGTAGGACGCCGAACTGGTAGCCGAGGGCGACGACGGCCAGGCCGACGGCGTTGAGGCGGGCCATCCCGACGACGACGCGTCGGGAGCCGAACCGCGCCACGAGGGTTCCCGAGAGCGGGAGCGAGATGAGCGACCCCGCGGCGATGGCAAGCAGCACGAGGCCGAGCCCCGAGGGCTCGAGGTGGAGCCGGTCGCGGACCTGTGGGATGCGGGAGGCCCAGCTGGCGAAGGCGAAACCGGTGGCGATGAAGGCCGCGTAGGTGGCCCTGACCCCTCCCGCTGTCGCATGGTCCGGGGCGGGCACGGGACTGCTCATGAGTAGGGAGGACTCCGGGTCGGGACGGGTTGCGTACGCCGCATCCTACGTCGGCATGACCCGCGCGCCGGGTCGGCCGTCGCCGACCCGGACCACCTGGTTCAGAGCTGGGTGAAGCGGATGACCGCGACTGCGATCGCCAACACGAACAGCGCACCGTTGACGGGCACCGCCTGCCTGAGCTCGCCGCGCCGCCCGTGCGCCGCGGCGGCACCGACCATGACCGCGGCCAGGCCGAGGGCTGCCACGGGGGTGAGGACATGGGCGATGTTGAGCAGCCAGGGGAGGACCAGACCGACGGCCCCGAGGACCTCCACAGCGCCGATGCCCTTGACCTGGGTCGGCGAGAAGTCCTCGGCCCACCCCATGCGCGGGTTCTGCACGAGCTTGGTATGCGGCGTGGCCAGCTTGGCCGCACCAGCGGAAGCGAAGACGAAGATCCGGCACCGCA
>JBBRZC010000143.1:0-9351 GCA_038237075.1 Actinomycetales bacterium
GCCTGATCACCCGCCGCGCCTACGGATTCCACTCCGCCCAAGCCGCCCTCGCCCTGGTGATGCTCTCCTGCGGACCCATCACCCTGCGCCTACCCCACGAACCCGACCCCGAATGACCCACACTCATGCCGGGAGAGCCGCATAACTCCACCTTTCCGTGGAATTAGAACGTCCACCAGACCCGGGGCGGTTCACCCTTCGCGCGGACAAATGCACGGATGGCGGTGTCTCCCCCAGTCGCGCCGAGCACCGGAGGAAGAGGGCGGAAACGGCCGTTTCCGCACGACCCCGACACGCCCAACCAGAACGCGTGCGAATCCAGACCTCCTGACATGGTGAGATCGTTCATGCGGGGGCTGGGTGGCCCTTGACGCTGTAGTGGAGCGTCAACGAGGTGCCGGGGCAGAGGGTGGCCGTCTCGTTGAGCTCGTTGCAGAGCGCGGCGAGGGCCTTGCTCCGTCTTGGTGCCGACGCGGGGTCGAGTCGGACGTGCAGGGTGCTTTCGATGATCTGCAGGTCGCCTGACAGGGTGAACGCTTCGCGCAGCAGCGCACGTCCTTCGTCGTCGCCGCGGGCGTAGTGCGGACGGAGCAGCCGGGCGAGGGCGCTTTCGGTGTTGTAGGCGCTCATCCTGATGGCGTGGGTGATGAGCTTGCGTTCGGTCTCCAGCAGCCGACTGCCGGGCCGGACCTGCCCGAGCGGGAGGTGGCTTGGGGTCTGACGGGAGGTCTTCTTCGCGGCGGCTAGGTCGAGCTGCGCGGCGTTCAGAGCCACCCCGGCTGCGGGGTCGATCAGGGCCTTCCCCACGTTGCCGGGTTCGCCGGCCTTCACGACGGCGTTGTCGACGGCGTCCGCGACGCCGGCGTGCGCGGCGGTCAGGTCTTTGCGGGCACCTTTGACGCGGTCGACCGCTCGGTGCTTGGCCGGGTTCGGGACCAGCCGGGTCAGGTCATCAGGGTGGTCGGCGTGGCTGTCCAGGGCATCGAGCGCGAAGTGCTCACGGCCGTACTTGAAGTAGTTCTCCTGCCGCCACCGGTTGCCCATCCGGTAGGCGATCTCGGCCACGGTCAGGTCCGTCCGGTTGGTCAGGATCGGGGTCTGATACCCGTCGGGGCTTCGTCGGATGATCAGCCGCAACGTCACCGTGCTGGCCGCGACGGCGTCCTTGCCGCCGGTACCGCTGGTGGCGGGCTGCCGCGGGACGGGGAGGGTGATGGGGCGTTCAGCAAGCTCGTACTGGTGGGTGCTGCCGTCGGGGGCGGTGTAGTTGACCGTGCTGAACGTGCTGACCGCGGCGCGGGCCGCGGCCCTTTGTAGTAGGTCAGTAGGTCCATGTCGGCGGCGATAATCTCGGTGAACACCTGCGGGCTGTAGCCGCCGCGGTCGAACACCAGCGTGCACCGCCGCTGCGGGCCGATCAGGGTGCGCAGCTGCGGTAGCAGCCGGTGCAGCTCCGCGGCGAGGGACTGGCTGGGGGCGGCGGTGTGACCATCACCGGGTCACCGTCGCTGTCCCCGACCCAGGTCTCTTCGGTTGCTGGGCCGGCGATCCGCATCCGGGCGATGTGGGTCTTGGGCAGTTGCCGGGTCCCGCTGTAGACCCGGACGTGCCCATCTAGGTAGAGGAACCCGATCGCGTCCGGACGGCTGTTCACGTGATGCGCACCGAGCGCGGCCTGCAGCTCCGCGCCCTTGCCGTGGCTGGCGAGCTCGGCAAGTTAGCGGCGCAGCGTCTTGACCTCCGGGGCCCGATCGAGCCCGAGGAGCCGGCCCAGATCGGTGGGCCGCATGCGGGTCACGCCCTCCGCGCGAGGCTCACGCAGCAGTGCCATAAACGCCCCCATCAGCAAGGTCACGCGCAGCCCGTAGAAGCCCTTGCGCATCGGCCCGAAGACCTCCCCGGCGACGGTCAGCACGCCGGTCATCTCCGATGCCGGCAACGCCAACAGCAACCCGGCAAAGGGCAGCTGCGCGCCCTCGGTGATCAGCACCGGCACCTCCACCAGATCCCCGAAGCGCGCGGCGACCCGCTCCGCGGTCCGCGGCACCGGCGGCGCCAACACCACCAGATCAGCCGATAGCTCCGCCGCGTCGGTGTCGCCCTGCGGGTCAACGCTCAGGTCCGCGCCGGCCGCCTCGATGTCATCGTCAGTGACGATCTCGAGCGGCACTGGCTGCTCCACCGGCTGCGGGGTGCGCGCCGCGACCCGACCCAACGCGACCCGGACCGTCGCGGTCGAGACCCCCGTTCGCGCGGCGATCTTGAGCAACGTCAGACCCTCAGCCTCAAGATCCACGATCTGAGCCGTGAGAGCGTCGTTGAGCTTGCTCGGACCCTTCGGGCCAGGAGCATCCCTGACTAGCCCCAGTACCCCGTTGGCCTTGAACGAGCCCACCCACCGCCACACCGTCGCCTGACTGACCGCGAACGCCGAAGCCACCTCGGTCGCCGACGCGAACCTACGCCGTACCAGCTGCACCGCCGCCAACCGGCGACCCGCGATATCGGTGGCCGCATAGTCGAAGGTCGCCAGGCCGAACACGAACACCACCCCACCGTCCGGACCCTCCAGCAACCCCGCTGACGGGCCGACTGAACGCGCCTGAGGCGGTAGCAACGGCAACACCGGCTGGCTCACCCGCCCCATCCTGCCGTGACGCTTAGTCACGCAACAATTATCTCATAACCCAAGGGTGGCGACCACCCCCAACACACCGAAAACCCCTGCTACGTAAGGAAACTCCCGGACCTACCCGGCTCCTATGTCAGGAGTTCTGGAATCCCCCGTTCAGAACGCCCCCGTTACGCGGGCGGCATACCGTCGAACGGCCCGTCTGCAACATGCTCCACGCCGGCGACGTCCCGGTCGTCACCAGACTGGTCTTGCGGCTCATGTCGCGGCGCGCCGGCGAGCCGGGGGAGAGTAGGTCCGCGCCGGTGAAGGCGGCTGGCAACCGGGTCGCAAGGGTGGACGCCCAGGATCGGGTTCTCCGGCCGTGTGCCCAGGGGGTTGCTCGATAGGTGGGTCATGGGAGATCCCGGGGGAGACGTCGAGGTGGGGGAGAACGACGTCGTGGCCGCAGCTCGTGAGCTTGTGGAAGAGGTGGAAGAGACGGGGTGGCGTGTCGACCCGGCGCGTCGACCATCGGACTGAGGCCGTGACCGCGCGCCGGATGCGCGGAACGCCAAGGTGGCGCAGCACGGACGAGTGGATGTCGGCGCCGGGGAGCGGCCGCGGTTCCCAGCCGAGGGGGGAAGACTCCCACGTTCGCACCCGTCGTGGCCCTGCCCACGGTGGACGGGCCGCGCGGCACGATTGGCTTCCCGCCCATCCATCGGGAGGCCGACCGGCCCGTGCCGGCGCCCGAACTAGGATCGGGGCATGATGTCCCGACTCGACCTGCGGGGTCGCCCGCTCGAGGTGCACACCCTGCGGCAGGCGCTGCCCCGGGCGCAGTTCGACGTCGAGGCCGCGATGCGCGACGTCGCGCCGATCGTCGAGGACGTGCGGAGCCGCGGCGCCCTGGCGCTCCGGGACCTCTCCGAACGGTTCGACGGCGTCCGGCCGACTCACCTACGCGTCCCCGCCGGGGTGCTTCGGGCCGCGCTCGAGCGTCTCGAGCCGTCGCTGCGCGCGGCGCTCGAGGAGTCGATCCGCCGGGCCCGGCTCGTCCACGCCGACCAGCGGCGCACCGACACGACGACCCGGGTCGTCGAGGGCGGCACGGTCACCGAGCGCTGGGTCCCGGTCGACCGGGTCGGCCTCTACGTGCCCGGCGGCCTGGCCGTCTACCCGTCGAGCGTCGTCATGAACGTCGTCCCCGCCCAGCTCGCCGGCGTCGCGTCGCTCGCCGTGGCGAGCCCGCCGCAGCGGGAGAACACCGGCGACTTCGCCGGCTACCCCAACCCGACGGTCCTCGCGACCTGCGCCCTGCTCGGCGTCGACGAGGTGTATGCCGTGGGCGGCGCGCAGGCGATGGCGATGTTCGCCTTCGGCTTCGAGGAGGCGCAAGCCTCAGCCCCAGCCGCAGACGGCGCCGCCGCCGCTGCCGCCGCCGCCGCCGCTGCCGCCGCCGCTGCCGCTGCCGCTGCCGCCGAAACGGTCCGCTGCGACCCGGTCTCGATGGTCACCGGCCCCGGCAACATCTGGGTCGTCGCGGCCAAGCGGCTCCTGCGCGGCGTCGTCGGGATCGACGCGGAGGCCGGGCCGACCGAGATCGCCGTCCTCGCCGACGACTCCGCCGACCCCGAGCACGTGGCGGCCGACCTCGTCAGCCAGGCGGAGCACGACCCCCTCGCCGCCGCGGTGCTCGTCACCGACAGCGAGGACCTCGCCGCCGCGGTCGAGGCGGCACTGAGCCGCCGGGTCGCCGCGACGAAGCACGGCGAGCGGGTGGCCACGGCCCTCGCGGGCACGCAGTCGCGGATCGTCCTCGTCGACGACATCGAGGTCGGCCTCGCCGTGTGCAACGCCTACGCGGCCGAGCACCTCGAGATCCAGACCCGTGACGCGCAGCGCGTGGCGGCCGGGGTGCGCAACGCCGGTGCCGTGTTCGTCGGCCCATGGGCGCCCGTCAGCCTCGGCGACTACGCTGCCGGGTCCAACCATGTGCTGCCCACAGCCGGGTGCGCCTGCCACAGCAGCGGCCTGTCCGTGCAGTCCTTTCTGCGTGGCATCCACGTCGTCACCTACGACGAGGCCGCCCTGCGCGATGTCGCCCACCACGTCGTCACCCTGGCCGAGGCCGAGGACCTCCCGGCCCACGGTGAGGCCGTCACAGCGCGCTTCGCCGGCGCGGTGCCGCACGAGGTGCCCGGCCCTGGTCCGCGATGAACCCCGCGGTCACCGGCCTGCTGCGCGAGGACCTGCGCGGCCGGACGCCCTACGGCGCGCCCCAGCTCGACGTGGCCGTCCGGCTCAACACCAACGAGAACGCGTATGCCGTGCCGCCCGACGTCGTCGCAGCGATCACCTCGGCTGTCCAGGTCGTCGCCGGCCACCTCAACCGCTACCCCGACCGGGAGTTCACCGCGCTGCGGGAGGCCCTCGCGGCATACCTCGGCCGTCAGAGCGGCGTCACGCTCTCGCCCGAGCAGCTGTGGGCGGGCAACGGCTCCAACGAGGTCCTCCTCCACCTCGTCCAGGCGTTCGGCGGCGTCGGGCGGACCGCGCTCGGCTTCACCCCGGCCTACTCGATGCACCCGATCATCACCCGGACGACGGCCACTACGTGGGTGGACGGCCTACGCGGCACGCGTACCGGCCTCTTCGACCTCGACGCGGACCTCGCGGTGGCCCAGGTGCGCGAGCACCGCCCCGACATCGTCTTCCTCTGCTCGCCCAACAACCCGACCGGGACCGCCCTGACCCTCGACGTCGTCCGGGCCGTGCTCGAGGCCGCGCCGGCGTCGCTCGTCGTCGTCGACGAGGCCTACGCCGAGTTCGCCCGGCCGGGGACGCACAGCGCCCTGACTCTGCTGGACGACCACCCCCTGCTGGCCGTGACCCGCACCATGAGCAAGGCGTTCGCGCTCGCCGGGGCCCGGCTGGGCTACCTTGCCGCGTCCCCCGACCTCGTCGACGCGCTGCGCCTGGTCCGGATGCCCTACCACCTGTCCGACCCCACGCAGGCGATCGCCCTGGCGGCCATCGAGCACGACGCGAGCCTGCTCGCGACCGTCGAGGCCATCAAGGGCCAGCGCGACGAGATGGTCACCGCCCTGACCGCGCTCGGGCTGCCGCCGGTGCCGAGCGACGCGAACTTCGTCCTCTTCGGGGGCCTCGCCGACGAGCACGCGACGTGGCAGGCCCTCCTGGACGACGGCGTCCTTGTGCGCGACGTGGGGCTGGCGCACCACCTGCGGGTCACCGCCGGCACGCCGGAGGAGACCGAGGCGTTCCTGCGGGCGGTCGCCCGTCTGCCACACTCGCACCGACAGCCCCCGACGCCCGAGGAGCCCTGACGAGATGGCCGCCCCCAGCGCCGCCGCGCCGCGCCGCAGCGCCTCCACCGCCGCCGCTCCGCGGCGTGCCCACGTCACGCGGACGACGAGCGAGTCGTCGGTCGAGCTGACCCTCGACCTCGACGGCACCGGGGAGTCCGAGATCTCGACCGGGGTGCGGTTCTACGACCACATGCTGGCCTCGCTCGCCAAGCACTCGCTCATCGACCTCACGGTCACGGCCGCCGGCGACACCGACGTCGACGCCCACCACACCGTCGAGGACGTCGCCATCGTCCTCGGTGACGCGCTGCGCCAGGCCCTCGGCGACAAGCGGGGCATCGCCCGGTTCGGCGACGCCACGGTGCCGCTCGACGAGGCCCTCGTCCAGGCCGTCGTCGACGTCGCCGGTCGCCCCTACGTCGTCCACACCGGCGAGCCCGAGGGTCAGGCCTACGTCGTCATCGGCGGCACCTACGTGGGCTCGCTGACCCGGCACGTCTTCGAGAGCCTCGCCCACCACGCCGGCATCGCGCTCCACGTGCGCGTCCTCGCCGGGCGCGACCCGCACCACATCGTCGAGGCCCAGTTCAAGGCGGTGGCCCGGGCGTTGCGGGCCGCCGTCGCGCTCGACCCGCGCGTGGACGGCATACCCAGTGCCAAGGGCGCGCTCTAGACGTGGCCGAGCCGTGAGTGCCCCGACGCGACCCACGGGCGGTCTGCTGCTCGTCCGCGGCGCCGCGGACGCCGCCGCGGGCTGGGCCGCTCTGGGCCTCACCGCGGTGGGGGTCGCGCCTGTGGACCACGGGTGGACGGCCGTCGTCCCCACTCGGCCCACGAGCGCCGCGTCGGCTCCCTACGACGACGCGATGACGGTGCTGCTCAACCGGCCGCTGCCAGGACGGCTGCGGCCCGCCCTCGGACTCATGGTCGTGCGCGGCAACGCCGTCGTCGCGGTGACCCCGGCGCGCTGGCGCTCGGTCCGCCGCTGGCTGACCTGGCACCCCGGCACCGGGCTGGTGCACCCGGGCGGCCTGCCGGTCGCCCGGCTCGCCGACCTCGTGCGCGTCGCGCGCGACGACGACCCGGCTGCGGTCGCCGCCCTCGCCGACGTCGTCCACGACCCGGCCGGTGACGCCCACCTTGTGCTGCACGACGTACTCACGGTCCTCGGCCTGCCCGGCGGTGACCTCCTCGACGGCTCGGCCGCCGTCACGGACCTGCCGGGCGCACGGCTGGTCGAGCCCAGGGCCGGACGGGTGGCCGCGTTCGAGCGGATGGTCCGCGAGGAGACCTCGTGGCGTGACGAGATGGAGGGGCAGAACCGGTGAGCAGGCAGGTGGTAGTCCTCGACTACGGCAGCGGCAACGTCCACTCGGCGGTGCGGGCGCTGGAGCGGGTCGGGGCACGGGTGGAGCTGACCGGCGACCCCGCGGCGGCACTGGCGGCCGACGGTCTGTTCGTGCCCGGTGTCGGCAACTTCCACGCCTGTTTGCGCGGCCTCCGGGCGGCCCAGGGCCCGCGGATCATCGACGTCCGGCTCGCCGGGGGCCGTCCGGTCCTCGGTGTCTGCGTCGGGATGCAGGTGCTCTTCGACGGCTCCGGCGAGCCGGTCGCCGGGCCGCCCGAGGAGGGTCTGGGCCAGTGGCCGGGCACGGTCGAGCGCCTCACCGCCGACGTCGTCCCGCACATGGGCTGGTCGTCGGTCACCGCAGGCCCGGGCTCGCGACTTTTCGCCGGCGTCGAGGACGAGCGGTTCTACTTCGTCCACTCGTATGCCGCGCAGCGCTGGACACTGCGCCCGGAAGGGTCGTTCGAGGTGGTCGCTCCGGTCGTCACGTGGGCGCATCACGGGGCGGACTTCGTTGCCGCCGTGGAGAACGGCCCCCTCGCCGCCACCCAGTTCCACCCGGAGAAGTCCGGCGACGCGGGCGCAGCGCTCCTCGAGAACTGGGTGAGGTCCCTGTGAGCCCCTCGTCCTCGCTGTCGCCGTCGCCATCCTTGCGCCCCCGTCGGCCCCGGTTGCGGCTGCTGCCCGCCGTCGACATCGCAGGGGGCCGCGCCGTCCAGCTCGTCCAGGGCGTCGCCGGCACGGGCGGCGAGTTCGGTGACCCGTGGTTGGCCGCGAAGACCTGGCAGGACCAGGGCGCCGAGTGGCTGCACCTCGTCGACCTCGACGCCGCCTTCGGCCGCGGGTCGAACCGTGAGGTCATCGACGGCATCGTCCGACGGCTCGACCTCGCCGTCGAGCTCTCGGGCGGCATCCGCGACGCCGCCGCGCTCGAGAGCGCCCTCGCGACCGGATGCCGCCGGGTCAACCTCGGCACCGCCGCCCTCGAGGACCCGGAGTGGACGGCGTCGGCGATCGCCGAGCACGGCGACCGGGTGGCCGTGGGGCTCGACGTGCGCGGGACCACCCTGGCGGCGCGGGGGTGGACCAAGGATGGGGGCGATCTCTGGGAGACCCTCGAGCGGCTCGACCGTGAGGGGTGTGCCCGTTACGTCGTCACCGACGTCGCCAAGGACGGCATGCTCGCGGGACCGAACCTCGCCCTGCTCAGGGAGGTCTGCGCCCGCACCGACCGGCCGGTCGTCGCGTCCGGGGGGGTCTCGACCCTCGACGATCTCCGGGCCTTGCGCGGCCTGGTCGGAGTCGGGCTCGAGGGCGCCATCATCGGGTCCGCGCTATACCGGCACGCCTTCACGCTGCCGGACGCGCTCGACGTGGCCGGCCGGCCGTGACCGGGCGGCGGCGGATCGGCTCCGGCGGCCCCTGGGAGGTCGCCTTCGGCTACAGCCGAGCCATCGAGGTGGACGGCCGCATCCTCGTCTCCGGCTGCACCTCCACGAAGGACGGGCTGGTGCGCTTCCCCTCCGACCCCGGCGCCCAGATGCGGCTCGCCCTCGACACGGCACTGGACGCCGTGGCCGAGCTGGGCGGTGCTCTGGCCGACGTCGTGCGCACCCGCATGTATGTCACCCACCGACGCGACTGCGACGCGGTCGGCCGGGTCCACGGCGAGGTGTTCGCCGAGCACCGGCCGGTGTCGACGATGGTCATCGTCGCGGGTCTGCTCCACGCCGACATGCGGGTCGAGGTGGAGGTCGAGGCGGTCCTGCCCCGGGCCGAGCGCCCATGAGTGGACCAGCGGGCCCGGGGGGTGCGCTTCCCCGCGAGGGCACGCCTGTCGGCGGCGGAGCGGTCGGCGGCGGAGCGGTCGGCGGCGGAGCGGTCGGCGGCGGAGCGGCCGGCTCTGGCGGTATGCCGTGGTGGGGCCGGGCGCTGACCGGCGCCCGCTTCGACGCTGACACCGGGGCTGCCGACCCGCGCCTCGTGGAGGCCCTGAAGCGCAGCCGCGCCGCACCGTCCGCGGACCACGACCTCGAGCTCATGGAGCTCGTCGCCGC
>JBBRZC010000144.1:0-9256 GCA_038237075.1 Actinomycetales bacterium
GGGAAGCACCCGCTGCACCCCCCAGAGTCCGGCCTGGGTGAAGGGCCGGCGCAGGTCGCCGTAGAAGTAGTCGCCGACCGCCTGCTGGCTGCCTCCGGCCCCTCCGACGATCGTCGCCGTGAACGTCTCCCACGGACCCATCCCCTGCGCGGTCGTCCACGCCGAGTTGTCGAGGAAGGTGTCCTCCGACCAGCGCAGCCCACCGAGGCTGAACACGTGCGCGTTCTCGCTGCCCGGGCTGACCATCGCATGCACGACGACCGGGTCCCCGGCATACGAGGTCATCCACGGCGTGGAGCCCGGGTTGCGGAACGCCGTCGGCCCGTCACCAGCGGGGGCGGCCTGGTAGTTGAGGAGCGACGCACCGACCCGCGCGTTCGTCGGGTACGGCATGAAGTCCTGCCCCATCTCGACGTCGTCGTCCGCCATGATCGCGCTGAAGTCCCGGTAGTTCGGGACGGCAGCACCCGGCACGTGGACGAGCACCTGGGTCCCCATGTCACGTCGCAGGCCCGTCACCGGGTCGGTGAACGTGGTGCGCACGCCGGCCACCGTGCTCGCCGGTGAGACGACGACGGCACCGTACATGCCCTGCTTCATGGTGCCCTGACCGGCCAGGTCGGAGATGGAGGCCATCCCGATCCGGTCGCTGGGCACGTAGTAGACGTAGTCGCGGTACTGGTTCTGGCCGATGTTCTGCTCCGGCGCGTACCCGACGTTGACCCCGCCCGACCCGGCCGCGCGGTCGAGCTTGCTGACCGAGAAGCCCACCGTCTGGCTTCGGCTGTTGATGACGTGCACCGTGATGCACTCGCCGGAGACGACGTGCAGCACGAGCGGCTCGGCGGCCTTGGTCTTGCGCTGGACGGCGTTGACGTCGACCGTGGGGACGAAGGCGAGCCGCGACCCGTTGAACTGGCCCGGGACGTCCATCGCCGTGACGGAGAACCCGCGGACGGGGGCCCCGGTGGGGCAGGGGTTGCCCGGCCCGGAGACCGGCGGCGCCGCCCCGGTCTGGGTGGGCAGGGTGTATGCCGTGGTCGGAGTGGCGACTCCCGGCAGCGGCTGGAGGGTGGGAACCGTCCCGGGCAGGACCCGCACGATGCCCCACGCGCCTTGCTGCATCCGGCGGTCGTTGCCGTTGGCGTAGAGGTAGTCACCGGGACGCATCTTCTGGCTGGCCTGGTTGCCGTTGAAGATCAGCGTGAACTTCTCGCTGACGCCGTAGTGGATCGTGTCGATGACCGACCCGTCGGGCGTGCCGTCGTGCGTATACCTCGGCTCGAGGAGGGTCCGTCCGCCCTGGAGGTGGAGGGTGTCGAGGGACGGGCCGACGTTGATCGTCCGGATGACGAGTGGGTCGTCCGGATAGAGCCGCGGCAACGGCGTGTTCGGGTCGCCGTACTTGTAGGAGCTGAACTGGTTCGGCTTGTCCGACCTCCCGGTCAGGGGTGTCGCCCGCAGGTTGAGGGTCGAGTAGTCGGCCTTGTCGTTGTCGTCGATGGTCCACAGGGCCAGCTCACGGAAGCTGCCGCCGACCCAGCCAGGCGCCATCGCCTTGGTGGTGTGGATGTCGACGAGGGTGCCCGAGTCGACCTGCGCCCCGGTGACCGGGTCGTGGTAGGTCGAGCCGGCCGGCTCGACGATGAGCTGGCCCACGAGGCCGTGGCCCCAACCGTGGATGCCGTCGACGTGGTCGTGCCAGAAGATGTTGTCGAGGACGACGTCCGGGTACCAGCGGTACTGGATGAACTCGCTGCCCACGCCCTCACCGGTGGCGTGCGCGTTGGCCAGGCCGGCCACCAGGGTCACCGTCTTGGCGGACTTGTTGACCGAGGCGATCTGCCGGATGTCGAGGCCCTCGGTGCCTTCGCCGACCGCGATGAACGGCTGGGTGGGCTTGCCGTTGGCGTCGGTACCGACGAACTTGGCGACATCGCTGAGGCGCAGGACCGTGGCGCCCGCGGCGACCGGCGCGACGAGCGTGTAGTCGTAGGCCTGGTAGGGCCGGACCGAGTGCTCGAACGCGAACCCGGCGCTGACCCCGTCGGATCCCTGCACGTCGAACTGGACGTGGTGGATATGCATGGTCGTCTTCGACACACCGTCGAAGGCGCCGGCGTTCGGGATCTCGTTGGTCAGCGTGACGCCGATGCAGTCACCCTGGTTGGCGCGGATCGCGAGCGGGTCCGAGGGCTTGCGGTTGGCGTAGACGTCGGCCTTGTCGTGGGCGAGGACGAAGATCTTGCCCTCGGGGTCGACGCTCGTCGCGGTGCGCTGGATGGGCTTGGCGATGGCGACGACGTTGAACGACTTGAGCGGCCGGCCGCTGGGGCAGAGCCCGTCGTTGCGGTTCGCCCACGGGTCGGCGGCGTTCGTCGGGGTCTGCGCCGTGTTGTTGCCGAGCCAGGGAGCCCCGCTGTGGCCGTTTGGCGTGAACGGGGGCCGCTTGCCGATGTTCGTCCGGAACAGGGGGTATGCCGGACGGCCGTTGGTGGGGTCGAAGAGGATCTTCGGCCGGTTCCCGACGATGTTGCCGGCGTCGACCGCGAGCAGGTTCGGCTGCCCGGGGAGCACCTTGGTCGAGTCCGGGAACACCGTCGGGTCGGCGGGTGCGCCCAGGTAGAGCGGCGCGGCCGTGGTGCCCGAGACCTTCCAGTCCCAGACCGTGGGGTCCTGGCCGTTCTGCGGTATGCCGGCCGGCGGCAGCTGCGGGCGGACGAAAGCGTCGAGGTTGTCCTTGGTGATGGTGACGCCGTTGAAGGTCCGGCCGATCAGTGACGCCGCCTCGACGCCGCCCATGGGGCTTGGCCGGTCGGCCAGCGGGACGAGGTCCGGCTGGAGCGTGCTGTAGACCCGCCAGAAGCTCCACATGCCGGAGACGTAGTGCTTGGCGATGTGGCAGTGGAAGAGGAAGTCGCCCGAGGACTGCTGGACGCCGCCGGCGCCGCCCTCGATCTCGAGGTTGTAGGACTCGCCCGGGCCGATGGCCTGGGAGTCCAGGCGCTGCGAGGGGGAGAGCTCGGTCGCCGGGTCCTTGCGCAGGCCGGTGTCGGCGTAGTTGTAGGTCGTGTCCGCAACCGGGTTGTAGCGCCAGCGGTCACCGCCACCGTGTAGGTGGTAGATGTGGAACTTCTCACCGCCGGCGTGCAACAGCCGGATCTTTGTCGGGTCGGCGAGGTAGCCACGCGGCATCGGGGTCGCCGGGTCACCGAAGGTGTAGCTGCTGTAAGAATGGGACTTCTCGCCAGGGAAGGCGAGCAGGCGGTTGCGGAACGGCTCGGAGCGGTAGTTCAGGGCGAAGCCGCCGGGCCGGTAGCTGCCCGTGGTGTCATCGACCTGCGGCACGCCGTGCCCGGTCTTGTCCATCAGGGTCTCGTTGTCGTTGCCGATCTCGTGGTGCAGCAGCGCCGCCTCACGGAACCCACAGCTCGCCACGCGGGACGACGGGTCGCAGACCGCGCTGACGTCCATCGGCTTGATGATCGCCTCCCACCCTGAGGCCAGCGGCTGTCCGGGGGTGCTGGCGTTCCAGTAGGTCGAGCCGGGAGGCTCGACGACGAGGGCTCCGAAGAAGCCGTGGTCGACGGCGTTGCGGTAGCCCGGGCCGGGGTGGATGTAGTGGGCACCCTCCATGCGGGGGTCGTTGGGAATCGCGAACCGGTAGGTCGTCGTCGCACCGGCCGCCACCGTGGAGGCCGGGTTGGCGCCGATGGCGTCGCCCGAGGAGGCGGTGTTGAACTCCAGTCCGTCGATGTGCAGCCCGTAGTCGCCGCCGGAGGCCCGGTTGGTGAACGTCACCTCGATGCAGTCCCCTTCGTTGGCGCGCACGACGAGGGCCTGGATCGGGTCGTCGCGCAGGCCGATCGAGACCTGCTGGCTCTTCTCCTCCGCGCGGATGTCCGCGATCCGGTTCGTCAGCGCCAGCATCTTGCCGGACGGGTCGTGGTCACCGAAGCGGTTGACGGGGATGTTGACGTCGAGCGAGGTGATGTCGAAGGTCTTGTCGACCGGGCCACCCGACAGGCAGGTGGAGGACGGGGCCGCCGCCGGGGCCGCCTGCGCGGGGCTGTTGACGAGGTAGGGCACAGACGTCACCGCCAGCGACAGGGCCACGACCATGGCCCGGCGGAAGCGCCGGTGTCGCCGGGACGGGCTGCGGTCGACGCGCCCGGCGAGGACGACCAGGGCGGCGACCGGGAGCAGCGCGACGAGCAGGCCGAGGGCGTCGCCGACGAGCGCGACTGCCGGCAGCTCGGTCGACACACGCCCGAGGACCATGCCCCGCAGCTGGTTGCCGGCGGACAGCACCGCAGCCGAGACGCCGGCGCTCGTGACGACGAGCTGCCAGGCAGGGACGGCTGAGGGGCGGCGCCCCCCCCGGAGCAGGGAGAGCGCGACGGGGACAGCGACGACGACCTCGGGCAGACCGAGGGCCGCGACGGCGAGCGCGCCCCGCAGCAGTCCCTCCTGCCCGATGGGAGACCCGGCAAGCATGCCGAGCCAGGTGAGCCAGACCGAGCCGGTCAGCGCGAGCGCGCCGGCGAGGACGAGAGCGGCTACCGGGAGCCGGCGGCGAGGGCGGACGCGGCGCGCACCGACGGGGACGCCCGTACCGGACACGCTGGAGGTGGGCAAGCCGGAGGTTGGCTCGCTGGGGCTGGGCACGCTGTGCGTAGACACGGTCTGGGCGTCCTTCAGGGCTGGTCGGGCGTGAGGGCGTGGTCGGTCGCCGTGCTCGAGCCGGTCGGCTTCGTCGTGGCGTCGTGCGCGTGTTGGCCGGCCCCGGCGGGGGCCGTGTCGACGGTGAGCAGAGGGAGCTGCCGGCTCGTGCCGGGCACCTCGAGGGTGATGGCGGCGCCGTTGCGCGGGACGACGAAGGCGATGGCACCCTCGATCGTCGACTGGGGGCGCAGGTGACCCGGAGGCAGCGAGCCGCCGACCGGCTCGACGAGGTCGGGCGAGCCGGCGACCCGCAACCGCAAGGCACCGGGGTCATAACCGCCGGAGTCACTCCCCGAGCTGAGGACGAGGCTGACCCGGATGATCGCCTTGTCGTCCGAGACGAGCCCCTGTATGCCGTGGCCCATCCCCGAGAGGTCCTCATCCGACAGCCCCGGGACGGCCTCGGCGTGGGTGACCCGGTAGGTCACGGCCCCGATCGTGAAGCTCGACGGGTCGGGCCGACCCTGAGCCGACGCGACGACACGCCAGCCCCCGAGCACCGTCGCGGTGACGACGGCCAGCACGACGACGAGGGTGCGCACGCTGCGTCGTCGGAGGGTCTCGGTGGTGTCCATGCTCGGAAGGATGCCGGTCCGGTCTCGGGACAACCTTGGAGTTGCGCACGAGGGGCCGGGATCCGCAAGTGGCCGATGGTCTTAGTACCTCCCGGCCTCGCCGGGGCCGGCCGGCGGCGCGCTGGGGCCGGCCGGCGGCGCGCCGCGCAGGGACCGCACGGCATACTGAAGCGTGCGGGGAGGGTCCGACTTTCCCGTTTCGGTCCCCGTCGCAGGCACGCTGCGTAGTCTCCTTCGAGACGCGCGCCGTCGCCGCTGCGCGGGGAGCGGCCGGCGGGACGCATCAGGAGCCGCAGTGCGAGGGACCTTCCGGGGACGGGTACGACGAGCGGTCGCCGTGCTGCTCATGGCGGCTGCCGCCGTGGTCGCTGCCGCGCCGCCGGCCTCGGCGCATGCGCAGCTCGAGGGCAGCGACCCGCTGCCGGGCGAGGTGCGAGCGACGCAGCCGCACCAGGTGAGCCTGACCTTCGGCGAGGGGGTCGAGCCGGCCGCCAACGCCATCCGCGTCCTTGACGACCGCCTCAGCCCCGTCGCCACCGGCCCGGTCAGCACGGTCGGGGCAGAGGGCAACCGCCTGGCGGTCTCGCTCCCGGACGGCCTCAGGAACGGCACCTACACCGTGAGCTGGCAGGTCAGCTCCACCGACACCCACCCGGTGAGCGGCTCCTTCCGGTTCTCGATCGGCGCCGCGAGCGTCGTCGCGGCCGGCTCGACCGGCAACCAGAACAACGACCTCGCCGGGCTGCTCCTCGGGGTCAGCCGCGGCGTCGGCTTTGTCGGGCTCGCGCTCGGCCCCGGCCTGCTCCTCGTCGTGCTGGCGCTGTGGCGGGACGGCCTCACCGACGCCCGGGTGAGACGACTGCTCTGGAGCGGACTCGGCCTACTCGTCCTGAGCACTCTCGGCGGGATGCTCCTGCAGGGGGTCTGGGCCGACGGGCAGCCGCTCAGCGCCATCTGGTCGGCGCCCGGGTCGCTGGACACCCACTCCCGGCGCTTCGACCTGCTGTACGCCGCGCGGTTCTACCTCGTCGTCGCCTTCGGCATCACCCTCATGGCGGCGGTGGCCCGACGCGCGGGCCCAGTGCCCGACGAGCCGCCGCGACGTCGCGGGCCGGCAATGCCCGCAGACCCGGGTACCCCCCTGCTCAGCCCGGCCTGGGTGCTGGGCCTCGCGGCCGCCGTCAGCGCCGGCCTCATGGTGACCTGGGCCATGGCCGGCCACGCCGCCACCGGCACCGTGGCACCCCTCGCGGTCGCGGCGAACGTCGTGCACCTCGTCGCGATGTCGACCTGGCTGGGCGGTCTCGCCCTCGTCGCCATCGCGCTGCGGCCGGCCGCCCGCGTCGGGGATCTCGCCGCCGTCCTGCCGCGCTTCTCACGGCTCGCGTTCACCTGCGTCCTCGTCATCGTCGCGACCGGCACCTTCCTCGCCTGGCGCGAGGTGCGCTCGCTCGACGCGCTGCGATCCACCGAGTACGGCCGGCTGCTGCTCGTCAAGCTCGCTGGCGTGGTGGCGCTCGTGGCCCTCGGCAACCTCGCCCGCACCTGGGTGCAGCGCCACCTCGTGACCACCACACGCCGGCCCCCGCTCGTCCCGCCGCTGGCCGGCGTCGTCCCCGTGCGGGAGATGACGTTCCGGCCGCTGGAAGCCGGGCCTGGTCAGCTGCGTCGTCTGCATGCAGGCCTCGTCGCCGAGATCGGCATCGCCGTCGCCGTGCTCGGGCTCACGTCTGCGCTCGTCGTCATCGTGCCTGCGCAGCAGGAGTATGTCGCGCCCTTCCACAAGACGGTGACGACCAACGGGACCATCGTCGACCTCGACCTCGCCGAGCCCCGGGTCGGCGACACCGTGCTCCACGTCATCGTGCGGGGCGCCGACGGCCGGCCCATGGCCGTCACCGCGATGCGCGGGTCGATGACGCTTCCCGCGGGCGGGCTCGGCCGGCTCGACCTCCAGCCGGTCCTGTCTGGCGGGGTCTCGGCGGCCGGGGCCTCGGCCACCGGCGAGGAGGACCTCAAGGTCAGCCTCCCGGCCCGGGGCACCTGGACCCTGAGGCTGACCGTGCAGACCTCCCCGGTAGAGGCGACGGCCCTGTCCGCCGACATCATCGTGTCCTGACCCCCGTCGGCCCGGCCCGCTCGACCCTGATCCCCGTTCCCTGACCTCGAAGGCCTCTCGATGACCCTCCACCACGTGACGAGCGCTCGGCTCCGACGCCGCGACACCCGTCTGCTCCTCGTCCCTCTCGCCGCAGCCGTCATGCTCGTCGGCGGCGCCGTCGCGGCCTGGGCGCACGTCGAGGTCGAGGCCGAGCCCGGCACGGTCGGCGCCTCCGACGTGACCCTGACCTTTCACGTGCCCAACGAGAAGGCGCCGGCCACGACGACCACGATCGCCCTCGTCATGCCGACCGACCACCCGCTGCCCGGGGTGAGCGCGAAGCCCCAGAACGGCTTCACACCGACGACGACGACGCGCCACCTCGCCACCCCCGTCGCGGGCAAGGACGGCCCGGTCTCCGACGTCGTCGACCAGGTCGTCTTCAAGGGAGGTGCCCTCTCGGGCACCGAGGAGAAGGCATTCGCCCTGCACGTCGACCGGCTGCCCGCAGGCGTCACGACGTTGACCTTCAAGGCCCTCCAGACCTACAGCGACGGCACCGTCGTCTCGTGGATCGAGGTGGCGGCCGACGGCGCAGCCGAGCCCGAGCACCCGGCCCCGGTGCTCACGCTCACCGACCCGGCGGCGTCCACCAGCTCAGCGTCCACGAAGCCGACCTCCTCCGCACCGACCTCCTCCGCACCGACCAGTGCGGCGCCGAGCGCCACGGGCACCGCTGTCGCGGCGACTCAGCCGACCTCGGACGGCGGCGGGTTCCCCACGGCGCTCGTCGGGTGGTTCGCGCTGGCCATCCTCTCTGCAGTGGTCACCTTCCTCGTGATGCGCCGACGCTCCCTCGGCGCCTGAGCGCTCCCTCGGCGCCTGAGCGCTTCCTCGGCGGGCCACGCCATAGGGTGGGCCGACGGACCGTCGAAGGTTCGTGCTTCACCCACGACCAGGCCGGAGGCATCTCGTGCTCGAACTCGAGGATGTGCCCGAGCTTCGTGACCCCATCCTCATTGCGGCCTTCGAGGGCTGGAACGACGCCGGCGAGGCGGCGACGGCCGCGGTCGCGCACCTGGCCGACGTGTGGGCCGCCGAGCCCATCGCGGCCCTGGACCCCGAGGAGTTCTACGACTTCCAGGTCAACCGGCCCCGGGTCGTCACCGAGGGAAACCAGCGCCGCATCGTCTGGCCGACCACCCGCCTGCTGCTCGCCCGCAGGACGGCGTTCGAGCGCGACGTCGTCCTCGTCGAGGGCATCGAGCCGTCCACCCGCTGGCGTACCTTCACCATCGAGCTGCTCGACTACGCCGAGCAGCTCGGCGTGACGACCTTCGTGACCCTGGGCGCGCTGCTCGCCGACGTGCCGCACACCCGGCCGATCCCGGTCACGGCGACCTCCGAGGACACCGACGTCATCCACCGCTACGACGCCGAATCGAGCAAGTACGAGGGGCCCACCGGCATCGTCGGGGTCCTCGCCGACGCGGCCTCTCGCTCTGGCCTCCCAGCCCTGACCTGCTGGGCTGCGGTGCCCCACTATGCGGGCAGCTCCCCCTCGCCGAAGGCCACCCTCGGCCTGCTCGGCAAGCTCGAGTCGCTGTTCAACGTCAGCATCCCGCTCGGCGACCTGCCCGAGAGCGCCCGGGCGTGGGAGCGGGGGGTCAACGAGCTCGCCGAGTCCGACGAGGAGGTCGCGGAGTACGTCCAGTCCCTCGAAGAGGCCACCGACACCGCGGACCTCCCCGAGGCGAGCGGGGACGCGATCGCTCGAGAGTTCGAGCGCTACCTGCGCCGGCGGGGTGACGACCAGCCGCCGACCGCCTGAGCATGACATCATCGACGGCCGCAC